>NZ_JBEZLL010000022.1:0-165799 GCF_040652135.1 Streptomyces sp. NPDC048295
ACTCGGCCGTGGAACTGCTGGAGACTCGCGCAGGAGGAGAAGCCTGGTGCACAGATCTCCGTACGCAGTGGAGCACTCTCACGAGTACGCCGACACGTGGTGCCGGAGTCACCCTCGCGGCCTCAGGGGGCAGTCGGCATCGTCACAGTGGCCGGGAGGTCTCAGCCGCGGTCGTGTTCGTGGCGACATCGGGCTGCACGTGGCAGCGGTTGCCCACAGCATCGTTCGGTCATTCCGGGGCACTGCTCACCGCAGGTTCACCGAGTGGACGAAGGCCAGGGTCGGAGCCAAGCTCCACCGCCCGGCCCTCGACGAACTCGAGGCCCGCGGGGAACCGGCCTGGTCTCGTTGCGCGATCGACTCGGTGAACATGCGAGCCTGAGCAGGGGGACCTGACGGGTCCGAATCCTGTCGACCGGGGTGAGTACGGGGCGAAGATCCACCTAGTCACCGAGTGGACCGGTCTGCTCCTGTCCGTCGGAATCTCCGGCGCCAACGTCCACGACAGCCAGGTCTTGATCCCACTCGTGCAGGGCATACTGCTCATCCGATCCCGTCGAGGCCCTCGTCGCCGCAGGCCCGGCAAGGTCCACGCCGACAAGGGCTACGACTATTACCACCTACGGCAATGGCTCTCTCGGCGCGGAATCCGGCACAGCATCGCCCGCGGGGGCGTCAAGACCTCGCAGCGGCTCGGTCTACATCGCTGGACGATCGAACGGACCATGTCCTGGCTCGCCGACTGCCGTCGACTCCACCGCCGCTACGAGCGCAAGACCGAGCACTTGCCGGCCTTCACCAGCATCGACTGCACCCTCATCTGCTGCCGCAGGCTCGCAGATTGAGAGCTTATAAGAGGCCACCGAGGTGAACTCGGAAGTGAAGCCGGCCTCCGGGAAGCGCGCCTCCACCTCGAAGAATTTCAGCAGTAGCGCCAAGCCCGGCCGGTTCGCCCCCGACTTGCTCCAGAGCCGATCCTGGTCCTCCCCCAGCAGCGTCCAGACCCCGATCAGGTCCTCCGGTTCCCGGTTCCGACACACGCCCAGCTCCTCGTCTCGATCACCACAGCGCGACCACGGTGACGCAAGCACACAGAGAGCTACGTGTCACTTCGCGGCAGCTTCGCGAGCAGTGGGCCCATAACGGGGCGAATCGCTTCGCAAAGGGTTACGTTGAGCCCATGGCTCGCAGAGCTCCCCGTCACGCCGAAGCAGAACGCAACGATCAGGCCCTCCTGGAGGCCGCAGAGAGGGTTCTGGCCTTGGACGGGGCGCACGCATCGGTGGCCGCGATCGCCGCACGCGCCGGAGTCGGCATCGCCAGCCTCTACCGCCGCTACCGGTCCAAGGAAGAGCTCTTCCAGCGTCTGTGCGCGCTCTCGCTCGACCAGTGGATCCAGGCCGCCGAACACGGTCTGCGGCACGACGACCCGTGGGAAGGCCTCGCGCACTACATCAGCGCCTGCGTCGAGTTCAGCGGCGGCTCCCTCGGGCCGCTGGCCGGCACGATCGCCGTCACCGACGAGATGGCGGCCAAGTTCACCAGGTCGGATGAGCTGATGCGGGACCTGGTGGCCCGCGCGCATGCCGCTGGAGCACTCAGGTCGGACGCCACGGTCACCGACGTCTCGCTACTGATCGAACAACTCGGCAAGTCCCCCTTGATCGAGCAACTCGACCGGCAGGGGCGCACCGATCTGATCGACGCGGCGCGCGACGCCCGGAAGCGCACGATCGCCATCGCTCTCGACGGACTGCGCTCCGACCACTCGCGACTGCCCGGGACCGCCCCCTCCCTCGCCCTGCTGGCCGACCGCCGGGAGCACGCCTCCACGGATTCGACGACGCCGGACACGTGAGTAGTCGTCAGGGAGGCATGGGGACTGCCTCACGAGTCCGCTGAAGCTCCAGTGGGGCTCCCGTCGCCGAGGGCCCAGGACTCGATGTCGCGGTAATGGATCAGTCCCCTGCTGCGGCCGACGTTGCTGCCCACCAGGTGCAGACGTTCGGTGGTCCATGGACGCCCGGTGAAGCCGGTGAGCCTCTCGGCGATTTCTCCCACCGAGGACCGGTCCCCCCGGCGGGCACGGGCCAACGTCAGATGGGGCCGCAGGGGCCGGTCCTCGAAGGCGACACCGCGGCTCCTGACTGCGGTACGCACATCGGCGGCGAGCATGCGCAGCTCATCGAGTTCTCCGTCGATTCCGCTCCACAGCACCCGGTCGTCGAAGTTCCCGCTGCCACACAGTGCCAGAGACAGTGGCCGGTGGTCCGCCGCGAGGTCGGCGAGAGGCCGACGCAGGAGCGGAACCGTCCCGACAGGCAGCTCCCCGAGGAACGCCAGGGTGATGTGCCAGTCCTCGATGCGGTTCCACCGCATACGAGGGTGCGTGTCATAGGCGGGGCGCAGCTCCCGGGCGAGCTCGTCCTTCGCGTGGTCGGGCGGGGCGAGCGCGATGAACACGCGAACAGTGGCGGGCTGAGTCTGATCGTTCACACCGGACTTCGTACCGAACCCGGTGGTGGACGCGACGACCCGGGTGCGGCAAAAGAGCGTCTGTGGTCGTGATACGGAGGAAGCCACTTCCGCGGGCGGCGACGAAGCCGATTGTCCTGGCGCCGACGAGCCTGTGCGAACTGTTCGCCGCCCTGGAGCGTATCGGCTCGACGCCGCTCGACGGGCCGTTCGCCCTCGGTCTCGCGCTCACCGCCCGCCAGTCATGGGCCGAGCCACGCCCACCGCAGCAGCGATCGGCCGATGAAGGCGTGCCGGATGGCGCGTCCGGGACAACAGACACAAAAAAGTCATTACTGGTCCGTGCCGTCAACGTGAAAGCCTGACGCGATGAATGCCGATCTTGTCGACTGGCCGTCGATCGCAGCTGCCGATTTTCCCTTTCCCGATTTCATGCCCGCTTCACGGCTCGCCGACGAACTGTCGGCCGTGCTGGTCTCGCCAGACCCTGAAATCCGTGACGACCACGGTTACACCGCCGCTTCCCGCTGGATCGCGGAAGGGCACTTCGATGAAGTCCTGGAAGCACTCGGAGACACCGCCACCGCCCGATTCGCCCACCCCGAGGTTCAGGCCCGGACCTTCGCCCCGCTGGTCCTCTGCTCCGTTCTGACACGCGGGCACACAGTCCCCGGCCTCGTATCAAAGGAAGCCACGGAACGCTGGTACGCAGGATTCACGGCCTGGTATCCGGCCGAGCACGACACGCATGGCTGGGACTACTCCCTGGGCTGGCTGCACGCCGTCGCGCATGGCGCCGACGCCACCGCCGCGTTCGCGAAGGCCCTGCCCGGCCGCCGCACCGAACTCCTCGGACTGTGCGCCCTCAGGATGACAAACGCGCAAGTCGACTACCGTTACGCGCAATCGGAGGACGCGCGCCTTGCCCGTGCGCTCACACGCGTCCTCCAGGGCCCCGGCCTCACACGCGAGCAGGCCACCGGCTGGCTGAGCGTGGTGGCAAAGGCGCTGGAAGGCGTCGGCCCCGGTCCGCTCCCGATCTGGGCGTTCAACACCTTCGCCACCCTCCAGTCCCTCCATGTGCACCTGGTTCGCGGTCTTGCCGACGAAGGCGTCCCGCCGCATGCCGAGGCCGTTGCCGCCCGTACCGCCGATCTCCTCCGCCTGCCCTACCGCTGGCTCGCCTGACATGGAGAAGGTCCGGCCCAGGTCCCCCGACGCCCTCGGCGACGGACTCGCTTCGGATGACGGGGCCGGCGGTCAGTGCGCGATGCCGTCGATCAGCTCGCGTGCGCCCTGGCGCAGCAGGCTGACGGCGACGGAGGTACCGAGGGTGGCGGGGTCGAGGGGGCCGGCCCATTCGTGGGCGTTGAGGACGGTCTTGCCGTCGGGGGTGAAGACCTTGGCCCGCAGGGACAGTTCGCCATTGCCTTCGACCTGGGCGTATCCGGCGATGGGGCTGTTGCAGTGGCCCTGGAGGACATGGAGGAACATGCGCTCGGCGGTGGTCTCGCGGTACGTGGCGGGGTGACCGAGCGGGCTGACGGCGTCGATCAGTTCGGTGTCGCCTTCGCGGCACTGCAGAGCCAGGACGCCGGCTCCGATCGGTGGGCACATCATCTCGATCGGCAGGATCTCGGTGATCACGTCGGTGCGGTCGATGCGTACGAGTCCGGCGACGGCCAGGAGCAGGGCGTCGGCCTCGCCCGCGGCGAGCTTCTCCAAGCGGCGGTTGGCGTTGCCGCGCATCGGTACGCATTCCAGGTGCGGGTGGGACGCGGCCAGTTGGGCGATGCGGCGTACGGAGGACGTGCCGATGCGGGAGCCGGGCGGGAGCTGGTCGAGGCGCAGACCGTCGGGGTGGATGAGCGCGTCGCGGATGTCGTCGCGTTCGAGGAAGGCGGCGAAGGTGGTCCCGGCGGGCAGGGGCCGGTCCGCCGGGATGTCCTTGACGCAGTGCACCGCGAGATCGGCTTCCCCGGCGAGCAGTGCCTGGTCGACCTCCTTGGTGAACGCGCCCTTTCCCTCGACCTGGGCGAGGTCGCCCATCCATTTGTCACCCGTCGTCCTGACCGGGACGACTTCGGTGGCGGTGGTGGGGTGGAGTGCGGCCAGCTCGGCACGGACGCGCTCCACCTGGGCGAGGGCCATGGGCGAGTCTCGGGACACGATACGGATCAACTCAGGGGCGGACATACCGCTCACGATAGACCGTCAGGTCCGGGTTCCGACGCGCGCCCCGAGCATCCATGTCGGTTGATCGGAACGCAAGTTGGCTTGATCGGGCAGATGTGCGAGGAGAGCGCGTGGCGGGACGCCTGATCCGAACCTGACCGGGGCCCGGGCCGGACCGTTCGCTTTCCGGTGTTGTTCGCACGCCCGCGTACCAGGGACAGGAGATCTCGTCCACGCTCTCCGTCAGCACCGCGTCGGGGACCTCGGGCAGGCTGTGCAGGGCGTATGCGCCGCGCAGCGGCATCGGCGCCGATGCCACGCGCGGATGCACCGCACCGGCCGCCACCTCGCCCCGGGCCACGGGGCGGGAGAACAGTGTCAGCCACTCCGTGTCCGTGTTGCTGCCCCCGACCTGCTCCCGGAGCCTCATGACCAGGTCGAGGTCGCCGGCCGCTGCCGCGAGCAGGGCTAGCAGCACAGCGCCCTGCGGTGACGATCACGTCGTGTTCGCCGCGCGCAGCCGGCGCCGGCGTGAGAAAAGCCGGCTGGGAAAGGCCGGCTGCCCGAGGCCGGCCAGGAGAAGGCCGACGAGACGGCTACCGGGGTCCAGGGACGGCCCGGCGGACATCCGGTCGGCGTCGCCGACCGGATGCAGGCCCCACAGGACGTCCTCTCAGCACTCGCGCAGACCGGGCGCGGGGTCCTGGCCCGTGCTCACGTCCGCTGCCGGAACGTTGCCCCACGCGCCGTTGTCGAGCTCTGTCCAGTACCAGATGTCGTTCCCTCCCGGGTGGGGGTCGCCGTGTCCCCAGCACTGGAACCAGCTGAAGGTGCCGTTGAGCGTGCCACGGGTCGCGGAGCGGTACGAGCGGTCGGCGTACCCCTTCGCGCCCGCCTTGTTGCCGCAGTACAGCCTGCCGTCGGAGCGGACCGCGCAATCGGCGGCATGAGCGGCCGGTACGGGTACGGACAGGGCGAGCAGGGTGGTCGCGGCGAAGACGCCGAGGGCCGTGGTCATACGTCGAATGATCATGGTCGACTCAACGGTCGCCCCCGGACGAAGTCACGCTCACCTGCGCGTACGGCGGACAGCGTTCCCCCGTACGGCCGTTGGCACCGGCGGGATGGGTACTCTGTGGCCACCGAGGGCACCGCACGCCGGAGACCGCCGCTGCTGCTCGAAGCCCCTTGGAGACAGTTGGAGACAGAAGTGTCCGCATCCGCATCCCGGTCCGTCGACACGATGACGAGTTGCCGGGCCGTCGAGAACCTGATCGCGCGTTACGCCGAGCTCGTGGACGACGGGGATTTCGCGGGGCTCGGTCTTCTGCTCGCCGACGCGTCCTTCGCGGGCAGCGGAGCGCCGGTGAGCGGCCGCGCGGCGATCGAGAAGATGTTCCGGGACACGCTGATCGTCTACGCCGACGGCACTCCGCGGACCCAGCACGTCACGACCAACATCGCCATCGAGGTCGACGAGCAGACCCGCACGGCGGTGTCACGTTCGTACGTCACCGTGTTGCAGGCGCTGCCCGAACTGGCGCTGCAGCCCATCGCCGCCGGCCGGTACCGGGACCGCTTCGAGCATCGTGACGGGGAGTGGCGCTTCGTGGAGCGGCGCGCCGACATCAAGCTCGTCGGCGATGTGAGCCGCCACCTGCGCGGGGTCGCCGAGCAGCCGTAGGGGCTGCCGGGTCCGCCCGGGCCCTGTCGGGAACACCAGGCCGGTCCCGATCCGCACCATGTCTAATCCCTGACGGCGACTGCGAGAACGAGAACGAGAGACGCAGCGGCCAGGACCAGATAGGCGCCGGGGAACACGATGTTGTGGTGGACGCGGGCACGGATGTGTGTGGCTATCGCACCGATGAAGAACAGGACGAGTCCCGTCGCGGCGGCCACGCCGATGGCCGTGAATCCCATGAGGCCGAGCAGGAGTCCGGCGGCTCCCGCGGCCTTGAGCGCGGCGAGCCGCGGGATCCAGGTCTGCGGGACGCCCACCTCGGTCGAATTCGCGACGACGAACCCGGCCCTTGAGAAGTCGGCTGCGGCGATCCCGGCATTGGCCAGGATCGTGATGACGGTGATGATCGCGTAAGCGGTGAACATGTGCCGCTCCCTCCACTCTCTCGGAGCTCTGTCTGCTCGCTGCGGCAAGCCTCCCCCCGAGCCCTGAGTGACTTCCAATACCTGTTTCCATAACCTGATGGCATGGATGTGGACACTCGGCTGCTGCGCTACTTCGTCGCCGTGGCGGAGGAGGGGTCCCTCACCCGTGCCGCGGAGCGGCTGTTCGTGTCCCAGCCGGCGCTCACCAAGCAGATCAAGCAGCTGGAGGCGTTGCTGGGGGTGCGGCTGTTCACGCGGTCCCGCACCGGCATGGCACTCACCGAACCGGGCCGGGCCCTGGGAGAGCGGGTGCCCGCGCTGCTGGCCGAGTGGGACCAGGTGCTGCGTGAGACCAGGAGCGCGGCCGACCGGGCGGCCCGTGTGCTGCGGGTCGGCTTCATGGCCAGTGCAGCCAACGAGGCGACTCCGCGCATCATCGCGGAGTTCGCCCGGTGCCGGCCGGGCTGGCGGGTGGACATGCGGCAGGCCGCCTGGACGCAGCCGAGCGCCGGGCTCGCCGACGGGGACGTCGACGTCGCCCTGCTGCGGCTGCCGTTCCCCGGCCAGGACGCGCTGCGGACGGTGGTGCTGTTCACCGAGCCCCGCTGGATCGCCCTCCCCGCGGGGCACCCTCTCGCCGCGCGCGAGGTGATTCCGTTCCGGGATCTGTGGGACGAGCCGTTCGTGGCCGCCCCGCCCGAGACCGGCTGGTGGCGCGACTACTGGCTGGCCACCGACGAACGCGAGGGCCACCCGGTCCGCATCGGCGCCGTCACCGACCAGCCGGACGACTGGCTGAGCGCGATCGCCAATGGCTACGGCATGGCCCTGGCCCCCGCGTCGGCCGCCCGCTTCTACGCCCGTCCGGGCATCGTCTACCGCCCTGTCAGCGGTGTCGGCCCCAGTCGGGTCGGCGTCGTGTGGGCCCGCGCCGACGACGCCGATCCCGTCGTCCAGGACTTCGTCCGCTGCTGTGTCGACAACAGACCGCAGCCGACGGAGAGCGGCGACTGATCCACGTCCGCGGGGCCGACGCACCATCCGGATTCGGGGCGGGGGGGTGTTCCGGTACGGGGGTGGTCAGCCGAGCCAGTTGCCGTCGCGCATGAGGGTGCGTCCCTGCAGCTCGTTCGCCTCCCGCCAGGCGTGAATGCGCCGGGGCAGGATCCGGAAGTACTGGTAGGTCTCGTCGAGTCCGCGCGGGTCGAAACCGGTCCTGGCAGCGAACGCGTCGCCCGCCTCCGGACCGAGGTCGGTCAGGTCCACCGGCTCGGCGGTGCCGTCGATGACGACGACGTCGCGCGTCGGCCCGAGGCCGAGTCGTACCCGGCCGTCCGCCAGCAGATTGCGGCCGGTGACCGAGGTGCGCGGCGTCGAGACGAGGAACGCGGTTCCGTCCCAGAGGTACGAGAGCGGGACGAGGTGGGCGCCGTCCGGGGTGCCCGAGGTCGCGACCCAGATGTCGATCTCGCTCTCAAGCTTCGCGCGGGTGTCCCGCAGCCTCTCCTCAAGTCCACGCGGCGGCGCGCCTGACATGTTTTCCTTTCCCTCCGGTCATTTCGTGCGGGGCCGTTCCTCGGCTCGACGGCGGTCAGCAGGGGTGCTTCAGGGCGTATGTGCCGGTGAGGCAGCCTCCCATGCGAACCCGTCCGGGTCGGTGAAGGGCCCGGCGTCGCCGCCGATCACGAGCCCGTGCGATCCGGTTCCGTCCGGGGAGACGCCGACGTCCTTGGCCAGGGCGCGGTGCCTGTACAGCGCCAGCTTCACGGGGCTCGCCCCGGCGGCGAACTCGACGTACACACGGCTGAAGCTCTTCGCCACGGCCAGGCCCCGGTCGACGTAGAACCGCTTGCTCGCCACCACGTCCGTGACTCCCAGCAGGAGCACGATGTCGTCGATCTGCCTGGTGGCGGGTCCGGTGTCCTTCTTCGCCGAGGTCGCGACCTTCCAGATGGTCCCGTCCGGGGCCTGTACGACGCCGCCGTAGCCCCAGAGAGACTTCGCGGCGGGCTTCAGCGATGTGGCTCCCGCGTCGAGTGCGGCGTCGATGAGGTTGTTGACGGTGGCCGGCTGGGACACCGTGAGCGCGAGCGCGAACCCGCGGAAGCCGGCTGTGGACGCTTCCGAGGCCCGCAGGCGCACCTGCGTGTCCAGGCCGAAGGCGGTGGTGCAGAAGTGGTGGGCCGCCGTGGGGTCGGCCACTTCCAGGGTGACGGTTTCGATGGATGCCATGTCCGTCACGCTAGTTGCGGCCCGACGACCGGTGCTTCTTGATTCCTGATCGGTCCTGCCGCCCCGGCCGTCCGCTTCGGACGGTCAGCGCAGTTCCTGGAGGCGGACGAGGTTGCCCGCGGGGTCACGGAAGGCGCAGTCGCGGATGCCGTACGGCTGCTCGGTCGGCTCCTGGACGACCTCGGCGCCACCGGCCCGCACCTGGTCGAAGGTGCCGTCGAGGTCCCGGGTGGCCAGGAGGATCCAGCCGTAGGTGCCCTTGGCCATCATCTCGGCAATGGCCCGGCGCTCGTCCTCGGTGACCCCGGGGTCGGCGGCCGGCGGGGCCAGGAGGATGGACGTGCTGGGCTGGCCGGCGGGGCCGACCGTGATCCAGCGCATCTTGCCCTGTCCCACGTCGCTGCGGACCTCGAAGCCGAGGATGTCGCGGTAGAAGGCCAGGGACTCCTCCGGGTCGTCGTGCGGAAGGAAGCTCGTGTGAATGGTGATGTCCATAACGATCAGGCTAGAGCCGGCTCGGCGACCGCACCCCTCGAACCGGAGCGCCCGGACGCGATCGCCGAATCCACCCCCGCCGTCCTTCCCGACGCGAGCCGGGACGGCGAGGTGGCGTACGAGGCGGTGCACACGCGGTGGCCCGGGGCACTGGCCGCCCGAGGGGTCCGTCCGACCGGGTGACCGTGCGCGGAGGAGGGCGTACGCCTACGCGCTCCTCCCGACCACCTGCCGGGAGTGCACGGCCGTTGGGCTGCTACCGGCTGTTCTTGAGGTGGCGCTCAGGGCATACACGTTCTTGTCGTGCCGCCGACACACACGACTCCAGCGGCCACCGTCGGGGTCGGTGTGACCGCGTCGCCGGTGGTGTTTCGCCACCTGAGCAGGGAGGCGTTGCCGGAGGACCTGCGGTCGGGGGTCCTGTGGTCGGGAGTCCTGTGGTCGGGGGCGTTCTGGTCGAACAGGGCGAAGGCAGCGGCGACGTACCAGGCGATGCCGCAGTCGAGGACCTCGCCCCTGCCGTCCAGAGTGAGCACGAGGTTCGCCGGTTCCAGGTCCCCTCGCACCACTCCGGCCGTTGCGCCGCCTGCAGCGCCTCGGCGGCCTGCGCCGCCCAACCCACGGCGGTGGACACCCCGGGTACGCGGTCCTCGCCGAGCACGGCGTCCAGGTCCCGCCAGGTCAGGTGCTCCATCACCGGGCGGCTCACTGCCGGCAGGGCGGAATCGACTCGGACCCGCGATGCTCCGCCCGCCCCGGGGCGCCCGGCATCGGGCATACGGACCCGGCTCAGGGCCGCTCGGTGAGCAGGGGGAAGAGCCTCGTGACCGCGGCGACGGCCACCGTGCCCGCCGGGCGGGTCGCGGGGCGCTGGTCCCGTTCGCGGTAGCCGGCCAGCAGGAGGCGGATGGCGGCGGCGAGTTCGGTCATCTCCCCCGGGGTGAGGTGCACCACGGCACTGAACGACTCGTCGTGCTGCCACTCGGCCGGCGCCTGGTCCCGGTGGGCCAGCCAGTGCTGGTAGCTCTCGTCCTCCAGCCCGCGCGCCAGCGTGTCGAACCGTTCCGGCGCTTCCTGGCCGGAGGCTCGGGAGGACTCCCAGCGGAGCCGCCACGGTCGCGCCCGCCCGCCCTCGTGCGGCGCTTCCTCGATGAGGCCGTGCCGGGCGAGCTGGCGCAGGTGGAATGAGCAGAGGCCGGAGCTGTGGCCGAGCCGGGCGGCGGCCTGCGTGGACGTGACGGTGCCGACCTCGGCGAGGAGGTCCAGCAGGGCGACGCGTACGGGATGGTCCGGGAGGGGCTGCCGGGCACGTTGCGACGGCGGTCCCACGGGTGCTGACTGACGTTTTTCATCGCTCACTTTGCAAAGGGTGCTACTTTGCAAAGCATTCGGTCAAGTCGGTCGCGACCGACCTGAGTTCGGAGTTCGGAGTTCGGAATCCCGAGTACGGCCTCTGACCGGCTCGGGCACGCACGGAAGGCGTTGATGATCCATGGCCGTTCGGTTCGATGACACCCCGCACGACCGCCGGGTTCGCGTGCAGGGCGAACCCGTCGAGTCCTATCCGCGGTTCGCGCCGGAGGTGGAACGGGGCGCGGTACGCCGCATCACCGTCGTCGGGGAGGAGATTCTGCGCCGTCGATGCCAGGAGGTCACCCGGTTCGGCACGCCGGAGCTCTCACGGCTGATCGACGACATGTTCGCCACGAACCAGGTGGCGGAGGGCGCGGGTCTCGCCGCCAACCAGGTCGATGTGGATCTGCAGCTGTTCGTGTGGGACATCACGGACGAATGGGGGGTCCGCCATGTCGGGCACATCGCCAATCCCGTTCTGGACGAGGTACCTGCCGAGGATCGCAGGCTGGTCGAGGAATCCGAGGGATGCCTGTCCGTTCCAGGCCCGTACCGTGTGGTGCCCCGGCTCGACCGTGCCGTCGTACGGGGCCGTGACAGGAACGGCGCGCCGCTGGTGATCGAGGGCCGGGGCTACTTCGCCCGGTGCCTGCAGCACGAGACGGACCACCTGCGCGGCCACCTCTATCTGGACCGGCTTGCCCAGCGGGAACGGAAGGCCGCCCTGCGCGAGATGGCCGATTCCAAGGAGGAGATGTTCGCCCGGCGTGCCGCCCTGGCCACGGAGCTGGGCAAGTAGCGCCGCTCGCGCCTGCCTGCCATGGCAGACATAAGCGCAGGTCGGAGCGGTGCATAGGTGCATGCATGACCGGCCATCGGCGCATGACGGCCAGGCGTTCCCTACGCCCGTTCCGAGGGCTCATGGTTGATCCACGGCGCCCCGCACCGCACGGTCCCCACGGCTCGACGCGGGACCGATGGAGCCCGGGAAGAAGCTCCCGGACTCCCGGGGCATGCCGGCCCGACCAACCTCGAAGGAGTGATCACCCATGTCCGCGACCTCTCCCCTGCGTACCCGTGCCGCTGTCATCGGTCTGAGTGCCATGGCCGTGGTGACCGTTGCCGCCGCCACCGCCCCGAGCGGTCAGGCCGCGTCCGCGTCCGGCGGCCGTCCGGCTGCGGCCGCCGCCGTCACCACCTTGAAGTTCGTGCGCAACGCCAGTGACCCTCAGAACTCGCGTCTGATGGTGGTACGCAACAACAAGACGGAGGCCGTCTTCCGCGCCGGCTCCGGGCTCGGCCGGAACAACGCGAAGGGGCGCGACGAGTGCGCCCCGGGCAAGGGCTGGCTGCCCGCCGGCACGTACACCGTCGGCGCCCGCCAGACCCGCTACAACGGCAACTTCATCAAGGGGTACGCCATCCCGCTGAGCAACAAGACATGCAAGAACGGCCGGACCACTCGTACGGAACTCTTCATCCACAGCGAGATGACCCGTACCGGAGGCCAGGGCAGCACCGAGAGCCGGCGCTGGGACGGCGTGGGCGACTACAAGTCCGCGGGCTGCATCAAGCTCGCCCCGGAGGACATCAAGAAGCTGTTCCGCAACCTCGGCCGGGGCTCGGCGCCCAACCGTCTCGTCGTCGTCTGACGGTGCGGGGCGGCTGTGCTCCGAGGCCACGGCCCGGGGGCACAGCCGCCGCACCGGTCGTACCCGCCGGTGCGTACGTCCGTCGCACAGCGCCCCGCCTCCAAGATCACAAGCAATAGTCAATACCTGTCGATGGCTTGGTCACGGTGGCGGGTTGGTTCCCTGGATGGCCTGCCAGCCCGAGCGCGGGGTGGCTGACGTCAGGAATTGGACTCCTGTGCCTTGAAAGGTCACGAGCGCGGTGTGGACGGGGTCAAGTTCCTCGATGGAACGGTGGTGGGCGAGGATCTGCGTCAGTTCCAGATCGATGGCTTCCGCCGAGTCGCGGATACGATCGAACCGGGCGCCGCGGCGAACCGGCCCGCGCATGCAGCGCACGGTGGCGGCGGCCTCGGTCGGGTTCACGATGTTGACCTGATCGATCGCCAGTTCCACCTCGACCGCGTGGCTGCCGGGGGCGGGGTGCTCGGTCATGTCGCCACCTCGGCGCGTTCGATCAGGATGCCGTTCTCGAAGCGGGAGACCGGAGCGGACCAGGGCAACGAGGTGGGCTCCGGTGATCGCGCGCCAGCGGGCCTGGGCGGATTCGACGAGCTTGAACATTATCGCAAGGTTGGCGGCGGGGCTGCCGCCGCCGCGGGTGACCTTGGTCCGGAACTTGACGGTGGAGAACCTCGACTCGATCGGGTTCGTGGTCCGCAGGTGGATCCAGTGCCCGGCTGGGAAGTCGTAGAACGCCAGCAGTTCCTCAGCGTCGTCGGTGATCCTCGCGACGGCCTCGGAGAACCTCGCGCCGTAGGTGCGCGCGAACGCCTCGATCGCCTTGGCCGCGTGGGCGCGGCCCTCGGCGTTGTAGATCTCCTGCATCGCCTTGGTGGCCCCGGGCTGGGCGGACTTCGGCAGGGCGTTCGTGACATTCCTGGTTCTGTGGACCCAGCATCTCTGATGCCGGGCTGTGGGGAACACCTCGGCCAGGGCCCGCCACAGTCCCGTCGCACCGTCGCCGTCCGTCCTGGTCAGCCTCGGCACACGGCCCATCAAGCTGCCGGCGCCGCTGAACGGACTCACGCTGGAACTCGTCGCATCACGGGCCACCGACACGCTGATCCGGCACGAGAGCGACTGGCTCTTCCTCGGCAGAAGCGCGGGCATCCCATCCATGAGTCACAACTATGCCGGCGGCTGAGCGCGATCGGCGTCAAGTCAGGGCAGGGCAGGGCCGGAGCATCGCGATGTTCGCGCTCGCCCAGGAGGTGCCCGCGGGACTCCTGTCGAAGATGCTCGGAGTGCACATCAACGTGACCGTCGCCTGGCAGCACACGAGCGGCGGGGACTGGATGGGGCACGCCGCCGAGGTTGCGGCCCGGTCCGCCATCCGCATCGGCTCTCGGGCGAAGGACGCCACGGATGCCTCCGGTGGTCAGCCGGCGTGGCGGCGCGGGCGTACGTGCGGAACTCAACTAGGCGCCCGGCTTGCCCCAATTTTTGCGTACCAGGTCAGCCACAACAGCCTTGTCCCACTTCTGTGCCGACGTGGAAGCGGCCGGGCTTCCCTCATTCGCCCGTCCTCCGCCGCCCGGAGTCTGATGTGATGGCGGAAGCGGTTCGGCCACCCTCCGCAGGGTTGAGGCAGCCAGTTCCTGCACATCACGCCGTGCTTCAGCGTTCTGCGCCACCTGCTGCACCATGCTGAACGCGCTGGCGGGCGCCAACTCGTCGAGGGCCTTGACTACGGTCACGAATTCCATTGGGCCATAGCTCACCGATGCCAGTTTGGATAGCGTCGACAGCATCCCGACGGCGACGTCCCGCAAATCATCCACCTCAGCCAGCGACTGGATCGCTTGCACCCGGATACCGAACTGAACATTCGTATCATTGGCCAAGTGATACAGCGCCTGCGGCCCTTCGGGGTCACCAACTCCAACCAGGGTGTCGGCAGCCTCCAAGCGATCACGATCACTGACGGATCCATCTCTCGCACGCCTGAACAGGAATGCGGCCTCTTCGCGTTCACGGTACTCATCAACCAGCCACTGCTGAAGGTCCCGATGCCGGAATTGATAGGTGCGCCCTGTCGTACGCATCAAACCTGCCCGGTGGGCCCACGAAAGGAAATGGGCGAGACGCAGCGGTGCCATACCCCGGCAGGAGCCGACCGCAATAGCTATCACATAGCGCACCCAGGCCCGTCCGACGACATACGGAAGTATCGCCAGGGCCAATACCAAAGCGACTTTCGCCCAGAAAGGAGCAAGCATGCCCATAGAGCCGACTGCCAGCGCGCTCACCACAGCGTCCTGCCGCAGAGGAGCACTGGGCTTGAGGACGGGTTCGGCGTCAGCTTCCGCAAATATGACCGGAATCGCCTCGTAGGCAACCTGGGCGCATGCCCACAAAAAGAGTCCGAGAGAGATAGCAATGGTCGTTCCGAGCGCATACAGCGGTGCAAGCAACCACGAAGTGGGGATTAGAAACTTCATGATCAGCATGACGATGACCGCAAAGCCGAGGAGTGCTGACCCGACCCAAGTCCAGATGTGTCGGCCCGCCCTCCCCTTCAGGTGCAGTTCAACAACGTCCGGATTTCGGCGCAAAATATCCCAGAGCGATTCGCCTTCCTCTCTCTTCCGCCGCCGGGGGTGAATCGGTCGGATCGGTTCGACAGAGATTCCCATGGCGAACCCGCCGAGCATGACCCCGAAGAATATTGCACCAAAGGCGAGCCACATCGGGTTTTCGCCCGGAAGGTGAATCGTCCTGGATCTGAACCAGAAAAGTAACCCGCCACCGACGAGAGTAAATACGATCCAGTGGAGCGCCTGCACGCGCTTGCGACCGAAAATCGACTCAAGTCGATAGAGCGAAATGTCTGAAACTGGGCCGCTACCGTCAACACTCTCATTGCCGGGGTTCGTCGAATTAACCGCGAACGACGTGAGCCACTTCTTGACCCGCTTGGCGTCGTAGCCCCGGTGCGGAGAAGTTTCGATCGCCACGGGAATGAGTCTCTCCAGCAGGACTCTGTCCACTTCTCCCAAGGCCTCAAGAGCCAGCAGGTCCCGTGGGTCGCGTCCCCCCGAGTAGACGGTGGTGGCCAGGTAGAGCCGCCACGGGGTCCCCAGGGCTCCGGCCGGGAGTTGGTCCAGATGGTCGATGACTTCAGCCCAGGCGCGTTTCTCGCCCTCGGATCGCGCCGCAAGGGCCTGTTCGAGGTAGCTACGGATCTGTCCGGTGTCGAGTTCTTCGACTTTGGCGACAGCTGATGACGCAAGACCACCGTGATCGCGACTCACCCGCTCGTACGTCGTGGCCCGGCACGTGAGTACCAGGGGGGTGGCTCCGCGCGGGCCGTGGTAACGGTTGATCTGTTCGAGTGCTCGCGCCGCCCTCATCGACGAGCCGGCCTCGCCGTCCATTTCGTCGAGCCCGTCCAGGACGGGCAGGACCATGCGTTGGGCCACCAGCACCTCCGCTGCGCGGAGGCGGACGCTGTACGTCTCACTGACCTGCCGCACCAGCCAGCGCTCCAGCGGCGTGTCGGTATCCCACTCAGCAAGGGACAGCCGCACGGGCACCGGTTGTTCCGGGCGCCGCCGCTGCAGCAGCAACAGCACCAGTTCCAAAGCCAGTACGGTCTTGCCCGCGCCGGCCGCCCCGGTGATGACCAGCCGTCCTTCGGCCAAGGCCGCATAGGCGTCGACCAACTCACCCAGCGTTCCGGGCACGGGGTTGCCGGCACCGCGCAGAAGCGTCACCCGTACGGTGAACGGGACATCCGCCGCAGTCGCAGCCGGCCCCAACAGGCTGCTCCGTGCCGTGCGTTCCACCACGACGACCTTCTGGGCGAGCCTGGCGGCCTGCCTCAATAGAGTCACCGCCGCCGGCTCGGCGTAGTAGGCCACGCTGGCAGCCTGCCCGACGGCCAGCCCGCCGTGAGTCGCGGTGATAGCCGTCTGGGCGTGAATCTGAGGGGCTTGCGAGGCGCCGGGCTCGGTCAGCCCTGATCCGGGTCCGGCGACGAAGGGGTGCCGACCGTCACATCCCCCATCCGCAACGCGGCCACGCCATGGTCGGCACGGATGCTGACGTTCCCGCCAACAGCCTGACCGCCGTCGCCCGCCGAAACCACGCGGAGCGCGTCCTGTTCATGGAGCAGGGCGCGCAGAGCCTCCGCGGCCGCCTTCCGCTCCTCGTCCTCCATGCCTTCCAGCACCATCTCGAACCGGGCCTGCCATACGGCCTGTTCGCTCAGCCTGACCTGCGCTTCGTCGCCGCTGTCAGCCGCAGCAATCGTCGCCGCGCTCTGCTCCAAGCGCACCAGCGCCGCCTGCTCGCGCGCCTCCTGACCGCGACCGAACCAACGCGCTACCACTTGCTGAAGACTCTGCCACGAGCTGGTTCCCGCTGCCTGCGCCACAGCAAGCCCGCCAGCGGCGGCCAGCGCTGTGAGTGCCTCCCCGATCATTCCTGTCCCCCAGTCGTCCGACGGCAGATGCTCTGGACCCTAGTGCCACACGCTGATCACTGACAGCGACTTCACGACAAACACACGACGCCGTAGAAGCGTTCGAACCTGGTACATACCGGGAGGGTGACCAGATCCGCGTCACGCTCTCGTAGGAGACCGAAGTCCTGCTGTCGTGCACCTCGGTCGATAGGGCCAAGCACAGCGCGGGAAAGGCACGCGAGCTCCTCGCGTGGACGAACGGCTGCAGGCCGGCACATCGCAGGAGCCACGCCAAGGGCGCCGGACATCCATTGAGCTGGAGGAAGGGAACAGAACCACGCTGCCTTCAGAAAGGCTGTTCCGAGAGTTCCAATGCCCGGCCGCACCATTACGGCTCCATCGGCGATCAGATGGTGAGGAGGGCGCTGATCTCCTCGGCGAGGGCGGCGGTGTCGACCGGCCGAGCGGTGTCGACAGTAAGCAGAGGACCGCCCAGGCGGAGCGGCCCCCTGAACGTGGCGCGGACGGCAGCGACACGTTCGGCCGCCTGTTCCTGGGTGAGATGCGGATCGAGGTGTCCGGGGTGCCGGGTACGCGCTTGGAAGCGTTGGGCGGCGAGGGCCGGGTCGCAGTCGCAGAAGACTTCGATCAGGCGGGCGTCGAGCCGGTGGAGCCGCTGTGGCGCGGTTTCGTGGTGCCACCAGTTGTCGAGGACGGCGTGCTCGGTGTGCGCGGCCAGCTTGAAGAGGACTTCGTCACCGGCCCGGCTCAGACGGTGGCGGTGCTCATGGTCTCCGGTTCCGAGCGAGTCGAAGAGGGCTTCGAGGATCTCGTCCTTGTCGATGACCGGCCAGCCGAGGTGCTTGCCGAGCGTGCGGGACAGCGTGCTCTTCCCGCTGGCGGGCAGTCCGGAAACGATCACGTGGACGTTGTCGCTCACGGCTCCAGTGTGGCGTGAGCACGCACGGGGTCGGCCTGCGGGGGTGACCGTGCGGGGGCCGGCTCTGTCCATGGGGATCCAGGTCACACCCCTCCATGTCACAGGGGGTCGGGCTGTCTCGTCCCAGAGGTGTAGCCACTGACGACCACGGAGGAGCACACCATGGACGCGCGACTGAACTACTTCGCCAGCCCTACCGCCGGCAAGGCCTTCGGCTGTGCCGTGTGTATCGACATGCACACCAAGGACGCGGCCGCCGCCGGTGAGACCCCCGTGCGGTTGCATCTGGTCGCGGCGTGGCGGGAGGCCACGGTGTTCACCGAGGCCGAGCGGGCCGCGCTGGAGCTGGCGGAGCAGGGGACCCGGATCGCGGACGGGGCCGGCGGGGTCAGCGACGAGGTGTGGGCCACTGCCGCCAAGCACTACGACGAGGAGCAGCTCACCTCGCTGGTGGTCCTGGTCTCTTTCATGAACACGGCGAACCGGCTGAACGTCATCGCCCAGCAGCCGGCCGGCTCCTACGAGCCCGGACAGTTCCACTGAGCGGTACCAACCACCGGGCCGGGCCGGGGCACTACTCTGGCCCGCCGGTGGCCCGGCCCGTCACGTTTCGGGCTGTCGGCGTCGGCGAGTCGGGGAGTTGAGTCGGTGTGAGCAAGGTCGGGGAGTTCGAGGAGCTGCGGCCGCTGCTGTTCTCGATCGCGTACCGGATTCTGGGCAGTGTGAGCGAGGCCGAGGACGCGGTGCAGGAGACGTGGCTGCGCTACGACGGTTCGACGACCCGCCCCACGTCGACCAAGGCCTTTCTCTCGGCTGCGGTGACCCGGATCTCGATCGATGTGCTGCGCTCCGCGCGGGTCCGGCGGGAGGAGTACGTCGGGCCGTGGTTCCCCGAGCCGCTGCTGAGCGATCCGTACCAGGATCCGGCGCGGTCGGTGGAGCTGGCCGACTCGGTTTCGATGGCGGCGCTGGTGCTGCTGGAGCGGCTCAGCCCGCTGGAGCGGGCGGTCTTCCTGTTGCGGGAGGTGTTCGCCTTCGGGTTCGACGAGGTCGCCTCGGCGGTGGGGCGCTCCGAGGCGGCGTGCCGGCAGTTGCTCGTACGGGCGCGGCGGCACATGGAGGCCGGACGGCCGCGGTTCGCGGCGGATTCCCGGGAGCGGCGGGAGCTGGCGACGCGGTTCTTCGACGCGCTGAAGAACGGTGATGTGGGCGGGCTGCGGAATCTGCTGGCCGCCGATGTGCAGTTGGTCGGGGACGGCGGCGGCAAGGCCCCGCAGCTGGCCAAGGCCGTCGTGGGCGCGGAGAACGTGGCCCGGGTGCTGGGCACGGCCTTCCCCTGGCTGTTCCGGATCGACGTGACGTGTGAGCCGCACGAGGTCAACGGCCAGCCCGGCGCGGTCTTCCGCGACCGGGACGGCAGGGTTCTGAACACCATGGTTATCGAGGTGCTCGACGGCAGGATCCAGACCGTTCGCGGGGTGATCAACCCCGACAAGCTCGGCCACCTCGGGCCGGTCGCCGACGCCTGGGCCGTCGACCGCGAGGCGAAGCGGGTCCGTCGGCAGATGAACTGACGTCGGCGGCAGCAGACCAAGCGGCAGCGACAGCGGCGGTCTCAGTGACGGCGGCTGAATCGTCCGGTCTCCGGCGATCGACATTCGCACATTCCGATGTTCATTCTCACTCACTCATGATAGAAATTGAGGCATGGGTGTCGCCAATCGTTTGGACCTGACCCTGCGATTGGTGCAGGGCTCCGACCGGGTCTCCGTGTCGGAGCTCTCCCATCGCCTGGGCGTCTCCGAGATGACCGTGCGCAGGGACCTCGACGCCCTGGAGCGACAGGGCCTGGTGCGCAGGGTGCACGGTGGCGCCGTCGCCACCCGCCCACGTGACGAGGACGCGGGGTTCTCCGCGCGGGAGCCCTGGCAGTCAGCCACCAAGGACCGCCTGGGTGCCGCCGTCGCCGCGCTGGTGGAGCCGGGATCGCGTGTGCTGCTCGACGCGGGGACCACGACCGTGCACGTCGCCGAGCACCTGGCTGCCCGCGCCCCGCTGACGGTCGCCGTGCTCAGCCTGCAGACGGCGATGAGCCTGGCCGACCGGCCAGGGATCGACCTGCTGGTCGTGGGCGGCCGCTCCCGCCCCGCCGAACGCTCCCTCGTCGGCCCGCTCGCGCTGCGCACCCTGGAATCCCTGGCCTTCGACTGCTTCGTGATGTCCATCGGCGGTGTGCACGCCGAGCACGGCTGGTCGGAGTTCTCCCTGGACGACGCGGCCGTCAAGCAGGTCGGACTCACCCGGGCCACCCGCACGATCGCGGTGGCGGACGCGACCAAGCTGGGGGTACGCGCGTTCAGCCGGGTCGCCCCGCTCGACGCGGTGCACAGCTTCGTCACCGACAAGGCCGCCGAGGACGCCGCCACGCATCCCAGCGGCCCGGAGACCCTGGACGCCCTGCGGGACGCGGGCGTCCACAGCATTCTCGTCTGAATCCGCTGAATCCGCCCACGCCCCCGCCCACGCCCAGAAGCAAGCCGATGCCGATGTCCCCCACGAAGGAGTGAAACGGTCATGACCAGCGTTCCACGCGCGCAGATGATTCTCGTCGCGGGCCCCTACCGGTCAGGCACCGGCGACGACCCCCGCAGACTGGAAGCCAACGTACGGGCGATGAACGAAGCGGCTCTCGCCCTGTTCCGCGCCGGGCACCTGCCCGTCACCGGCGAAGCCCTCGCCCTGCCGCTCCTGGAGACGGCCGGCAGCACCGGCCCCGGTGACACGCTCTTCCAGGAGATCTTCCACCCGGTCGCCGAGCGACTGCTCTCCCGCTGTGACGCGGTCCTGCGGATCGGCGGCCCCTCCGAGGGCGCGGACCGGATGGTCGACCTGGCCCTCGCGCAGGGCAAGGACGTCTACGCCGGTCTCGCCGCGGTTCCGGCCGCCCGGTGACCGCCGGAATCGACACCCCCGACCGGCGCGGCCGCACCGGCCTGGACCAGCACGGCCGCGACCTCACCGGCAACCCGCGCGTGAGGGTCCGTGAGGTGGAGTTGCTCTCCAGCGACTGGTACGTACTGCGGAAGACCACCTTCGACTACCAGCACAGTGACGGTCACTGGAGCCGCGAGCAGCGCGAGACCTACGACCGCGGCGACGGGGCGACCATCCTGCTCCACAACGCCGGGCGGCGCACCGTGCTGCTGACCCGTCAGTTCCGCCTCCCCGCCTATGTCAACGGCCATCCCGACGGGATGCTGCTCGAAACCGCTGCCGGGCTCCTGGACGGCGACGGCCCGGAGGAGGCCATCCGCCGGGAAGCCGCCGAGGAGACCGGGCACACCGTCGGCGCCGTCGAGCACGTCTTCGACGTCTACATGAGCCCGGGTTCGGTCACCGAGCGCCTGCACTTCTTCGCCGCCCCCTACGACGCGGCCGACACCCCTACCGGTACCACCGGAATCGCTGCCGAGGGCGAGGACATCGCCGTCGTCGAACTGCCCTTCGCCGAGGCGCTCGACCGGATCCGCGACGGCACGATCGCCGACGCCAAGACCATCATGCTGCTCCAGTGGGCCGCCCTCGACGGGCCGTTCGCACAGCGCGGGTGAAGGTGAGGCTGAAGGTGAGGTCGAGATCGAGGGTACGGATGCGCCGCCACGGAAGCGACCGGACCGGACCTCATCGCCGCGCGAGCGAAGCGAGGAAGTCGTCGACCATGGTGACCTGTACGTTCTCGGAGAACCGGCCGGGGTCGAAGAGAGCCTGGACGACCAGTCCATGGGTGAACGCTACTGCGGTGGCGGCGAGTTGCTCCGGGTCGGCGGCCGCGGGAAGTTCACCCAGGCCGCGCGCGGCTTCGAGGTGCGGGCGGAGCGTCGAGCGCAGCCGGGTGTAGCGGTCGGCCTGGTCCGTGGCCAGGCCGTCGTCGGCGAGGGCCAGGTCCCAGGAACTGACCCAGATGCGGTTGCGCGCCGTGTCGCCCGCGGTCAGCGGCAGGATGTCCAGCAGCATGGCCCGTACGGTGGCGAGGCCCTCGGCGGGACGCTCGCGGCGGGGACGTTCCGCGGTGCGCTTCTCCAGCAGGTCCAGCGCATGAGCGATCAGGGCCCGCTTGGCCGGGAAGTAGTGCATGAGCATCCCGGTCGAGACGCCCATCTCGGCGGCGACGGCGCGCAGGGTCAGCCCGCCGAATCCCTTGTCGGCCAGTACGTGCCACACCGCCTCGGAAACGTCCTCTCGACGGGCTTCGCGGTCTCCAGGTGCGGGCGGCATGCTGCTACCTTACGTACCGAACGCTTGTTACGCACCCAGGGACGAGGTATCCGTGTTCACACTGCCGCTCGGCGACGACGCCCAGCTCCGCCCTCTGGAACCCCGGCACGCCGAGGAGTTCCTCGCCCATATCGACCGTGCACGGCCCCACGTGGACCCCTGGATACCCTGGGCGACCTTCAGCACCGACCTCTCCTCCGCCACGGCCGTCCTCCAGCGTTACGCCGACAAGCAGGCCGAGGACACCGCCCGGATCTACGGGATCTGGCTGGACGGCACGCTGGTCGGCGGCGTCATGTTCACGCGCTTCGACAGCACCTCCGGGGTGTGCGAGGTCGGCTGCTGGCTGGAGGCCGCCGGGGAAGGGCGGGGACTGGTGACCCGGGCGAGCCGGGCGCTGATCGACTGGGCCTTCACGGAGCGCGGGATGGCCCGGGTCGAGTGGTGGGTCGCGGCGGGCAACACCCGCAGCGTCGATGTCGCGCGCCGACTCGGGATGACCCGTGACGGTGTGCTGCGGCGGCACTCCTTGTACCGGGGTGTGCGGCGCGACAGCGAGATCTGGTCGGTCCTCTCCGAGGAGTGGTCGCCCACAGGCGCGACGGCGGCTGCGGCTGCGCCGGGGGCGTCCGCCTCCGACGTCAAGGCCGAGCTCGACCGGCTGATGCGCGCCTTCCTCGGTGCGTTCGCCAACACCGGCGGCAGCCGACCGAACCTCGGCGTCATCCGCGAGGTGTTCGTCCCGGAGGGGATGATCATCGCGAATGTCGGGGACGAGCCCGTGGTCTACGACATCGACTCATTCATCGAACCCCGGGAGAAGGTGCTCACCGACGGGACGATGACGGAGTTCTCCGAATGGGAGGTCGCCGAGCGGACCGAGATCTTCGGGTCCATCGCTCACCGGTTCAGCGAGTACCGGAAGGCCGGCATCCTCAACGGCGAGCGGTTCGAGGGCGAGGGCCGCAAGACCACCCAGTTCGTCCGGACGCCGGCCGGCTGGAGGATGAGCTCGATGGCCTGGGACGACGTGTAGACCATCTGCGGACGACGTGCGGGGTGCGACCCGGGCCCTCCGGATCCGCACCTGCCCCATCACACTGCGGGCAGCGCGTAGAGCCGCTTCCCGTGCATCGCGGCCAGCCGGTCGCCCGCCGCCGCCACGTACCACTGCTGGATGTCGCCGGTGTGGTCGTTGTAGGTCCAGCGCAGTTTCCCGGTCGCCGCGTCGAAGGCGTGCACGCCGCCGTCCTCGTCGAACTCGGTCGCGCCGTACAGGGTGCCTTGCACCTTGACGAACCGCCACGCCTGCGTCGCCGACTCCCGCAGGTCCTTGTTGTGCCAGATCCGCTTGCCCGTACCGGGGTCCACCGCCCACATGCCGCGGGCGCTGTCGGCCGCGTACAGCACCCCGTCCAGGACGTGCGGGTCGTTGAACGAGCTGAACTCCTCCGTCCGGAGCGACCAGCGTTCCCTGCCGCCGGCCAAGTCGAAAGCCCGCAGCCGCCGGCCGTCCGCCACGATCACCAGGCCCTCGTGCACGGCGAAGCGCCGGTTGTTGGAACGGCTGATCTTCTTCGTCCACAGCTGCCGGCCGGTCGCCGTGTCCCGGACGGTCACGTTCTCCCGGTAGTCCGTGTAGACCAGGCGCCCGCCGACGGCCCCGGCGGTGATGCCGAACTCCTCGGTCCCCGCGTCGCGCTGCTCGCGCCAGGCGATCCCGCCGGATGCGGTGTCGATCGCGGCGATCACATTGTTCGGTGTCGTGAAGTCCTTCTCCAGGATGCCGGCGAGGACGTACACATGACGGTCGTCGGCCGCGATCGGGCGCGGCTGCTCGTACTTCTTGCCCAGGCGGCTGCGCCAGGTCTCCTTTCCCGTGGCAGGATCCAGACCCACCACATCACCGTCGTACTCGGCGCTGGCGAGGTAGAGCGTGCCGCCGCCGACGACGAGTCTGGCGCCGGGTGTGGTGACCCCCTTGCGCGACCACTTCTCCTTGCCGCTGACGATGTCCCGTCCCACCAGCGGGTCGCCCGACACCAGGACCACGTCCCCGATCGTGGCGAGCGCTTCGTTGCCGGCCAGACCGCTGTTGGCGGCGGCGGCCTTCCACAGCGGCTCGGGCGCGGTGCCCGGTGGCGGGGTGGTGAAGGTGTCCCCCTCCCTGTCCCCGCCCGGCGTCGCACTGCCGCCCGATACGTCCGCTTCCTCCTCGGGACCGCACCCCACGACCCCGGTCCCGAACACGGCCAGTCCCAGCCCCGTTCCGGCCAGTCCGAGTATTTGCCTACGCGACACCATGCGTCCGGTACGACTGCCCATCTCTGTTCCCACTTCCGTCCGACTGTTGCGACGTCCCCCAGGGACACCTTGAGCGCCGTCAGGCTAACCACCGATTTTCGGCCGACCGCCCGATGGAACACAGTCGGGACATGGCCGTGAAGATCCCGTCACAGGACGACCGTCGCGACCGCCCGCGCGACACGGTGCCACTTCCATATCTGTGCGGATGCGAATTCCGTGCCTGCGGGCGGAGTTGGCCGTCCAGCAGAACCCCGGGTCGGGGTGCGGAGCACCACGGGACCCGGGG
Source organism: Streptomyces sp. NPDC048295 (assembly GCF_040652135.1). Lineage (NCBI taxonomy): Bacteria > Bacillati > Actinomycetota > Actinomycetes > Kitasatosporales > Streptomycetaceae > Streptomyces > Streptomyces sp. NPDC048295. Next base: position 24,750 of record NZ_JBEZLL010000022.1, read on the forward strand.
AACGTGTGGAGCAGCGGGTACGTGTGCACAAGGTGCGGGCCTGGCTGCGGCGATCCGGTCGGCTCGGCAGCGGTGAGCCCCGCACAACTGCCGCCCCGGGCCATGGCTTCCCCGACGAGACCGCCATCGACCATCGGCGGCGGGAGTACCGGGCGTACCACGACCACATCGGGGGTTCGGCATCGTCGCCCGGGCAGCGGTGCAGGTGTGACGGGGGCGGGTTCGACGGTCGCGAGCCGTACGAGCAGCAGGACCGGCCGGTCGGCCTCGGCGAAGTCGGCGTAGCCGGTGAGCAGTTCGGCGCACCGGCACGAGGGGTACGTCAGGGCTCGTTCAGGTAGGCGAGGACGGCCAGCACGCGACGGTGGTTGTCGTCGTCATCGGTGATGCCGAGTTTGCCGAACATCGAGGTCGTGTACTTGCCGATGGTGCTCTCGCTGAGGAAGAGCCGCCGGGCGATGGCCTGGTTGGACAGTCCTTCGGCCATGAGACCGAGCACGGAGTGTTCGCGTTCGGTGAGCCGTTCCAGCCGTCGGTTCGAGGAGCCGCTGGACAGCAGTTTGGCGATGACGACGGGGTCCATGGCGGTTCCGCCGCCTGCGACGCGTTCCAGGGCGTCGATGAACTGGTCGGCGTCGAACACGCTCTCCTTGAGGAAGTAGCCGATGCCTCCGGTGCCGTCGGCCAGGAGCTCGCGGGCGTAGAGCTGCTCGACGTACTGGGAGAGGATCAGGACCGGCAGTCCGGGCAGTTCGCCGCGCGCGGCGAGGGCCGCACGCAGGCCCTCGTCCGACTGGGTCGGCGGCATGCGGACGTCGACGACGGCGACGTCCGGGCGCCATTTCAGCAGTGCGTCGAGCGTCTCGGGTCCGGTGGTCGCCGTGGCCACCACCTGGTGTCCGTACGCCTCGATGAGGCGGACCATCCCGTCGCGCAGGAGGTAGAGGTCTTCGGCTACAACGATTCGCATGGCACCACTATCCTCGCCCGGGTCGGTCCGCCCGCCGGGCTGGTGATCTCCAGGGTGCCGTCGAAGGCCGCGAGTCGGCGGCGCAGCCCCGCGAGTCCGCCGCCGTCGTGCACCCAGGCCCCGCCCCGGCCGTCGTCCTCGACCTCGACGACGAGGCCGAGATCGTCCCAGGACATGGAGATCTGTGCCCGGGTCGCGCGGGCGTGCTTGATCGCATTGGTCATCAGCTCGGCGATTCCGAAGTAGACGGCGGACTCGACGGGCGGGTCCAGCCGCGGCAGGGGCCGGGTGATGACGGTCGCTTCGAGCGGGCTGTCCAGGGCAAAGGCGCGCACGGCCTCGACGAGCCCCCGATCGTTCAGCACCGGTGGGTTGATTCCCCTGACCAGTTCGCGGAGTTCGGTGAGCGAGGTGGCCGCGCCCGCCCGCGCTTCCCGCATCAGCGCCTTGGCCCGGTCGGGATCGGTCTCCATCAGTTTCTCCGCGGTCGCCAGGGAGAGCCCGAGCCCGACCAGACGGGCCTGCGCGCCGTCGTGCAGGTCCCGTTCGATGCGGCGGATCTCGGCGGCCTGCGCGACCGTCGTGTCCGCGCGCTGGGCCGTCAGCTCCGTCACCCGGTCCGCCAGCACCATCGCGGGCGACGCACGCAGGAAGCGGACGGCCGCCGGCTCGACGGTCCGCCAGGCGTACGGGGCGCCGGCGACGGCCACGACCAGGCCGAGTACTCCGACGAGGCGCCCGGCGGCCCCCGTCCGGCCGAGCTCGATGACCGCCACGGCCAGCCCGGCCGGCGGGAGCGCGGCGACCACGCCCACGGTGAACGGCGCGACGGCGATGAACCACAGGTCGCGCCGGTTCGCGGGGTCGTTCCAGCGGATCCGCCATCTCTGGTCCATGAGGGCGTCGCGGCTGGTGCGTTCGTAGCCGAAACCGTTCCACCAGTACCCGGTGGACATCCGCGTCACCGGCCCGGCCTGCCGGTAGCCGGCCGGGATGACGGTGGCCGTCCACCTGGCGACGAGGAAGCGGACCGTCCGGCAGACCGGGCGGGAGAGGCCGAGCGTACCCACGCTCACCAGCACGAACGGCGCCAGCCACGACCACGGGTTCCCCGCTCCCCACCGGATCCCCAGCGCCACCGCGGCCACCCACACCGCGGGGACCAGCATACTGACGACCACTACGACACACGCTCGTACGAACCCCACGCAGGCGCTTGCCGCCCACGACACCAGCTGTCGCATGCCCGTTCCTTCTCACTCCGTGACTCCGGGGCGCGGCACCCTCGTCTCCCGCACCGCGCGCCGCCCCGACCCGTGCGGCTCGGTGTCCTCACTGTGCACGGTACGGGGCCCGGTTCCCGCAGGATCGGCTCCACGGTGGGGCCGGCCCCACCCACCCGTGGGGCCAGGCCCCGACCGCGCCGCCCATGCGACCGGAGGCTGACACCCATGGGTCTCTCGGTTGAGGTGAACGCGGTGGATGTTACGGATCGCGGTTGATGAGCCGGGAGGGTGCGGCCGTGAAGGATGGGAATCGCCACGAAGGAACGTCAACTCGTAGGAGACCACAGTGATGTGCCTGTCACCACGCAAGACGATGGCCGTGTTCGCCGCGCTCGCCGTCTGCCTGCCGCTCAGCGGCGCCTCTGTCGCTTCCGCGTCAGCGGCCGGGCGGAGAGAAGAGAAGCCGGTGCACGCGAGCGTCACCGGAAGGGCGGTGTTCGTCCTGCCCTACTACAAGGACGACGACATCCGCTCGTTCAGCTTCGACGCGCACGCCGCCCCGTACAGCCGGCCGCTGCCCGGAATACCCACGGGCCTGCCGACCGACGCCCGGGGAACGATCAGGGTCTCCCACTACTCGGCCGATCGGAACACCACCTACATCTCCGAGGGGCGCGTGGACTGCCTGATCACGGGCCCTCGTACCGCGACCCTGACGGCGGTCATCACCAAGGTCAGCCCCGGTGGTCCGCCCGATGTCGGGCGGCGGCTCGGGTTCAGCGTCTACGACGGCGGCAAGGACGAGGGGCACTCCGACGACCGCGTGGGCTTCTCCTGGAACGGTGTGAACCTGATGCCGGCCGGCGATGCCGCTCCCGAGGAAGCCCCCGTCGGCACCTGCATGGCACCCGCGCCGTACGCCCCGGTGACCAAGGGCGGCTACACGGTCAGGCACGCAGAACTCCCGCCGGTGCCGAAGTCCTGAGGCTCCGTACCGGTGGGGCGTGAAGCTGCCGGATCGGTGCCCGGCCGCGGAATCGGCGGGGCAACCGGTCGACGGCGCCCAGGTCGTAGCGGCGCTGCGGCCGCGGACCTCAGGTCAGGGACTTGCCGGACTCGACGACCACCCCGTAGAGGTCGGAGATGGTGGCGAGCGCGCCGTGATGGATCTGGTCGGCGCTCAGTTCGGTGCCCATCGACCGCAGGGACCGCGTCGCACAGGCGTCGGCGACCACCGTGGGCCGGTTGCCGCGCAGGAAGGCGCCCTCCGCGGTGAACGTCACGCACATGTGCGTCATGAACCCCGCGACGATGACGTCCTCGTGGCCCGCAGCGTCGACGTGCTCGCCCAGGTCGGTGTCGACGAAGGCGTTCGGTGCCTTCTTGACGACCACGGGCTCGCCCCCGACCGGTGCCACACTCGGGTGGATCATGCCGATGTCCGCCCGGATGTCGTACGGGGTCCCCTCGCCGCCGTCGTTGATGACGTGGATGACCTTCGCGCCCGCCTCCCGGGCCCGGACCAGCAGTGCGGCTGCGGAGTCGAGCGCGGCCTGCCAGCCGTCCAGCTCCATCACGCCGCCGACGTAGGTGTTCTGGTAGTCGACCAGGATCAGCGTCGAGTCGGCGAGCGACGCGGGCGTCTCGTCGAAGCCGTTGAGTTCGCGCAGGGTCGTCGTAGCCATGGAAGTACCGCCTCGGATCGTGTGTTGGGTTGCGTTCAGAACGCTACGGTCGGCCGAGGCATGTCGGCAATGCCATCTAACATGCAGATACCGACATCGCTACTGCCGAGACCGCTGTCGGCGCCGTCGCTGTCGCAGATCTCGGTGTTGCAGACCTCGGTGTTGCAGACCATTGCCGATCGGGCGGAGACCACCCCATGAGCACCGTCGAACGACTCGTCGTCATCGTCCTCTTCGAAGGGGTCGACCTGCTCGATGTCACCGGACCACCGGAAGTGTTCGCCCTCCTGCGACGCGAGACGGACGACGCGACGGGCTACACCGTCGTTCTCGCCGCCGAGACCATGGACCCCGTCACCACCTCCGCCGGCGTGCGCATCCTCCCCGACACCACCTTCCACGAGGTGTCCGCCAGGAGCATCGACACGCTCCTGGTGCCCGGGGCGGTCGAGGTCGACGGCCGGCGCCGTGTGCACGCCCTCACCGACCCCACCGTGGTCGCCCGGGTGAAGACGCTCGCCGCCAGGACCCGCAGGGTCACATCCGTCTGTGTCGGGGCACACATCCTCGCCGCCGCCGGGCTGCTCGACGGCAGGCGCGCCACCACCCACTGGTCGACCGCGCAGCAACTCGCCGCCGACCACCCCACGGTCGAGGTCGACGCCGACCCGATCTTCATCCGCGAGGGGGACGTATGGACCGGTGCGGGCATCAGCGCCTGTCTCGACCTGTCGCTCGCCCTCGTCGCCGACGACTTCGGCGAGGCCGTCGCGCTGCGCGTCGCCCGGCAGCTCGTGATGTACCTGAAGCGGCCGAGCGGGCAGAGCCAGTTCAGCGTTCCTCTCGAACCCGTCTCCACGACCCGGCGCATCGAGGACCTCCGCCACCACATCATGGACAACATCGGCGAGCGGCTCACCGTCGCGGACCTCGCCGCGTACGCCCATGTCGGCGAGCGCCAGCTCACCCGGATCTTCAAGGCCGAACTCGGCCTGACCCCGAGTTCGTACGTCGAGTCGGTCCGCGTCGAAAGGGCCCGCAACCAGCTCGAGTCCACCGACGCCACCCTTGAACGCATCGCGTCCGCCTGCGGGTTCGGTACGACCGACACCCTCATCCGGGCGTTCCGCCGGAAACTCGACACGACACCGACGGAGTACCGGCTCCGGTTCCGGGCCGGCTCCGGCCTGTCGCCGGACGGGACCGGAGGACCCGACCGGCGTGCCCAGCCGCGTATATGTTGACGTGCATGGTGCCCAGCGAGGACGAGCCGGACGAGGTCGCCGCCGTGGTGACGACGTGGGGCCGAATAGAGACATGGCTGAAGGCGCACGCCCCGATGTCACATGCGACGTTGCGCCCGCCCGCGGCTTCCGGGCAGCTGGAGGCGGCGGAGCAGGAGACGGGTTTCGCCCTGCCCGCCGGGCTGAAGGCCTTGTGGCTGCTGCGTGACGGCACCCATGAGATGCCCGCGCATCTCGCGGCGTTCGGGTTCATGGTCGGCTATCAGGAGATGCTCGCCCTGCCGCTTCCCCTCAGGCTGCGATGGCTGTGGGACATGGGAGCGGGCGGCGCGTTGTACCCCGTGCCTCCGGACCCGGCCGCGTTCGAGCGGGAGCCCGGCTACGCGGAGATGCTGGGTCAGGATCTGCCCGAGCAGATCCTGTGGCTGTGGGAACGGAGCGGTCTGCCGCTGCCCGCGTTGCTCGTCGGCGACGAGAAAGCGGAGGACGGCCTGAACACCTTCCTGCACGGGGAGGGGCTGTTGCGGATCGAACGGGCCATGAGCCTGTACTCCATGATGGTCTCGACCGGCCACTGGCCGGGTGCCTGGCTGCCGTTCACCGCGGACAACCCGGACGACCCGTACGCGGGATCGTTCCTCGACACCGGGACGGGCAAGGTCGGCCGCTGGGGGCTGATGGATGTCCCCTCCCCCGGCGAGGAGACCCTCTCCGGGTTTCTCGTGAGCGCGGCCGACGCGTTGGGCTGAGCGACGGCGGAGGCGCCGTCGCCCCTTGGCCGTCGTCTCGCGACACGCCCGGTCCCGGTGCGCCCCGCAGGATCAGGCGGTCACGGCGCGCAGGGCGAGCTCCCGGCTCTTGCGTACGTGGAGGAGGGTGATCGCCGCCGCGGCGTCGGCGTCTCCCGCTGCGATGCGTTCGTACATCTCGCCGTGTTGCGCGCGCATCGGAGCGGGTTCGGTGTTCAGGCCGAAGAGCAGCCGCAGCTGGCCACTGAGCCGCAGCATGAGCTGGGCCAGCAGCGGGTTGTCGGCGAGGGCCACGATCCCGTCGTGGAAGGCGGTGCCTGCGCCGTTCTCCCGGATCCGGTCCCCGGTGGCCGCGGCGGCCTCCGCCTGTTCCAGTACGGCCCGCAGATCCGTCAGGGCGGCAGGCTCACCGGGCGCGGCGGCGGCCACGCGGCGGGCGGCGAGACGGGACGCCTGGATGGCCAGCGGCTCCCACACGTCGTACAGATGCTCCACGTCGTCGCGCTCCAGCCGCCGCACCCGCACACCGCTGTGCGGCAGCAGGTCCAGCAGCCCTTCCTCCACCAGGGCCCGCAGCGCCTCCCGCACCGGGACCCGCGACATCCGCAGGTCCTGGGCGATCTCGCGCTCCACCATCCGGGCACCCTGCGGGTAGCTGCCGTCGATGATGCGGTCCCTGACGGCCTGGCGCGCGATCTCGCTCAGTGGTGTGCGCGTCGCCGGGGCGGCCGCCTGTTCCTCGTCGCCCTTCCGGCCGGTGGCTGCCGTCACGTGTGCCGTCCTCCCTCTGCCTTCCGGGGTGTCCCGGCGCCCGCGCTTCGTCCGGGGCGTCCCGTCACCCTATGCGTGCGAGGGAGTGACGGGACGGCATCGGGGTGGCCCGGGCGGCGGACCGGAAGGAGGTGAACGGTCAGGTCAGCCGGCCGTCACGGGCGACCACCCGTCCGCCGTGCACCACCATGTCGCGGGCGGGCATGTCCACCACCACCTGCGGCAGGCACTCGGCGCGGAGCAGGACGAAGTCGGCCGGCGAGCCCGGGGTGAGGTCGGCGCGGGGCAGCCGCATCACGTCGGCGCCGCCATGCGCGCCGGCTTCGTAGCAGGCGGCCAGTTCCGTATCGAGGCGCACATCGGTGACCCAGCCGAGCAGGTGTGTCCGGTGGAACATGTCCGCGTTGCCGAAGGGGCTCCAGGAGTCACGCACCCCGTCCGAGCCGAGCCCGACCCGTACGCCGTGCTCACGCAGCTTCGCCATCGGCAGGACCAGCGACGCGCTGGGTGCCACGGTGGTCAGGGCGATGTCCAGCTCCCCCAGGTCCGCGGCGGTCCTCGCCAGTTCGGCGTCGGAGAGGCCGGGCAGGCAGAAGACATGGCTGACGGTCACCTTGCCGTTGAGGGACAGGGCCCGGGTGCGGTCGATGATGGCGCGCAGCACCGTCAGGCCGGTCTCGCCCCGGTCGTGGAGGTGGATGTCGACGCCGACTCCGTAACGGTCCGCGAGACCGAAGAGCAGGTCCAGCTGCTCGTCCATGGCGTGGTCGAAACTGATCGGGTCGAGCCCGCCCACCATGTCCACGATCCCGCTGCGGGCGGCGTCCCGGAGCAGCTCCGCGGTGCCGGGGGTGCGGATGACGCCGTGCTGCGGGAAGGCCACGATCTGCACGTCGAGCGCGTGCTTGAGCCGTTCGCGCGCCTGTCCAAGGCCTTCCACGCCGGCCAGGCCGTAGGCCGGGGCGATGTCGGCGTGTGCCCGCATCCCCCTCGTGCCGCGGGTCACGGCGTGCGCCATGAGCCCGTACGCCCGCTCGGCCACCGGGCGACGCTGGCTTCGGAACAACTCCGCGTCCTGCTCGGCGAGTTCGGCGATGGTGTCGGCGGGCTTGCGCGACACCCACTCGCCGCCCCACGTCGTCTTGTCGGGGTGGATGTGCGCGTCGACCAGGGCCGGGAGTGCGATGCGCCCGCCACCGTCGATCACCTTGGCGCCCCGGGGTGCCGGGTCACGTGTGATGCGGCCGTCGACGACCGTGAGATCCACCGGCTTCGCCGCGCCCATGGGCCGGACATCACGGAAGACCACCGCGTCGCGGAGTTCGCGGCGGGAAGCACCGCGGGAGTCGGCCGCGGCCGACGGCACACCTGTGGACATGGCGACACCGGCGCCCGCCAGGGAGGCGGCACCGGCGAGGACGCCGCGCCGGGACGGCGGGGAGGGAGGAGGCGTCATGGAACTCCTTCGGTTGTGTCGCTCGATGCGAACAGCAACCAGTTTGTATACCAAGACCAGAAAGGCAGCAAGAGCACCACCAGGCCCATCGCGGGATTCGCCCGAAATTCCCCTCGCGTATCTCCAACTCGGCACACATTGGTATACGAAAATCGCCGAGGTGGGGCGGTAGGCCTCATGGCCCCCGGGAGTCGTCGCCTGTTCCCGCAGGCCCGCCCGCGGTGACGCCCCACCCCGCTCCCGGCTGCTTCAAAAGGACCCGTCCCAGCCGGGCGAGCGGGGACAGGGCCATCAGCGCGGGGGACAGCATCATGCCCGCGGTCGTCACCACAAGGGCCGTGCGCAGTGCCCACTCCTGCGCGAACATGCCGCCGACCAGCGAGCCGACCGGGGCCAGTCCCATGCCCGCGAAGTTGATCGTCGCGGCCACGCGGCCCTGCATCCCGCACGCGATGACAGGCCGGACACGGCCTACGGCGTCAACGCGTGCTCGGGCGACCGGGCATGTCCTCGCTCCTCGTGGGTCGTTCGCAGCCTCGGAACGTGTTCGAGGGGTGTTCGGAGAGTGTTCCGATTCCGAAGGTACCGCCGAAGCGGGAGGACGTCGGGCAATGACCTTCCGGAAATCATGCCTGGTCCGGTGCGGCTGGAGCGAAAACCGGTGTCCGTGGCCGGCCCGGTGGCGTTAGCGTGCGCCGCATGACTGAGACCGATCTTCCCCCGCGCCTGACCCGGCTCACTTTCCATGGCCCCCTCTCCGAGGCACGGGCCGCACGGATCGTCGACCGGCTCGGCCGGGCCGCCCCCGTACGGGTGCTGGACATCGGGTGCGGCTGGGGGGAGTTGATGCTCCGGGTCCTCGAAGCGGTGCCGGGGGCGACCGGGACCGGAATCGATCCCAACAGTGAGGACATCGCCCGGGGGCGCGCGAACGCCGAGGCCCGTGCACTGGCCGGACGCGTGGAGTTCGTCGAGGGGTCCGCCGAGGAGGTGTCGTACGGGATCGCCGACCTCGTCCTGTGTCTCGGGGCCAGCCACGCCCTCAGCAACGCGGAACCGCCCGAGAACACCGCGGGCGCGCTGCGTGCACTGCGCCGGATCGTCGCGCCGGGCGGGCGGGTCCTGCTCGCCGAGGGCTTCTGGCAGCGCTCCCCCACCTCGGCCGAACTGTCCGCGATGTGGCCCGACGCCCGTGCCGACGAGTTCCATGATCTGGCCGCACTCGTCGACCTCGCCGTGTCCGCCGGTTTCCGGCCCGTCTGGATCGAGACGGCAGGGGACGACGAGTGGGAGGACTTCGAGTCCGGCTATCAGTCGGACGTGGAGGAGTGGCTGGCCGCTCACCCGGACCACCCGCTGGCCGAGGAGACCCGCGAGCGCGTCGACCGGCATCGGGCGAGCTGGCTGAGGGGCTACCGCGGTGTGCTCGGTATGGCCTACCTCACGCTGGTCCCGGTGGACTGACCGACACCGACACCGACAGTGGCGGCGGCAGCAGCACCGGGCCTCGGGCCGTGGCTTCGGGCACCGCACCGCTCAGCCGCTCCCACCCGGCGGCGAGACAGCTCTCGATCCGGTCCCACACTCCCGCGTCCCGCATCTGTCGCAGGGCTGTCAGGTAGCGCGGGTCCTCGCGGTCGATCCGGAAGCCGCTGCCCGTCGTGTGCAGCTGGAACGTGTCGATGTCAACCACTGCGGACAGCACGCTCTGCAGCGGGCGGAGCATGTCCCTCAGGGCGTCGGGCCGCTCCTCCAACGGGCTGTGCAGGAGATCGAACATGGCGGACGCCGTGTCATGAACAACAATCTTCATGGCATGGGAACGTAGGACCTCCTGTTGCAGGAGGGGCAAGCCGTGCACGGGTCCGTCCATTCGGGGATCAGCGGGAGACGGGGGTGTCGGTTCGCCCGGCGACGGCCTCCGGCGCGGCGCCCGACACTGCTTCCACCATGGCGGACGGCGCGGCGCCCCGCCGGGGGCGCAGGCCGAACGCGCTGATGACAGCGGCGGCCACCGCCGCCGCGAACGGCACGAGCAGACCGGCCCGGTAACCCTCCAGCAGCGCGGCAGGAGTCTGCGCGTGCGTGGCGGCCACGCTGGCGGTGGTGACCGCGGAGAGCCCGAGGGCGGCACCGAACTGGAAGGCGGTGTAGAGCAGGCCGCCCGCGAGTCCCTGCTCCTCCTCCGCGATCCCTTCCGTGGCCACGATGGTGAGCGGGCCGTACGCCAGGGAGAAGGCGAGACCGAGGACGATCAGGCCCGGGAACATCGCCGCGTAGCTCCAGTCCGCTCCCAGCGGGAGGAACAGCCCGTAGGAGAGCACGGCCAGCAGGAGCCCCCCGAAGATCACCGCGGCGTTGCCGAAGCGGTTGACCAGCCGTGGGGTGAGGGTCGGCGAGAGAATCGCGTCGACTCCGACGACGAGCATCGCGAAGCTCGTCTGCAGCGTCGACCAGTCGCGCAGTTCCTGGAGATAGAGCACCACCAGGAACTGGAAGCCGAAGAACCCGGCAGCGAACAGCATCGCCGAGAGGTTCGCCCGCACCAGGGAGGCGTTGCGGAGAATACCCAGGCGTACCAGGGGCTCGGCGGAGCGCCGTTCGATGACGAGGAAGGCCGCGAGGAACACCAGCCCGCCCAGCAAGGTGCCGGCGGTGGCGGTGATTCCGGCGTGGGCCGCACGCTCGACACCCAGCACGATCAGTACAAGCGCAGTGGTCACGGTGAGCGCGCCGGCGGCGTCGATACGCTTGGTCGTTCCGTCCGGGCGTTCCGACCTGGGAACGAGAGCGAGGGCGGCGACGAGGATGAGGAAGGAGAGGACGACCGGGGCGAAGAAGACCCACCGCCAGTCGACGGCGGTGAGCAGCCCGCCGGCGACCAGTCCGATCGTGAACCCTCCCGCGGCGGTGCCCGAGTAGAGGAGCAGGGCCTTGTTCCGCTCGGGCCCCTCGGCGAAACCCGTGGTGATGACGGACAGACCCGCCGGGGTCATGAAGGCCGCGGCGACGCCCGTGATGAATCGCGCGACGATCAGCATCCACCCCTCGGTGGCGAATCCGCCGAGCCCGGAGAACAGCAGGAAGACGGTGAGCCAGAGGACGAACATCCGACGGCGTCCGAACAGGTCGGCCGCCCGCCCGCCGAGGAGCATGAAACCGCCGTAACCGAGTACGTAGGCGCTCATGACCCACTGCAGCTCACCAGTGGTGAGTCCGAGGTCGGCGCGGATCGACGGCAACGCCACATTGAGCATGGCGACATCGATGCCTTCGAGGAAGATCGCGCCGCACAGCACGAGCAGGATGCCCCACTTGCGCGCGTCCAGCCCGCTCGGCGTACTCAAGGTACTCATGACGATGAACCCCTTCCGGAGTGGTGGGTGTTGGTGATGCCTCAAGCCTTCTCCACACCCCGGACGGGAACAACAGCGATGATCGCAACGTTCGGTCAGCCAGGCTTACCGATACATGTCCTACGTGATCCCGGAGACGTACGTGGACCAGCACGAACTCGAATGCTTTCTCGTACTCGCCGAGGAACTGCACTTCGGCCGCACCGCCACCCGCCTGCGCCTCTCCCGCGCCCGGGTGAGTCAGCTCGTCCAGAAGCTGGAGCGGCGCGTGGGAGCGCCCCTGTTCACGCGGACGAGCCGCAGAGTGGCGCTCACCGGTCTGGGCAGCCGCCTCCGTGAGGATCTCGAACCCCACTACCGCGGCATCGAGAACGCCCTGGCACGTGCCGTCGCGTCGGCACGCGCCATCGAGGGGATCCTGCACATCGGCTTCTCGACGCCCCTGGCCGGAGAGATGGTGATGAAGGCGACCGAGAAACTGCGCATCACTCATCCCGAACTCGCCGTCGAGCTGTGCGAAGTGCCGCTCTCCGATCCGTACGGAATGCTGCGGAGAGGCGATTTCGACCTCCAGCTGACGGATTACCCGGTGCACGAGGACGACTTGACCCGCGGACCGACGCTCCTCACCGAGGACAGGGTGCTGGCGGTGGCCGCCGGTCATCCCCTGGCCGGACGGAATACGGTGACACTCGATGACCTGGCCGGTGTGCCGTTGCTGACGATCGCGGGGGACATTCCGGAGTACTGGCTGGAGCACCGGTTGCCGAGGCGCACCCCCAGCGGCAGGCCGATCGAGCGGGGCCCGTCCGTCACCAACTTCCAGGAAGCACTGACGCTCGTCGCGGGCGGCAGCGGGGCTTTGCTGGCAGGGGCCCACGTCGTCCTGTACCACGGCCGACCCGGTATCTCCTACATCCCGGTGGAGGGGGACGAACCTCTCGGATACGGTCTGATGTGGCGGTCCGACGGCGGCAGCCGGGCGATAGAACTCTTCGGTCGCACGGCGCGCGAAATCGCACGGGACATGGCTCCGGCCGGTCCGAGGAGATCGGTGCCCGGCTGATCGTCCCGGGACGTCGGCCCAGGACGTTCATCGTACGGTCCTCCACCACCCGCTGGAGCGGCCGTGACACCTGCGACCGGTTCAGCGGATGGATCTCCACCCGCGTCCGACCGTCGGCGTTCCGGCGGCGGGCCCGGCGGTGGGCGGCGTCGCTGCGTTCCGGGTCGGCGTTGGACGGCGGCACTGCTCCTCCAGCCGCGCCCTCGGCGTACGGCGAGTGCCGACCGGGCCGTGCGGCCCGGTGATCCGCACAGCACGCACGGCTCCGCGGTGGCGAGGGTCTCCATCTCGTCCCCGGCCTCGTCGCCGGTCCCGCCCTCGTCCTCTCATGCACGCCGTCGGAGTGGGGAGCGGCGGGCAGCCGTGGACCCTTCGGCGCGTCACGAAGGAGCCGGCCCACTGCCCGGAGAAACTCTCGCCATGACCGACACACCGAAAGCAGTCCTCGAAGGCGGCCCCGACGATCTCCCCGACCGGATCGTCCCCCTCGCCGCCCCCGGGCCCGACATCAAGATTCCGTTCCGTGGCGGGTACGAACATTTCAGGGCCACATCACGCCACCAGGCGACGGCCGAGGGGAAGTTGCCGGTCTACGAATGGTGGGAGCGCACGGAGGTCCCCGGGTAGGCCGCCTCCCCTCGGGCGTCCTCCGCCGAGTCGCGGGGGCAGGAGGCGCCGGCACAGCTCGTCGATCGGCTCACCGGCGGAACCGGCGAGGACGTCGGGCACGACGAGGACGTCGGGCACGGTGAGGTCGTCCACGATCACGCCGTGCACGGCGAGGTACAGCAGGATGACATCGACCCGGTCGCCGGGCAGCGCGAGGCAGCTGCCGCGGTCCGCATCCCACGATCTGCCGCGGCACTTCGTCGGAGCACGACCACGGGTCGATCAGTTCGGGACCCGGACCCCTGCGCGGCCGTGGAGTTTCAGGCTGTGCGCCAGGCAGCCCAGGGCCGCGGTGCACAGCAGGGTGCGCATGATGTTGGTGGTTTCCCAGACCCCCTTGAACTTGTCGACGACCGAGAGGTCGCTCGCCTTCGCCGGATCGGCGATCGTGGCGAGCTCGTTGTTCAGGGGAATGTTGACGGTGAACGTGACCAGCAGTGCCACCACGTAGAGCGCGGAGGCGCCCCCCGCCCACAGGGCGACCGCACGGCTTCCCTTGCGGTACTCGATGACGGCAACGGCCACCGTCACGGCGAGTGCGCCCAGAAAGATCAGCGCGAACAGACCGCTGTCATCTATCACCTGGTTGAAGTTCCGCATCGCCTCCGCGTACAGCCGGTCGTCGGTACGGGCGAGGCCGGGCATGACGGACACGTCGAAGGCGAAGAACAGACCGGCCATCAGACCCACGGCGATGACGGACATCACCAGCAGAATGCCTGCGGCCCTGCCCGGACGGGGCGACGGCGCCTGCGGCATGTGCTGGGGATCGGCGGTCATCGGATCAGTGGTCATCGGAGCGTCCTCACTGTGGAATTCGGTCGTTCGCTCAGCACGCGAGCGCGGGTATGACGGGTGACCGCCCGGCCGCCCCTGCCGGGCGTGACGCGAGCGGACGGGACCGGACCGGAGCTCAGCCGCCCAGCACCACCGTCCGGGACGGTGTCGCCTGCGGCAGGACCATCGGCACGGCGCCGCCCTTCCGGTACTCCTGCGGGCTGACCCCCCGCACCCTCTTGAAGGCCGAACTCAGCGCGAACGCACTGCTGTAGCCGACCTGGTGCGCCACCGCGGCCACCGTGGCGTCCGGTTCGCGCAGCAGGTCGGCGGCCAGGGCGAGGCGCCAGTTGGCGAGGTACGTCATCGGCGGCTCACCGACGACCTCGGTGAAGCGGCGGGCGAGGCCCGCCCGGGAGACGCCCACCTTGCGGGCCAGCGAATCCACCGTCCACGCATGGGCCGGATCATCGTGCAGAAAGCGCAGTGCGGGCCCCACCCTGGGGTCGGACCGGGCGTGGTACCAGGCAGGCGCACCGGCGTCCGGATCCGCGAGCCAGGCGCGCAGCACATTGACGAAGAGCAGGTCGAGGAGGCGGTCGAGGACCAGTTCCTGTCCCGGCTCGTCGCGGCCGATCTCCTCGGCCAGGAGGGGTACGAGCGGGGTGTCGTCGAAAGCGGCGGGCAGCACCAGGAGGGTGGGCAGGGCGCCCAGCAGCCGGCGGCCGATCTCGCCGGGCGCCTGGTACGTACCGCTGAGCATGACGGACGAGCCCTGCCCGAGCGGGTCCCCCCAGGTCCGCACCCCCAGGGCCATGGTGTCGGTGACGTCCTCGCCGACGGTGGTACTGCAGCGCTGATCGGGCCCGACAGTGATCTGGACGGGGGTGTCCTGCGCGTCGGCGATCGTGTACGGGTCGGGGCCGCGCAGGACGGCGATGTCGCCGGGACCGATGAGGGCCGGCACACCGCCGTCGGGCATCACCCAGGCGCTGCCCTGGACCATGGTGGCCAGGGAGATCGGAGCACGGTCCTCGACGCGGAGCGACCAGGGCGGGTCGAAGACGGACTTGAGCAGAAAGGCGCCGCGCGCCTTCGGCCCGTCCAGGAGTCCGGTGAGCACGTCCATGTGGTGATCCCCATTCGGCTTGCGGGTGCGGCGCCGGGCCGAATGTCCGTACCGGGCTCCCTCAGATCTTGCCGGGTTCTGCCGGGCGTTGTCAGACGTTCCAGGCGCCCGCGGCGGCAGCATCCTTCGCGAAGGCAGAGAAGTCGCGCGGCTCGCGGCCGAGAACCTCCTTCACGCCGTTGACGACGCCGGCGTTGCGCCCGTCGAGGATCAGGGCGAACAGGTCGGCGAACTCGACAGGCAGCCCGTTCTCCCGCAGGCCCGCCCGGTAGTCGTCGAGGGTGACCGGGGTGTACGTGATCTCCCGGCCGGTGATCCGCGACAGTTCGGCGGCCACCTCACCGAAACTCAGCGACCGGGGCCCGGACAGCTCGTACGTCCTGCCGATGTGCCTGTCGTCGGTGAGGGCGGCGGTGACGACGTCGGCGATGTCTTCGACGTCCACGAACGGCTCCACCGCGTCGGCGGTCGGCAGCACGAGCTCACCGGCGAGAACGGGCTCCAGGAAGAAGCTCTCGCTGAAGTTCTGGTTGAACCAACTGGCCCGTACGACGGTCCAATCGGCCCCGGACTCCTTGAGCTTGTTCTCGCTGTTGACCGCGCCCTCTTCACCGCGCCCGGAGAGCAGTACCAGCCGGCGCGCGCCCTTCTTCACGGCGAGCTCGGAGAAGGCGCCGACGGCTTCCGCGGCTCCGGGGAACCCGAGGTCCGGGTAGTAGGTGACGTAGACGGCTCCGACGCCCTCCAGTGCCGCCTCCCAGGTGCTGGGGTCCTCCCACACGAAGGGCCGTTCGGCGTTGCGGGATCCCACGCGCACCGGCAGCCCCTGCGCGGTGAGCCGCTCCGCCACACGGCGTCCGGTCTTTCCGGTGCCGCCGATCACCAGAATCGGCTCCGAACCGGCCTGCTGAATGTTCTGCTGCGTGCTCTGCTGAATGTTCTGTTCGTTCGTCATGCCGATCAGTCAACGCCGCCCCGAAGAGACGAACCATAGCCACAACGCTCAATTCCATACGCGTGCGTCCAAGGCCAGATGTCGTCGGTCAGGCGTCGTCCCCGAGCCGGTCGCGCTGGATCCGGTGCGCGAGGGTGCGGCGCACGGAGGCCGATCCGGTGGTGGCGTTCGCCTTCGGGGGGACGTCGAGGGCGCGGCTGATCCTGTCGTACGCGTCCTGGTAGCTGCCGGGCATCGTCGCCCGGTGCAGCCTCAGGTCCTCTTCGACGAGGCGTCGCAGTTCGTCGACGTTCTCGGGGGTGAAGCGTTTCTTCCCACGGGCGACGGCGTCGACGCAGCGGGTGCAGCGGGCGGTGCCGTGGAGGGTCTCCGAGATCTCCTCGGCAAGGCCCCACAGCCGTCCTTCGAGCCACGGGGTGTCGTACTGGTCGAGGGAGAGCTCCATCGGGGGCGGCGGTCCGTCCGTCCGGTGCTTCGCCATGTGTTTGGAGACTGCGGGCTGACTCATGGACGCGAGCCGGCCGATCCTGTCCTGCGTCCAGCCCAGGCCGATGAGCAGCTTGATCATTTCGGCGCGCAGCTTCCGCATCTCCTCCCCCGCGCGGATGACTTCGTTCATGTCGGCGAGCATCTGCCCGGCCTGTTCCTCGGTCAGCTCCCCGGGGATCCGGTGCGCTCTCTCTTCGCCTGCCATGAGTCGGTTATATACCCCGGGCCCCGCATCGACCATAACCAGGTTGTAGAACCCGGTTATGGCTGGCAGGATCGATGCCCATGCCCACCTTCTTCGCACCTGACGGAACCCGGCTCGCCTACCGTGTGCACGGCGACGGCTTCGGCGACCCGGTCGTCTGCGTCCCCGGCGGACCTGCGGACTCCCGCTACCTCGGCGACCTGGGCGGCCTGTCGGCGCACCGCCGGCTGATCGTCCTGGATCTCCGCGGCACCGGGCGGTCCGCGATCCCCGAGGACACCTCCTCCTACCGCTGCGACCGTCTCGTCGCGGACGTCGAGGCCCTGCGCGCGCACCTCGGACTCGCCCGGATCGATCTGCTCGGCCACTCCGCCGGAGCGAACCTCGCGACGCAGTACGCGGCGCGTCACCCGGAGAACGTCGGCAGGCTCGCCCTGATCTCCCCCGGCACCCGGGCCCTCGGGGTCAGGGTCACCGGGGACATGCGACGGGAGCTCGCGCTGCTCCGCAGGAACGAGCCGTGGTTCCCGGCGGCGTTCGCCGCCCTGGAGGCGATCGCCGAGGGAACCGGTGGCGACTGGGAGGCCATCGATCCCTTCTTCTGCGGCCGTTGGGACGCCGCGGCGCAGCAGCACCGGGTGGCGAGCAGGCCGGACAACGAGGAGGCCGTCGCCCGCTTCGCGGCCGAAGGCGCCTTCACCCCGGATGCCACCCGTGCGGCGCTCGCCGGCTTCGGGTCCCCCGTCCTGCTGCTCGCCGGAGAGTTCGATGTGAACAGCCCTCCCCGGTCGGTGGCCGAGGCGGCCGAACTGTTCCCCGAGGCCGTACTCGTCGTCCAGCCAGGAGCGGGTCACTGCCCCTGGCTGGACGACGCGGACCCGTTCGTGGCAACCGTTACGGCGTTCCTGGGGTGAAACCCGTGCGGCTGCTGCCGACTACTGCTGCGCGAAGCGCTCGAACGCCGCGTACAGAGCCGCACTCATGGCGGCGCTGCCTTTGTGTCCCGAGTCCTCGATGACCACGAGTTCCGCGCCGGGCCAGGCATGAGCGAGCTCCCAGGCCGTGTCGAGCGGTCCACTGATGTCGAGGCGGCCGTGGATCAGGACGCCGGGAATGCCCGCCAGGCGCCCCGCGTCGCGGATCAGCTGCCCCTCCTCCAGCCAGGCACCGTGGGAGAAGTAGTGCGAGCAGATCCGTACCAGCCCCAGCATGGCCCGGGGCGGCCTGCTGCCGTACGGGTTGGGGGAGCCGTTCGGCTCCGCCGAGAGGACCGCGTCCTCCCAGGCGCACCAGTCGGTCGCGGCCTTGGCCCGTACGTCCGGGTCGGGGTGCGCCATACGGCGCGCGTACGCTCCGAGAAGGTCGCCGTCCCGGTCGGCCTCGGGGACGCCTTCCCGGAACCGCTGCCAGGCCTCCGGGAAGAAGCGGCCCGCGCCCCGGTAGAGCCAGTCGATCTCGGAGCGGCGCGTGCTGGTGACCGCGGCGAGCACGATCTCGGACACCCGCTCCGGGTACCGCTCGGCGTATGCGAGGCTGAGCGTGGAGCCCCAGGAGCCGCCGAAGAGCAACCACCGGTCGACGCCGAGGTGTTCGCGCAGCCGCTCCATGTCGGCGATCAGATGCTCGGTGGTGTTGAGCTCCATGTCGGTGCCGGGGTCGGCGGCATGGGGTGTGCTCCGGCCGCATCCGCGCTGGTCGAAGAGGATGATCCGGTAGCGCTCCGGGTCGAAGGACTTGCGCGGGCCCGTCGAGCAGCCCGAACCGGGGCCGCCGTGGACCACGAGGGCGGGCTTCCCGTCGGGGTTTCCGCACGTCTCCCAGTAGATGAGGTTTCCGTCGCCGGTGTCGAGCATGCCGTGGTCGTAGGGATCGATCGGCGGGTACGGGGCTGTCATGTCCGGTTCTCCTCCATCGGGTTCGCCGCAGGCACAAGCCGAACACGATACGCACGAATCACCGACGCCACCTGTTTGATCGGTGACGAATCGCATGGGACATGCCGTGCCCGTTGTACGGCCGCATCCTTCGAGAACCCCGACTACGCCGACATCATGATCCACAACTACCGCTGGCGGCTGAGCCTCGCCGACGGCGAGCGCCGTTACGACCACTTCGAGGAGCGCCTCGCCGCACGGCCGGTCATCGAGGTGCCCACCATCACCCTCGACGCCGAGCTCGACCCCTTCACCGCACCGGGCGGCGGATCGTCGTACCGCGACAGGTTCACGGGCGCGTACGAGCACCGCACGCCGAGGGGCATCGGCCACAACCTGCCGCAGGAGGCACCCGCCGCCTTCGCCCTGGCCGTCGCCGACGTGGACCGCTTCTGAGCCACCGAGTGCGTCACCGGCTTGACAGGTGACGCAGCTGCTGTGACACTCGTATCAGCCGAGTGCCATGGCGTGATGCGCGAGCGACAACCGATCGAGCGGAGGCCGGCCATGAACACCAAGACCGCTGTCAACACCAGGACAGCCGTGAACACCGAGGCCACCGAGAACGCCGCGATCACGGAGAGCACCTTGCGTACCGAGGACACGGAGGACAGTGCCGCCGCAGCACGGCACGAGCGGTTCGGGAAGCTGCCCGAGCGCGTCCCCTACCAGGACATGGTCGAGGTGAGGCCCGCTTCCCCGAGGGAGCCCGGGAGGGATGGGTACGACCCGGAGGGCTCGTGGATGTCCTTCTCCTGCCTGGCCGCCGATCTCGGCCTGTAGGACCCGGGAACCTGCTAGGCTGACAAGCGCTTTGATCATGTAGTGAGGAGACCAGACATGGTGGGTGACGACGACATCTCGGGGTGATACCCCGACCTGTCAGGCCACCGGCCGATGCCCAGGAGCATCGCCGTCGTGGCCGTTCAGTCGAACCCTTCTTCCATGTCCCGGGCACCAGTCTCTGCCTGCCCGTATCTCCTTCGAGGTCTCTTCATGTCCGACGCCTCCGTCGTCTGCTCCAACCTGTCCTTCGCCTGGCCCGACGACACCCCTGTCTTCGAGGACCTGTCCTTCACCCTGAGCAGCGGCCGTACGGGCCTGGTCGCGCCCAACGGCTCCGGCAAGAGCACCCTGCTCAAGCTCATCGCAGGTGAGCTGCGGCCCGGCGCCGGGTCCGTCTCCGTGGGCGGCACGCTCGGCCACCTCCCGCAGACCCTCCCCCTGACCGGCGACCTCACGGTCGCCGAGGTCCTGGGCGTCGCCGCGATCATCCGGGCCCTGGACGCCGTGGAGTCCGGGGACGTGAGCGAGGAACACTTCACGGCCATCGGCGACGACTGGGACATCGAGGAACGCACCCGCGCCCAGCTGGACCGGCTCGGTCTCGCCGATCTCCCCCTCGACCAGAGCCTGAGCACACTCAGCGGCGGCCAGGTCGTCTCGCTCGGCCTGGCGGCCCAGCTGCTGAAGCGGCCCGACGTACTGCTGCTCGACGAGCCGACGAACAACCTCGACCTCGACGCCCGCCACAAGCTCTACGACGTACTGGAGGAGTTCGGCGGCTGCCTCCTGCTGGTCAGCCACGACCGGGCGCTGCTCGACCGCATGGAGCGCATCGCCGAACTCGAACGCGGCGAACTGCGCTTTCACGGCGGCAACTTCAGCGAGTACGAGGAGGCCGTGCGGGCCGAGCAGGAAGTCGCCGAGAAGAACATCCGCAACGCCGAGCAGGAGCTGAAGCGGGAGAAGCGGGAGATGCAGCAGGCCCGCGAACGCGCCGAGCGCCGAGCGAGCAATGCCGCCCGCAATCTGAAGAGCGCGGGCCTGCCCCGTATCTTCGCCGGGAACATGAAGCGGGGCGCCCAGGAATCCGCGGGCCGGTCGGGGCAGCTGCACGCGTCCCGGGTCAGCGAGGCCAGGACCCGGCTGGACGAGGCGGGGCGCGCCCTGCGCGACGAGCAGCGCATCGCACTGGATCTGCCGGACACCGATGTGCCCGCCGGGCGCACCCTCGTACTCGGCGAGCACATGCAGGTCCACCACGCCGGACGGGCCGTGTTCGCCCAACCGGGTGTCGACCTGACCGTGCGGGGCCCCGAACGCATCGCGCTGACCGGCCCCAACGGCTCCGGCAAGACCACACTGCTGCGGCTGCTCAACGGCGGACTCGGCCTGGACGGCGGGCAGATCAAGCGGGCGGACGGCCGGATCGCTTACCTCTCGCAGCGGCTGGACCTGCTGGACCCGGACCGTACCGTCGCGGAGAACTTCACCGCTTTCGCGCCGCACCGCCCGGAGGCGGAGCGGATGAACCTGCTCGCCCGCTTCCTGTTCCGGGGTCCCCGGGCTCATCTGCCCGTCGGGGTGCTGTCCGGCGGCGAGCGGCTCCGCGCCACCCTGGCCTGTGTCCTGTGCGCCGAACCGGCTCCGCAGCTGCTGCTCCTGGACGAGCCGACGAACAACCTCGACCTGGTGAGCGCGGGCCAGTTGGAGAGCGCGCTGGGCTCGTACCGGGGAGCGTTCGTGGTGGTCAGCCACGACGAGCCCTTCCTGGCCCGGATCGGCGTGGCCCGGTGGCTGCGGCTGGCCGGCGGTGAGCTGACGGAGACGGGTGCGCCCGAGGTGTGAACCGCCGACGTGCCGACCGGGCCCGCGCCCGAGGTGGGTCACCACCCGGCGGGCCGAACACCGAACACATCAGGTGGACCACCATGTCTCGACCGGCCCTGCTTGCTCATGACGTCGTCCGGACCCTGGGGACCGAGCGAGTCCTCGACGGCGTCTCCCTCACTGCCTCCCCCGGCCACCGCATCGGGCTGATCGGGGAGAACGGCGTCGGCAAGTCGACGCTGCTGCGTCTGCTCGCCGGAGTGGACGAACCCGATGCCGGAACCATCACGCGCCCGGCCGACCTGGGCTTCCTGCACCAGGAAATGCCGTTCGACGACGCGTCGACGATCGCCGACGTGCTGGACGAAGCCCTGCGCGAGGCCCGCGACGACCTGGCCGAGCTCGAACGTCTCACCGAGCGGCTCGCCCACGTCCCGCAGGACTCCCCCGGGTACGCCGAGCTGCTCGACGCGTACGGACGGCAGCTCGAACAGGCCCAGGAGCGGGAGGTCTGGGACGCGGACCGGCGTGCCGCGATCGTGCTCGACGGGCTCGGTCTCGGCGCGTTCCGGCACGACCGGGCGCTCGGCTCCCTCTCCGGCGGGCAGCGCGGCCGTCTGGCGCTGGCCGCTCTGCTGGTCCGGCGCCCTTCGGCACTGCTGCTGGACGAGCCGACCAACCATCTCGACGACGGTGCCGCCGCCTTCCTGGAGGAGCAGGTGCGCGGGCTGCCCGGGGTCGTCGTGGTGGCCAGCCACGACCGGGCGTTCCTCGACGCCGTCTGCACGGATCTGATCGACCTCGATCCGGCCGTGGACGGCCCGGTCCGCTACGGCGGCAACTACAGCGCCTACCTGGCCGAGAAGCGCGCCGAGCGGGAACGCTGGGAGCGGCGGTACGCCGAGGAGCAGGAGGAGCTGGCGGCGCTGCGCCACTCGGCCGGTGTGACCGCGCACCGAGTGGCGCCCGACCGGGAGCGGCGCGACAACGAGAAGATGGGATACGGCCACCGGGGCGGCCGGGTGCAGAGCCAGATCTCCCGGCGGGTGCGCAACGCCACCCGCAGGCTGGACGGGCTGGAGCGCAGCCAGGTCGGTGAGCCGCCGCAGCCGCTGCGCTTCCACGGGACCGCGCTCGCCGTGACCGTCCCGGCCGCCGAGGGGTCGGTGGACGACTCCCTGGTCCGCCTCCGCGATGTGCGGGTGCCGGGCCGGCTGGCCGTCGGGCGCCTGGACGTACCGGCGACCGATCGTCTGCTCGTCACGGGAGGCAACGGCGCGGGCAAGTCGACGCTGCTGTCCGTGCTCGCCGGGCGGCTCGCGGCCGAGGGCGAGGTGAGGCGGCGGCAGGGACTGACGGTGGGTCTGCTGGCCCAGGACACCGTGTTCGGCAGGCCCGACCTGACCGGGCGTGAGACCTACGAGCGTGCGCTGGGCGCCGAGCGGGCGGAAACGGTCCCGCTGGGCTCGCTGGGTCTGCTGCACGAGGCGGATCTGGACAGGCCGGTCGGCCGGCTGTCGGTCGGTCAGCGCCGCCGGCTCGCACTGGCGCTCCTGGTGGCGCGTCCGCCGGAGCTGCTTCTGCTCGACGAACCCACGAACCATTTGTCCCCGCGGCTGTGCGACGAGCTGGAGGCCGCTCTGGGCACCGGGCCCGGGGCGATCGTCCTGGCCAGCCACGACCGCTGGCTGCGCGGACGATGGCAGGGCCGTGAGATCCGGCTGCGCTCCGGCCGGGAACACGGGGACGGCAGCACGGAGACGGCCACCTGGCCGGCAGGTGACGAGCCTTGCCGACACGATAGTCACCTGCCAGAATGGTGATGTGAATCTGGACCATGTCTTCGTCTGCGGAAGCCCGGCGCTCGACTTCGCCGCGACACTCCGGGCCCGGCGCTCGGTGCGGTTCGAGATGTTCGTGACACCGGAGCGACTGCGGGCGTGGTACCTGGAGTCCGGCATCGTCGACGCGGTCTCCCCCGGCGACCGGACCGACGTCGACCGCGCGAAGGCCGTGCGGGAGGCCGTCTACCAGCTGGTCACGGCCCGTCGGCTCGGTGAGGAGTACACCGACGAGGCACTGGACGTGCTGAACGGTGCGGCGCGCAGACCGCCCGCCGCACCGCGGCTCACCGCCTCGGGACGGTGGACGCAAGCGACGCCGGACGAAGCCCTGTCCACCGTGGCGCGCCTCGCGGTCGAGCTCCTGAGCGGGCCTGACGTACCCCTGCTCAAGGAGTGCGGCAATCCCGAGTGCACCCGTGTCTACATCGACCGCTCACGGGGCACGCGGCGGCAGTGGTGCGGCATGGAGTCCTGCGGCAACAAGATCAAGGCCGCCGCCTACCGTGCGCGCAAGAAGAGCGCACACGCCGCCGCCCCCGCGCAGTAACGGCCGCTCCGGTTCCCCCGGGAGGGCTCGGCCGGGGAGAGTGGTGGGCGCCGCCGCACGGGCCTCGGCCACCGGTGGGGAGCCGGCAGTGGGCGGCTTCCGGGCCGGGTACCGCCCATCGGCCGCCGCTGCTCCGCACCACCGGTGTGAGTGACACCCGGGCAACGGTATCGACCTGCTTTCGACAGGGGCGGGAACAGCCGTGCCGGACCCGGAGACCAACAGTCCTCCTGCGGCGCTGCGAAGAGGACGACGAGGCGGGCCGTCACGATCAGGGGCTACGGCCTCACAGCGGCGGGTTGCCATGCTTGCGGGGTGCCGGCTCCGCGTGCTTCGTGCGGAGCATGGCGAGCGCGGACACGAGCGTCTGCCGGGTGGCGGCGGGGTCGATGACATCGTCCACCAGCCCGCGTTCCGCCGCGTAGTAGGGGTGCATGAGTTCCGTCCGGTACTCCTTGACCAGCCGGGCGCGCGTCGCCTCGGGGTCCGCAGACTCGGCGATCCGACGCCGGAAGATGACGTTGGCGGCACCCTCGGCCCCCATCACGGCGATCTCGTTGGTGGGCCAGGCGAAGGTCAGGTCCGCGCCGATGGACTGGGAGTTCATGACGATGTAGGCACCGCCGTACGCCTTGCGCAGGATCACTGAGATCCTGGGCACGGTGGCATCGCAGTAGGCGTACAGCAGTTTGGCCCCGTGCCGGATGATCCCGCCGTGCTCCTGACCCACACCGGGCAGAAAGCCGGGTACGTCCAGCAGGGTGACCAGCGGAATGCTGAACGCGTCGCACGTCTGGACGAAGCGGGCCGCCTTCTCGGACGCTGTGATGTCCAGGACGCCGGCCAGCGCCATGGGCTGGTTCGCCACGATGCCGACGACCTCGCCGGCCAGCCGGGCCAGGACGCAGAGCACGTTGGGGGCCCACCGCTCATGCACCTCCAGCAGCTCGCCGTCGTCGACCAGCTCGGAGATCACCTCACGCATGTCGTACGGCCGGCTCCCCTCCGCCGGCACCAGGTCCAGCAGCGCCGGTGACCGTCGGTCGGCTGGGTCGTCGGTGACGGCCCGGGGCGGTCGCTCATGGTTGTTCAGCGGCAGCAGGCTCAGCAGGTAGCGGACCTCGGTGAGGCAGGACTCCTCGTCGTCGTAGGCGAAGTGACAGACTCCGGAGGTCTCCGCGTGCACGTCGGCGCCGCCCAGGCCGTTCTGGGTGATCCGCTCGCCGGTGACCGCCTGCACGACGTCCGGGCCGGTGATGAACATCTGCGAGGTTCCGCGCACCATGAACACGAAGTCGGTCAGCGCGGGGCTGTAGGCCGCGCCGCCGGCACACGGGCCCAATATCACGCTGATCTGCGGAATCACGCCCGAGGCCCGGGTGTTGCGACGGAAGATGCCGCCGTACCCGGCGAGCGCGGAGACACCTTCCTGGATGCGGGCGCCGGCCCCGTCGTTCAGCGA
Organism: Streptomyces sp. NPDC048295; assembly: GCF_040652135.1. Taxonomy (NCBI): domain Bacteria; kingdom Bacillati; phylum Actinomycetota; class Actinomycetes; order Kitasatosporales; family Streptomycetaceae; genus Streptomyces; species Streptomyces sp. NPDC048295. Next base: position 49,897 of record NZ_JBEZLL010000022.1, read on the forward strand.
CACCAGGGGCGCGCCGGCCGCGAGCGCCATGTCCATGATCTTGTGGATCTTCGCCGCGTGCGCCTCGCCGAGTGAGCCGCCGAAGATCCGGAAGTCATGGGCGTAGACGAAGACGGTCCGGCCTTCCACCTCACCCCAGCCGGTGATGACCCCGTCCGTGCAGGGCCGCTTCAGCTCCAGGCCGAAACCGGTGGCCCGGTGCCGGCGGAACGGCTCCACCTCGTGGAAGGTCCCCGGATCCAGCAGCAAGTCGATCCGCTCACGGGCGGTCAGCTTCCCCCGCGCGTGCTGGGCCGCGGTGGCCTTCTCGTCCGGACCTGCCTGCACCTGCGCGCGCAGCGCGCCGAGCTCGGCGACCCGCTGCCGCACACCGGACACGGGCGGCGTCGCGGGCGCCGGGGCGGCGGCAGCCGGGGCCGGGGTATCCATGGTCGTCATCGCAGCCTCTCGGTATGGGGCACCGGACGGGACCGGCCCCGGTCGGACTGACACGCGGGCCGGTCAGGCGCCGGCCGGGACGAGGACGGACCGCGCGGCAGCCAGACAGTCGCGAGCCTCCGCCTGATCGGCCGGACCGGCCGGAAGCAGCGGGAGCACCCGGCTGCGTCCGGCCAGCACCGCCGGATGCCGCCTGGCGATGGCGGTCAGTGCCCGGCCGGGCCCGCACTCCACGAGTTGCCGGCCCGGGCCGCGCAGCAGATGGTCCAGAGCGGGCCAGAACCGGACGGGCGCGGTCGGATGGGAGGACCACCAGGCGGGGTCGGCGGCCTGATCGGCGGTGAGCGGGGCGGCGGTGTAGCCGGAGATCAGCGGGAAGGCGGGCGGCTGCGCCCGCACCGTGGCGAAGGCCGGCTCCGCGCGGGCGGCGAGCGGCGCGAGCACCGGGCTGTGGAACGGCGTGGAGCCCGGCACACTCCGGCATACCATGCCCTGCTCCCGCAACAGGCCGGTGATCTCGCCCAGTTGTGGTTCCGGGCCGGCCAGCACGGTCTGGCGGGGCGCGTTGTGTGCGCCCACCACCACATCGCCGCGCAGGTAGGGCGTCAGCGCGCCGGGGGCCGCGGCCACCGCGACCATCCCGCCGGCCGGCCCTTCGGCGAGCCGGGTCACCCGGTCCCACATCAGTCGGGCGGCATCGGCCACGGCGAACACCCCGGCCAGGACCGCCCCGGCCATCTCGCCGACGCTGTGGCCGAGCAGCGCGGCCGGGCGCACCCCCCACGACTCGACGGTCCGGCCGAGGGCGTAGTTGATCGTGAACAGCAGGATCTGGGACCGGGTGACATGGTCCACCGGTACCCGGGGGCGTTCCCCGAGCCAGTCGTCGCGCACCCGGCCGCCGTCCGCGCCGAGTGCGGCGAACACCTCGTCCGCCGCGCCGGTGAAGATCTCGTCGTAACCGTACAGACCGGTGGCCATGCCCGGGTGCTGGGCCCCCTGGCCAGGCAGCAGCAGCGCCACGGGAAGCAGCTCCGGTCGGGCGGACGGCACTGAGCGCGACATGGTTCCTCCTCTCGGCACACCGCCCCGAGCGGTCCGCCGCGGCCGATCCTCGCAGGGGCCGCTACAGATTCACTCGACCGTTGATCCAGGTTCTTTCGTTCGGACCAGTGCGGACCGGGGAGCGGTGTCCGGTGCGCGTTCGCAGAGGAGGAGGGAATCGGAGGGGTTCTCCCCCGCTCGGCCGAGCGGAGCCGGAAGCTCGGGGAAGGAGCTCCGGCGACCGGCGGCGACGAGGCGAGCGCGCGGTCCGGACCGCGCGGGCCCGGCATGATCCGGACGAGAGGCCCTGAGGTCTCCAGCCGTCCTCGATCCACGGTCGAGAAGCGGGCCGGACGATCTGAGCGGCGCCCGTGGGTCCGGGCCCGGAGAGGAAGCGTCCATGAGGTGCGATCAGCTGTACATCGCCGGTCTCGGCAGCTGGCTGCCACCCGCGCTGCCGGTGGCCGAGGCGGTGGCTCGGGGAGAGTGGGCGGCGGCCGCGGCCGCGAAGAGCGGCATGCGGTCCGTGACGGTCTGCGCGGACGACACCGAGGTGCCCGCCGAGATGGCCGTGCGGGCCGCCGGACGCGCGCTGGAGCGGGCCGGAACGGACGGCTCGGAGGTGGATCTGCTGCTGCACGCGAGCCTGTACGACCAGGGCAACGCCCTGTGGGGCACGGCCTCCTACGTGCAGCGGCGGGTACTGCCCGGCGGCTGTCCGGCGCTGGAGGTGCGCCAGGTGTCGAACGGGGGCATGGCGGCGCTCTTCCTGGCATCCACCATGCTGTCGCCCGGGACAGGGCCTGGGCCGGGGTGCGGGCAGGTACTGGTCACCACGGCCGACCGGTTCTGCCCGCCGGGCTTCGACCGCTGGCACAGCGACCCGGGCACCGTCTACGCCGACGGCGGCACTTCGATGCTGCTGTCGGCGCGGGAGGGCTTCGCCCGGGTGCGTTCGCTGGTGCTGGTATCGGATCCGGCGCTGGAGGGGATGCACCGCGCCGGCGATCCCTTCGGGGTGGCACGGACCGCTCCGCCGGGCGTGCTCGATCTGGAAGGGCACAAGAAAAGGTACGTCGACCGGGCCGGGATGTCGTTCAGCGTGGCCCGGGTGGCAGCCGGGCAGCGCGACGCCGTGAAGGAGGCGCTGGCGGACGCCGGGGTGAGCACCGCCGAGATCTCCCGGTGGGTGCTGCCGCACTTCGGGCGCCGTCGCCTGGAGACCAACTGCCTGCGCCCGCTGGGCATCGACGCCGAGCGCACCGCCTGGGAGTTCAGCAGCCGGGTGGGGCATCTGGGTGCCGGGGACCAGATCGCCGCTCTGGAGCACCTGGTGGTCTCCGGCGCGCTCCGGGCCGGGGAGCGGTGCGTACTGATGGGTGTGGGAGCCGGCTTCACCTGGTCGTGCGCGGTGGTCGAGGTGACGCGGGCGCCGGGGTGGACGGCATGACGCCGCGCTGAGGCGGCCACTCCGGCCACTCACCATGAACGCAGGAGGCGGGGCACACACCGGGTGCGTGCCCCGCCTCCTGCGGTCCGGACGGGTGTCAGCCGATGAACCTCGGCCTGATTACCGCTGGTTGAGTGGACGTCAGCTCTGGTCGATGGTCCGCATGAATTGCGCGGGGTAGCGCAGCCCGGCGGTGGCGCCGACCGGGAAGGCGTCGGAGAGCCGGCCGACCTCCTCGTCCGTCAGACGGACCTCGGCGGCCGCGGCGTTCTGCTCCAGGTGTGCGATGCGCCGGGTTCCGGGAATCGGCACCACGTCACCGCCCTGTGCCAGCACCCAGGCCAGCGCGAGCTGGGTGAGGCTGATCCCCTTGCTCTCGGCCAGCTCCTCGACCATGCGCACCAGGTTGCGGTTGTGGTCGAAGTTCTCGCCCTGGAACCGCGGGTGGTTACGGCGCTGGTCGTCCTCGGCCAGGTCGTCGGCGCTGTCGAGGGCTCCGGTGAGGAAGCCGCGACCGAGCGGGCTGTAGGCCACGAAGCCGGTGCCCAGCTCTCGGCAGGTAGGCAGGATCTCCTCCTCCACGTGCCGTTCCCACAGCGAGTACTCGGTCTGGAGGGCCGAGATCGGGTGCACCGCGTGCGCCCGCCGCAGGGTGCGTGCGGAGACCTCGCAGAGTCCGATGTGCCGCACCTTGCCCTCGGCTACGAGTTCACCGAGGGCGCCGACGGTCTCCTCGATGTCGACCTTCGGGTCCAGCCGGGACAGGTAGTAGAGGTCGATGTGGTCCAGGCCCATGCGCTGCAGGGAGGCCTCGCAGGCCTCGCGGACGTACGCGGGGCTGCCGTCGATGTAGGGCGGGCCGCCGGCCGGGCGCCGCATCCCGAACTTGGTGGCGACCACGGCCTCGTCCCGGCGGCCGGAAAGGGCCTGGGCGACGATCTTCTCGGCGGTGCCCGGCCCGTAGAAGTCGGCCGTGTCGATCAAGGTGACGCCGAGGTCCAGCGCTCGGCGGACGGTGGCAACGGCCTCGTCGGTGTCCGCCGCCCCGTACGCGCCCGCCATGCCCATGCAGCCGAGGCCGAGGGCCGAGGTCGCCAGGCCGGCCGAACCGAGTTTCCTGTTCTCCATGAATGCCTTTCCATAGCCCGCCCGTTGGGCGGTGCGAGGGGGAACCGACGCCGGATGCGCGTCGCGAGAACCACGGGGCCGAGCCCGCGCTGTTCGAAATGTAGCCGACTAAGTAATGGCCTGTCAGGAGATCGCGGAGTCGGCCGGTACGTTCCTTTCCGCGTCGGCCGCCGTTCACTTCTCGATCAGCGCCACCACCCGTGACCAGCCCGCACCGGCCCCGGCTATCTTCACCGGCAGGCAGCTGACGGTGAACCCGGTCGAGGACGGCAGGTCCTGCAGGTTGGCCAGCCGTTCGAGCTGGCAGTACTCCTCCTGGCGTCCGGCGAAGTGGGCCGGCCACAGCACGTCCCGGTCCCCGGTGCGATGGTATTCGCGGATGATGTGGGTAAAGGGCGCGTCGAGGCTGAAGGCGTCGGTGCCGATCACCCGTACCCCCAGGCCGAGCAGCAGCCTTGTGGCCGGCCCGTCCAGTCCGGTGAACTCGGTGAAGTACTCCGGCTTGCCGAGGTTCCGGTCGGCGCCGGTGTGCAGCAGTACGACGTCCAGCGGCCGAGGCCGGCGCCCCACGCGCGCGAACTCGCGCTCCAGGTGCTCGACCCCGACCGTGCCCGTCCCGGCCTCCCGCAGGTCCAGCACCATGCCGGGCCGCACGAACCAGTCCAGCGGCATCCGGTCGATGGTCCGGGGGGTGCGTCCGTGCGCCGCGGGGCCGTAGTGCGCGGGCGCGTCGACGTGGGTGCCGGTGTGTGTGGTGAGTGTCAGGTAGTCGTTGGTGAGGAAGGCGCCGTCCGGGAAGACGTCCGGGTCGAGGTCCAGGCCGAAGTGCTCCTTCATCTCGTCGCGGACGTGCAGGGCCGCCTGATGCGCGTCGAGCACCCGGTGCACCACCTCGTCCGGTTCCCAGAACGATGCGTCGATGGGTGAGGACAGATCGATGATTCTCATGTTCCGGCAGCCTCCCGGCGTATCGGTTCCGCCTCGCCGAACAGGTCCGAGCGCACTGTGACCGGCCGGGCCCCGAACGCGATGGCGCGCAGGATCCTGCCGTAGAGCGGGGTGTGCGCCAGAGCACGCGCGGCCAGCGGCCGGACCGCCCCGGCGATCCGGCCTCCGCCGCCGAGCATCGCCTTGCTCTGCCTGGCCTGCAGGGTGAAGACCTTCTCGATGTCCTTGCGGCGGTCCGGCACCCAGGCCGACAGCGCCGCCTTGCCGAAGTCGCCGGTCCCCAGGGCCGACAGCAGCACCGGGTGCAGCAGAACGGCGTCCTGCACGGCCAGGTTGATGCCCTGGGCGCCGATCGGGCTGTGCGTGTGCGCGCTGTCGCCGAGCAGGACCAGTCCGTCGGCCGCCCACTCCTCGGCGTAGCCGGAGAAGACATCGAGCAGGGTCAGGTCGCCGAGCTCCTTGACCTGTTCGAGCACCTGGTCCGCGTACGCCGGAACCGCCCGCGCGATCCGCGTCCGCAGCCGTTCCACTCCTTCCTCGGCGATCTTCCGGTAGCCGTTGTGCGGCAGGGTCCAGCCGATCTGCACGCAGTCCGGGTACGAGTCGTAGATGAGCACCGGTGCGCCGTCGGTGCGGTGCACCCGCACCGTGCGGTCCCGCCGGTCCCCGGCCGGCACCCGGAACCACAGGATGTCGTGCGCGAAGGCATCCAGACGGTGCTGTTCGATCCCGGCCAGCCGCCGGGTCTTCGAGTACCGGCCGTCGGCGGCGACCGTGATAGGCGCAGTGATCCGGCGGCGCCGCTCGCCCTGTCCGCACACGATGCCGGTGACGGCGTTCCCGTCGCCGGAAAGCTCCCTGAGGCCGCAGCCGTCCAGATAGGTGAAGTCCGGATACCCGGAGCAGGCGTCGAACAGCTCCGTCAGCAGATGCCGTTGGGGCAGGCTCAGCAGGAAGCCGTAGGGCGGCGGGAGGGTCCCGTAGTCGATGTCCATCAGCAGGCGCTCGTTCTCCACGAGCTGGAACCGGCCGAGTTCGTAACCACCGCGGGCGCGTGCTCCGGCGAGCAGGCCCAGGTCGTCCAGGAGTGTCATTGCGCCGGGCTGGAGGATCTCGCCCCGGTACTCGCGGTCGAAGGACCGGGAGCGTTCCACGACGGTGACCCGGGCGCCGGACCGCAGCATCAGCAGGGCCAGTGTCAGGCCGGCCGGGCCCGCGCCGACCACACAGACATCGGTCGTGATGTCCACGTCCGCCCCCTCAGGCCCGCAGTCCGAGGCCGCCGTCGGCCACCACGACCTGCCCCTGGATCCAGGCGGCCTCCGGCGCGCACAGCAGGGCGATCACGTCGGCGACGTCCTCGGGGCGGGTGAGGCGGCCGTTGGGGGTGCGGGACGCCAGCAGCCCGGCGATGGCCTTGTTGGAGGTGTGCTCCCCTTTGTCGAGCAGATGGGTGGAGACGGCGTTGACGGTGATACCGAACGGTGCCAGGTCGACGGCGAGATAGCGCACCAGGTTCTCCAGCGCCGCCTTGGCCACTCCGGTGGCGAGGTAGTGCGGGATCACCTCGAACGCCCCGTTGCCGGAGACGGCGATGACCCGGCCGCCCTCCGGCATCAGCTTGGCGATCGTGCCCGCGCCGTGCAGCAGCGGGTTGAGGGCGAGGGCGATCTCGTCGAAGAGCGGGCCGGTCTCCGGTGCCACCGGGAGCATCGGGTGCATGGTGGCGGCGTTGTGCACGAAGATGTCCAACTGCCCGTGCTCGTCCCGGATCCGGTCGAGCAGGCCGGCCAGGAACTCGGCCGAGCCGATGTCCCCCTTGACCGGTGTGGTGCTGCCCGGGAGGTCCGCGGCCGCCTCGACGGCCTCGGCGGCGGCCGCGTCGTCGGCGGCGTAGTTCAGGTAGACGTGACAGCCGGCCTTCCGCAGCCGGTGGGCGACGGCCCGGCCGAGTCCGCGGGAGGCTCCGGTGACCAGGGCGATCCGGCCGGCCCGGAAGAGGCGCGGGGGTTCGGTACCGGGGCCGGGGGGATGGTGCGCGATGCGCTGCTCGTTCATGTGCCAAACCGCCTTCGCGTGATCAGGGCCTACCGCCGTTGACCACCTGGAGGTGGCCGTTGACGGGAGCTGACAGGTCGGAGGCGAGTGCGAGAACGCAGCCCGCCACTTCGTCGGGGGTCGTCGGGACGATGCCCGGGCCCAGGGGACCGCTGTGTGGCGTGCCGGGCTCCTGTACCGGGCCGGGGGCCACGCAGTTGACCCGCACGCCCTCGGCCGCCAGGTCGTGGGCCAGTGCCAGGGTGAGACCGGCCACCGCCGCCTTGACCGAGCACAGGTGGGCCGCGGCCGGCCGGCCGCGTACCCCGGCCAGCGAGGACAGCAGCACCACCCGGGACCGCCCGGCCGCGGCCAGCAGCGGAAGAATGGCGGTGACCAGGCGGAAGACCGCGACCAGGTCGGTGTCCAGCAGCGAGCGGAACTCCTCGGCGGTGAGCGCGGTGGCCGGCCGGGGCCGTCCGTCATAGCCGGTGACGCAGTTGACGAGGACGTCCAGCCGGTCCACGCCCGCCGCGTCGAGTCCCGCGCGCAGCATCTGCGGGCCTTCGGGCGTGGCGAGGTCGGCGGTCACCGGATGCGCGCGGACGCCGTGCTCGGCGGCGACGCGGTCGGCGAGCGCGGTGGCCGCCTTCTCGTCCCGGCCGTGCACCACTGCCTCGGCACCCGCGGCGGCGAAGGCGCGCACCACCGCGCCGCCCACCAGCCCGGTCGCCCCGGCCACCAGCACCCGGGTACCGGCCAGGCCCAGCGGGTCAGCCGCGTTCGACATGCGACACCACGGCGTGCAGCTGCGGCGTGGCCTTGGCAACGGAGGCGAGCTCCCGGATGTGGTCCTGGAAGCCCTCGGACTGCACGACCTGTATGTGTGCCGCCGCGTCCTCCCAGCGTGCGATGTTGGTGTAGACGTTCGGGTTGGTCAGCGACCGGACCAGGGTGTGGTCGATGAACCCGGGCTGTGTGCGCATGTACACCGAGCTGGCCTCGAAGACCTTCTCGAACTCCTCGGGCGCCGAGGTCAGGATGAACTCGTTGATCAGGATCACCATCGGGGAACCTCCGTCGAGCCGTGTGTGGAAGGAAGCCCGCAGCTCGCGCCGCGGGATCTTGCCGTTGGGGGTACGCGGAAGCCGTGCGACGACCTCGTGACCGCGGACCTGCTTGTAGTAGGGCAACCGGGCGTTGAGCCGGCCGATGATCCGCTCCGCCTCCTCGGGGGAGCGGGGGTCGGTGAGGACGAGCAGGGCGTGGGCGACCGCGCCGGACACCGGGTGCGGCCGGTCGAGAACGACGCTGTCGGCCACGGCCGGGTCCTCGGCGAGGGCGGCTTCGATCTCGGTGGGCGAGACGAGCCAGTTGTCGCACTTGAAGACGTCCTTGATGCGGTCGGTCAGGTGGAGCCGGCCGTCCGGGTCGATCCGGCCGACGTCCCCGGTGGCGAGCCAGCCGTCGGCATCGACGGCCGGGCCGTGCTCGCCGTCGAGGTAACCCCGCATCACCTGAGGTCCCCTGAGCTGGATCTCCCCGTTCTCACCGGGCGGCAGCACCGCTCCGTCGTCCAGGGACACCACCCGGTGCTCGGTCCCGTCGACCGGTGTGCCGACCGATCCGGGGCGGTGGTCGCCGGGCCGGTCGAAGTGCGTGAGGGGCGAGGTCTCGGCCAGCCCGTACCCCTGGACCACGGGGACGCCGAAATGCCCGGAGAGGGTATCGGCCAGGGCCGGAGCGAGCGCGGAACCGCCGGAGGCGATCATCCGGGCGTCCGGCAGCCGCAGTTCGGACAGCCGGGGATGGGCGGCCAGCCGGGCCAGCCGGGCAGGCAGCAGATATATGTGGCTCGCGGCGTGTGCGCGGGCCCGTTCGATCGCCTCCACCGGGTCCGGTCCGGGCACCAGGACCTGCGTCGCTCCGGCGGCGAGGGCCGAGTTCATGTGCATGGGGTGGTAGCTGGGGAAGTGCACGAGGGTGATGGAGGTACGGTCCAGACCGTGTGCCCGGGCGGTCTGGACCGCGTTGACCGTCACGTTGCGGTGGCTGAGCACGACGGCCTTCGGCATCCCCGTGGTGCCGCTGGTGAAGTGCAGCGCGGCCGGATCGTCCGGGGCCGCGCGGTGCTCGGGCACGCCCGGACCGGCGGTGTCGAGCAGGTCCGCGAAACGCGGCGCCTGCCCGTCGTCCCCCACGGGTCCCTCGCCGAGGACCGCGACGAGTTCCAGCCCGGGCAGCCCGCGCCGTATCCGCCGCAACCGCGCGTAGAGCTCGGCGCCGACCAGGGCGGCCCGCGCGCCGGACTTCTCCAGCACGTACTGCAGTTGCTGCTCGCGCAGCAGCGGGACCACCGGGAGTGCCAGGTTCCCGCTGCGCAAGGCACCGTGGTAGGCGATCACCACGTCGGGGTGCAGGTCCGCACCGATCGCAACGACCGCGCCCCCCGCGCCCAGCCGTTCCCGCAGCAGCGCGGCACACCGGTCCACCGCCGCGTCGAGCCCCTCGTACGTGACAGCACGGCCGCCGAGGACGAGCGCGGGGTGGTCGCCGGACCGGCGGGCACCGGACCGCAGCAGCAGATCGGCGCGGGCCGGGAGTCCGTCCAGGAGGTCAGGCACCGGTCGTCCCCTCCACGAAGGCCTTGGCCTGCCGCAGTGTCGCCGAGCTGTTGCGGCCCAGCGCGTCCCGGACGAAGGCCCGGGCCCGCTCCTCGGTCGCGTCGGGTCCCAGTACCCGGCCGATGGCGTCCGTCGCCAGTACGACGGTGTGCTCGGCGGTCGCCGTGACGCCCCCGTCCCCGTCCTCCGTCAGCAACCAGCTTCCGGTGTGCACGCGCAGCAGAGCCGGGGTGACGAGCTGCTTGTAGTGGATGCTGTGGGGCGCGGCGCAGACCCGGACCGACCGGGTGGTGTGGGACGAGCCGTCGGCGGTCCGGGTATCCATCTCCAGGATCTGCACGCCTGGCAGATCCTCGGTGAGCTTCACCCGGGCGACGTGAGGGAGCCGCTCCGCCCAGTGCTCCGCCCGGTCCAGGAAGGCGTGGACCGCGGCGGCCGTCCCGTCGATGCGCAGGCTGTCGCGGAAGGTGAAGCCGGTATCCCGGCCGGTTCCGGCGTCCCGGGCCGCCTCGGCCAGAGCGGCCAGCTCGGCGCGGCTGTTGCCGTCGACCGCCTTCTCCAGCCAGGCGAGCGTCTCGGCGTCGTCGTCGACCGCGGCGTAGACGTGGGTGAGCATCACCTCGCTGCCGCCTGCCACTGGGCGTACGATCCACTCCCCGCCCATGGCTGCGATCGGTGCCACGGGCCGGTCCTGCCCGAAGGAGATGCGCTGCCGCGCCGGATCGAGCAGCCGACGGGACGTCCAGGTGCGCACCCCGCCGTTGGCGGTGGCCCACAGCTGAAGCCGTTCCGGACCGCCACCCTCCGGCGCCCGCTCCAGGACGCGGGCGTGAACGGTGGGCGGGAAGATCAGCGGCCACCGCTCGACGGCGGCGAGCAGGGCGAAGACAACCGCCGGGGCGGCCGGGACGGTGACGGTGTGCGCGACGTCGACGCGGGTCGGGTCACCGGGCCGTTCGCCCGGTGTGCGCCGCGAGGGGCTGACGGTGAGGTCGGGAGCAGGGGGCGTGGCGGTCCGGGGCGTGGTCTGGGACACGGTGTGCACCTTCCGAAAAGGAGTGGCGGGCCGGTCAGTAGTTGCCGAGGCCGCCGCAGACGTTGAGCGCCTGCGCGGTGACGGCGTCCGCGGCCGGCGAGACGAGGTAGCCGACCATGGCGGCCACCTCCTCGGGGGTGGTGTAGCGGCCGAGCGGGATCTTCGCCTCGAAGCGTTCGCGGATCTGTTCCTCACCGGTGTTCCACGCCTCGGCGTAGGCCCGGCGCACCCGCTCCGCCATGGGGGTCTCGACGTATCCCGGGCAGACCGCGTTGACGGTGGTTCCGGAGGCGGCGAGTTCCAGTCCCAGCGCCTTGGTCATGCCGACTACGCCCGCCTTGGACGCGGAGTACGGGGCGGCGAGGACGACGCCTTGCTTTCCCCCGGTGGAGGCGATGTTGATGACGCGTCCGCGCGGCCGGCCGAGTATCCCGCCGGCCGACAGCACCTCCCGGGTCACCAGGAAGACGCTGTTGAGGTTGGTGTCGATGACGTCGTACCAGACCTCGTCGGAGAGTTCGGCGGTGATGCCGCCGCCGTTGCGGCCGGCGTTGTTGACCAGCACGTCGATAGGGCCGTACGCCGCGACGGCGGCGGCGACCAGCGCCGTCACCTCCGCGCGGGAACGCACGTCACACGTCGTGCCGTCCGCCTCGTACCCCTGGGCACGCAGTTCCTTGACGGTAGCGGCGACGTTCTCCGCGGAGCGCGCGCACAGGAAGACCCGCAGTCCGCTCTCGGCCAGGGCACGGGCGGTCGCGAGCCCGATTCCACTGGTCGCGCCCGTGATCAGGGCCGTGCGCCGGTCCGCCGGGGTGCTGGTGTCGCTGGCAGGCATCTCGCTCCTCGTTCCTGGCCGCAGTGCGGCGTTGTCGGGGCACGGGCCGGTGCGTGGGGCCGGTGCCAGGCGTCGCCAGCGAGGCTGCCGGGAGCCGGTGGAAGCCCGCTCGAGCACGGGTGGAGAGCTGCCGCGAGGGCGTGTACTGGTTTTCGAGTGCTTCTCCAGCCACCGCTCCTACGTTGTCCACGTCCTGGCGAACGCCGGGGCCTGTGGGGGACCTGATAAAGGAGTGGTGATGGAATTTCCTGCCGACCAGCCGATGCGGGTGCCGGCTACCCAGGAGGTCGTCGACTACGCGGTCGCCAGCGGCATAGCGCCGCTGCCCGCCCATCACGACCTGGTGGCACGCACCGAGAAGGAGACCGGTGACAAGGCCGGCATGCGCATCGCGCCCGAACAGGGCGCCCTGATCACCCTGTTGACCCGGATGGCGGGTGCCCGGCGGGCGATCGAGGTGGGCACCTTCACCGGGTACTCCTCGCTGTCCATCGCCCGCGCCCTGCCCGCCGACGGACATCTGCTGTGCTGCGACACCAGCGAGGAGTGGACGCGCATCGCCCGGGACGGGTGGGAATCGGCCGGACTGGCCGACCGGATCGAGCTGCGCCTCGGCCCCGCCCTGGAGACCCTGCGGTCCCTGCCGCGCGAGGAGAGCATCGACTTCTCCTTCGTGGACGCCGACAAGACCGGCTACGCCGCCTACTACGAGGAGCTGATCGTCCGGACCCGGCCGGGCGGGCTGATCGTCTTCGACAACGTCCTCTACGGCGGCCGGGTACTCGGTGACGAACCGGTGACCGGAAACGCCGCCGCGCTGCGCGAGTTCAACCCGCAGCTCGCGGCCGACCCGCGGGTCGAGGTGGTCATGCTGCCGCTCGCGGACGGCCTGACCATCGCCCGCAAGCGCTGATCCGCCCTCGACACCGCGCCCTCCGTCCGGCCGCCGGGCGTCCGGACACATCGGCTGCGGCCCGTTCCAGCACCCGTTCTTCGCTCAGTCAAGGAGTGGTATGTCAGGCAGAAGCGGGCTCTCCCGTCGCCGGTTCCTCACCGGTGTCGCGGCAGGCGCGGCGCTCGGAGCCCTTCCGCTGCGTTCCGCCGCCGCCGCGGAATCCGTCAAGATACTGATCATCGGCAGTGGTTACGCCGGCAGCGTCGCCGCGCTCCGCCTCGCGCAGGCCGGGCTGGACTCGGTGGTCCTGGAGCGCGGCAGGCGGTGGCCGATCACCGCCCAGGGCGGCACCTTCGCCACCCCCGCGGCCCCGGACGGCCGGGCTTCGTGGCTGAACTCCTGGAGCCCCTTCGTCAGCCAGCAGCTCGACGTGTACCCCGGGGTGCTCGAGGCCTTCCGGGCGAACGGGGTCATCGCCCTGGCCGGCGCGGGCGTCGGCGGGGGTTCGCTGGTCAACAACGCCGTCATGCTCAAGCCTTCCCAGAAGGCGTTCAACAGGGCGTTCGGTACGCACATCGACTTCGACGAGATGAGCGAGCAGTGGTACGCCAGGGCCCGCTCGCTGATCGGTCCGGCCCCGATGCCGGACGACGTGTACGCCTCCACGCACTACACCGCCGCCCGCTCGTTCACCGCCGAGACCGCGGCCGCGGGACTGACGCCGTTCCGGGCCGACATGTCGGTGGACTGGCAGACGGTACGGGAGGAGCAGGCAGGCACCAAGGAGGCGTCGCTGATCATCGCCCGCTCCATCTGGGGTGCCAACAGCGGTGCCAAGCGCAGCGTCGACCGGACCATCCTGGCAGCGGCCGAGGCCACCGGCCGGGTGTCGGTCGAAACGCTGACCCGGGTGGTGGACGTGATGCCCTCGGCCGGCCGCTATCTGGTGCGGTGCGAGCGCATCGATGACAGCGGTGCCGTGGTGGCCCGCCCCGAGTACAGCGCGGAGCACGTCTTCTTCGCCGCGGGCTCGCTGGGTACCAGCCGACTGCTGGTCGCCGCCAGGGGCCGCGGCAGTCTGCCCGCCCTGCGCGCCTCGGTGGGCAGGGGCTGGGGTACGAACAGCGACCGGCAGACGGTACGGGTGGGCATGCCCTGGAACAATCCCACGCAGGGCGGTCCGTCCGGCATCGTGGCCCAGGACACCGACAACCCCTACGAACCCGTCACGATGATCAATTTCCCGTGGCCGGTGCCTCCCGCGGACGGCACCGGTGCCCTCGGCGCACTCGCGATGACCACCTGCTCCGCCGACGGGTACTTCACCTACAACGCGTCCACCGACGACGTGTCCCTGACGTGGCCGAACAACAGCCCTTCGGCCCTGCGCGCCACGCAGGCGGTGACGACCACCGTGGACCGGATCAACGCCGCCAACCCCGGCACCTCCACGCTGCGGGTGAACGCCGACACCACCTCCCACACGCTCGGCGGCGTGGTGCTCGGCCAGGCGTGCACGACCGACGGGCGGCTGTACGGCTACAACAACCTCTACGTCATCGACAGCTCGCTCATACCCGGCACCATGGCGACGGTACCGCCGGCGCTGACCGTCACCGCGCTCGCCGACCGATGCGTGGAACAGGCGCTGCACCACATCCTGGGCTGACGGCACGCGGCCGGCCGGGCCCTCGACGGCTTACCGGTCGGCCGCCTCATGGAGAAACAGTCGGCACTCCATCGGCTCTAACCAGCACAACACCCTTTTCACGAGTGTTTTTCGGGCAGATTCCGGTCTTGTCCGAGTATGTTTGCTCATCGGTCCGAGATACCGGCCGCTCTTCTGGGTAGCGTTCGGGGCATCACAGCCGCTGAAGGGGAAGCGGCCAGGCGATGTCGGCACTCAGCGGGACCGCGGCACCATGCATACGGCGACGCAGGCACGGGGGGAAACGGATGGACATTTCCGTCGGCATACTAGGGATGCTGGAATTACGGTTCGGGGACGTCGTATGTGTTCCCAGCGCTCCGAAACCAAAAAAGGTGCTGGCGCTTCTTCTCATCTACTGCAACCACATCGTCCCGGTCTCGGTCCTGGTGGAGGAGTTGTGGGGGAACCGGCCGCCGGCAAGTGCCAGAACGACGCTCCAGACGTACATCCTGACGCTCCGCAAACTGCTGCAGCGCGCGGATCCCGGCGTCGGCGAGCATCTGCTGACGGCCGGGCCCGGGTACATGCTCAAGGTCCCCGAGGCGGCCTTCGACCTGTATCGCTTCGACCAACTCGCCAAACAGGGCCGGGAGACGATCGGCCGGGGCGACGACGAGACGGGCGTGATCCTGCTGCGCCGGGCGCTCGACCTGTACCGGGGGCAGGTGCTCGTCGACGTGGACGCCGGCCAGTTGGTCACCGCGCACGTGACCAGGCTGGAGGAACTGCGCCTGACCACCCTCGGGTTGTGCATCGACGCCGAGATGAGACTCGGGCGGCACCAGGAGCTCCTCGACGAACTCGGCGCACTCGCCGCCCAGCACCGCTTCCACGAGAATCTGCACGCCCAGTACATGCGGGCGCTGTGGCGGTCCGGGCGGCGTTCCTGCGCACTGGACGTGTACCAGCGGCTGCGCGGGGCCCTCGCGAAGGAACTCGGCATGGAACCCGCCTGGTTCCTCCAGCAGTTGCAGAGCGCGATACTCTCCCCCACCGCACCCCAGCACCATCCTCTGGGCCACGGTCTGTCGCACAAGTCGGCCTGCTGACCGGCACCCGTCCCCAGAACCTGTCCGTGGGGCCCCGCCGGGGCCCCACGGACAGGCGTCAGGTCAGGTCGTCCCTGCTGACCTGACGGTGTTTCACCAGCCACGGCCCGGCGCCCTCGCGCACCAGCAGGTCCTCGCAGACCGTGCTGCGGTGCACCACGGGGGTGCCGCCGAGAGCGGTGGCGACGACCAGTGCGTAGCACCGGGCCGCCACGCTGCCGTCCGGCCGGGGGTCCACCGTCAGCATGCCGAGCCAGTGCCGATGCCTGATGCCCTGCTCGGCGAGCGCGGCGCGGGCCTTGGAGCTGCTCGCGACGAGGGCCTGCCGGCCGGCCGCCCGGTCGTGTCCGCCGTGCAGGACGAAGACCCCGTCCTCGGTGAAGGTCTCCGCCCAGTCCTCGGTCCGCCCGTCGTCGAGCGCCTGCATCTGCCGTGCGTAGAAGTGTGAGACCTCGCTGTACAGCCGTTCCGTTTCGAGCGATGCGGTGCCGGTGTGCGGCATCGAACCTCCTTGGCGCGTAGGGACCTTCAGCCTGCGCCGCCCGCCTGGAGTGCGGCTCGAGTCGCGCTGGAACGGGTGGCCGACCCTGAGCCGGCGCCGGATCCGTCCGCCGGCCTGGACGTCTCGTACAGCCGCAGCAGGAGGGACATGAGCTGCTCGCGTTCCTCCACCGAGAACGGGGCGAGCAGTTCCCGCTCCAGCTCCGCGAGGGCGGCGGTCACCTGTGGCCAGGTGCGCCGGCCGGCCGGGGTCAGCCAGACCCGGCTGCGCCGGGCGTCCTGATCGTCCGGGGTGCGGCGCACCATGCCGGCGGCCTCCAGGCGCTTGACCGCCTGGGTCGCCGTGGGGGCCTCGACACGTACCTGCCGGGCGAGCTCTCCGACCGTGCTCCCGTCCGCCTCCCACAGGCAGCGCAGGAAGAACTGCTGGCCGGCGTGCAGGCCGAAATCGTTGAGCAGGCGTTCGGCACGGATCCGTGCCGAACGTCCCACCAGCGCGAAAAGGGTGCTGAAGTCCCCCAGGGACAGGGCGGGCTGAGCGGTCATGCGGCTATGACCTTCGGATCGCTGACGGCATACGGGGCATGGGCCGACGACGCGGTGGACCGGTCGCCAGCGGCCATGGTACGCGGCGTCCCGCGGCCCGGTCCGGCCCCGGCTCCACCGGCTTCCTAGTCCCGCTCCAGCGGTGCGGCCAAGGATCGTCCACGTCCCCCGGGCCATCCACGGGTGACGCGTCGCACCACCGGCCGAGCACGGGAAAGGGTCGATTCGATGGACAGCGCACAGCCTTTGACGGGGACGTCCCTGAACGAGGCGGCATCCCCTCGGAACCGGCCGGTCAGCCGGCTCCCGGAGGCCCTCCACGCAGGTGGATCCGACCATTCCACGGCCCGGGCCACGGGTGGGTCCCGGTGAGCCGCAGGGTCGCCGTCACGGGCATCGGCGTCATCGCGCCGGGCGGCAACGGGACGAAGGAGTTCTGGTCGCTGATCACCTCCGGGCGGACCGCGACCGGTCCCCTCACCTTCTTCGACGCCACGCCCTACCGTTCGCGCATCGCCGCTCAGTGCGCCTTCGATCCGCTGACCGCCGGCTTCTCACCGCGGGAGGCCCGGCGTCTGGACCGGGCCGCCCAGTTCGCGGTGGCCTGCGCACGGGAGGCGCTGGCGGACGCCGGCTTCGCCTCCGGTACGCCCTCGGTGCCCGAGCGGACCGGCGTGTCCATGGGCACCGCCGTAGGCTGCACGATGAGCCTGGAGAAGGAGTACGCCGTCGTCAGCGACGGCGGCCGGGACTGGCTCGTCGACCACCGGCGCGCCGTACCGCAGCTGGTCGACTACCTGGTACCCAGCAGCCTGGCCCGCGAGGTGGCGTGGGCGGCGGACGCGCTCGGTCCGGCCGCGGTCGTCTCGGCCGGCTGCACCTCCGGTCTCGACGCCGTCGGGCATGCCTGCGAGCTCATCCGTGAGGGTACCGCGGACGTCATGCTCACCGGCGGCAGCGATGCGCCGATCTCGCCGATCACGGTGGCCTCCTTCGACGCGATCCGCGCGACATCGCCGCGCAACGACGACCCGGCCACCGCTTCCCGGCCCTTCGACCGGACCCGGGACGGCTTCGTCCTCGGCGAGGGCGCCGCCGTGCTGGTACTGGAGGAGTGGGAGCACGCCCGGTCGCGGGGGGCCCACGTGTACGCCGAGATCGGCGGTCATGCCTCGCGCAGCAACGCGTTCCACATGACGGGCCTGCGCCCGGACGGCAAGGAGATGGCGGAGGCCATCACCCGCGCGCTGGACGAGGCCCGGCTCGACGCGACCGCCGTGGACTACGTCAACGCGCACGGCTCAGGCACCAGGCAGAACGACCGGCACGAGTCGGCCGCCTTCCTGCGAGCCCTCGGCGAGCACGCCCGGACCATCCCGGTCAGCTCGATCAAGTCCATGATCGGCCATTCGCTGGGGGCCATCGGGGCCATCGAGATCGCCGCCTGTGCCCTCGCCCTGGAGCACGGCGTCGTACCGCCCACCGCCAACCTCCACGAGGCCGACCCTGAATGCCCGCTCGACTACGTGCCGCTCACCGCCAGGCAGCAGCGCCTCGACACGGTCCTCACGGTGGGCAGCGGCTTCGGCGGTTTCCAGAGCGCCATGGTGCTCACCCGGCCCGAAGGGACCCACCGATGACCGCCCACGCCCTCCTGACCGACTCACCGGCCGACCCGGCCGGCGGCCGCAGAGACACGGTTCTCGTCACGGGCCTCGACGTACGGGCGGCCAACGGCAGCGGCACCGACGCCTTCTGGCAGAGCGCTCTGGAAGGCCGCAGCGGAATCGGCCCGATCACCCGCTTCGACGCCTCCGGCTACCCGAGCCGACTGGCCGGTGAGATCGACGCCTTCGATCCGGCCGGCCTGCCCGGCCGGCTGCTGCCGCAGACCGACCGCGTCACCCAACTCGCCCTGACGTCCGCGTCCGAGGCGCTGCGGGACGCCGGTCTGGACCCGGCCGCGCTCCCGGAGTACGGCGTCGGGGTGGTGACCGCGAACTCCGCCGGCGGGTTCGAGTTCGGCCAGCGGGAACTGGAGAGCCTGTGGGCGAAGGGACCCCGGTATGTCAGTGCGTACCAGTCCTTCGCCTGGTTCTACGCCGTCAACACCGGCCAGATCTCCATTCGGCACGGCCTGCGCGGCCCCAGCGGAGTCCTGGTGACCGGTCAGGCCGGCGGGCTGGACGCGGTCGGGCACGCGCGCAGAATGCTGCGCAAGGGGACGCATGCCGTCCTCACCGGGGCGATGGAGTCGGCGCTGTGCCCGTGGGGTTACGTGGCGGAGCTGACCGGAAACCGGCTGAGCACCGCCGACCGCCCCGAGGAGGCGTGCCTGCCCTTCGGTGAGCGTGCCGCCGGACAGGTCGTCGCCGAGGGCGGTGCGCTGCTGATCCTGGAGAGCGCGGCCTCGGCCGGCGCCCGGGGCAGCACCCGCGACTACGGCGAACTGGCCGGTTACGCGGCCTGCTTCGATCCTCCGCCCGGTTCCGGGAGGCCTGGTGGCCTGGTCAGGGCCGCCCGGGCGGCGCTGGTGGACGCGGGCGTCGAGCCGTCGGCGATCGGCGCGGTGTTCGCCGAGGGCGCGGCCGTACCGGAACTGGACGCCCAGGAGGCCGCGGCGATCACCGAGGTCTTCGGGGCACACGCGGTCCCGGTCACCGCGATCACCTCACTGACCGGCCGGCCCGGCGCCGGGGCCTCCGCACTCGACTTGGCGGCGGCGCTGCTCGCGGTCCGGGACGGGTTGATCCCCCCGACCGCGGATGTCGGCCAGATGCCGGCCTCCCACCGGATCGACCTGGTGACAGGACGGCCGCGCCTGCTCGCCGGCGACGCGGCGCTGGTGCTGGCCCGCGGACACGGGGGCTTCAACAGCGCCGTGGTCGTCCGCCGCGCCGACCGTCCGTGACCACTGTTCTCGTCGCCCACCGATCCCACCGCTCCAATCAATCCCACCGATCCCACCGATCCTGTCAATCCCACCGATCCCACCGGAAGGTGACCACCATGACCGATTTCACCCTCGACGACCTGAAGCGCGTGATGCGGGAGTGCGCCGGCGAGGACGAGAGCATCGATCTGGACGGCGACATCATGGACTCGCCGTTCGAGGGCCTCGGCTACGACTCGCTCGCTCTCCTCGAAACGGCGACCCGGATCGAGCGGGAACGCGGCGTGAGCGTGCCGGAGGAAACGCTGAGCGGTGCGAAAACTCCCCGGCTGCTGCTGAACGCTGTCAACTCCGCCCGCTGACCCGACCGGTGGCCGCCGCCGGGCGGTGGCCACCGCGCACGGTGAGCCGACTCGTAGATGAGGAACGATGACCGACCGACCTCTCGTCCTGGTCACCGGCGCCACCGGGGCCCAGGGCGGCTCCGTCGCCCGTCACCTGCTGCGGTCCGGCCGCTGGGCGGTGCGAGCCGTGACCCGCGACCCGCGGTCGGCGGCCGCCGGCGCCCTGGCCGCCCTGGGGGCCGACGTCGTCGCCTGCGACCTGACCGACAGCCGGCAGGCGCGCCGGGCGGCTGTCGGTGTCCAGGCCGCGTTCCTGGTGACCGATTACTGGTCGCTCAAGGAGCGCGAGTACGAGGTGGCCCGCACGACGGCCGACGCCGTGCTGTCCGCCGGTGCCGAAACACTGGTGCACAGCAGCCTTCCCGAGGCGCACCGGCGCAGCGGCGGCGCGCTGTCCCTGCCGCACCACGACGGCAAGGCCCGGCTGGAGGAGGAACTGCGCAGGCGCGGCGCACCGGTCGTCACGGTCCACCTGTCCACGTACTACGAGAACTGGCCCGCCCGCCGGCTGCGCAGGGAACCGGACGGCTCGCTGGCCTTCGCACTGCCGCACGGGGACACCCCGCTGCCCGCTGTCTCGGTCGCCGATCTCGGCCCGGTGGTGGCCGCGGTGATGGCTGCCGGGCACACGTTGCACGGAAAGGTGGTCAAGGTGGTCGGCGACCTGCGCCCGGCCGCCGCCTACGCCGCCGACCTCACCCGGGTACTCGGCGTCCCGGTCGCCTACCGGGACGTGCCCTACGAGACGTACCGGGAGCTGCCGGTGCCCCACGCCCATGCCATCGCGGACATGCTGGAGTTCACCCGCCGCCACCCCGACGTCACCCCCGCCGACGTGTCCCACGCACGGACCCTGCACCCCGGGATGCGGACCTACGGCGACTGGGCGGAGTCGGCGCGCGATCAGTTCGCGCACCTGCTGTGAGGCGACGGCCGGCCACGCATCCGTACGGCACGGTCGGAGATATCGGAGGTGTCGGAGAAACTGTCCTCTGCGCGTGGGCCCTTGTCCCGGGGGCGCGGTGTGCGTCTCGGTGGTCCCCGACCGCGGCAAGGGTTCCGCCCCGACCGTCGGGCCGGACGACCTCGGCGCATGGCCCGTCACCTCGACGACCGGAGTGAGGTCGGCCGTGGAACTGTCTCTCGTCCGCCGCGTGCTGCGCTCGATCTACCGCAGCCTGGTGGCGTACGGATCAATGTATACGGGCGTGGATCCGGTCGACCCGGGCGCTACCGAGCCGACCGGGAAGCTGCGTGGGCCCGGACCGGCCCACCCGGAGCGGGTGCGGCCGGATACGCCTCTCACGCCGTTGGAACGAGCACACCTGCGGGAGTTGCGCTCACGCTGAGTCCGGCGCCGAGGAGATCACCATCTCCCGCAGGGAGTCCGGCCATTGCCTCAACGGAACAGGCTCAGGATCCGGCAGGAGCCGAGCCCCCACCCGTTCTGACGGCCGTCGGCCCCCACCGCGGCCCCTGGTCCTGGACCAAGTGCTGTCCCCCAACCTGCGGCGGATCAGCGTGCGGCGTCAGATGCGGTGATGCGCTCCGTGGGGTCCGGCGCAGGAACCACGACCGCGGTGCCTATCAGGCCCTGGCTGACGATCCATCGCCCCTGGAAGTGTCCGAGCCGACGGCCTTCCATCAGCGGTCCGGGCACGAGCAGCACGGCGCGGAAGCCTCCCTGCTGCTCTTGTCCGGGGTCCGCGGTGATGTCGATGTCCGCGTCCTCGAAGCCCAGCGAACTTCCGGTCAGGGGAAACCACGCCTTGTAGACGGCTTCCTTCGCGCTGAACAGCAGCCGGTCCCAGTGGATCGCGGGCTGCCGAGTCGCCATGCGTGTCAGACGCTCTCGCTCGCCGGGCAGCGAGACGGATTCCAGGACGCCACCCGGGAGCGGGGCATGGGGTTCGGCGTCCATGCCGAGCGAGGCCACGTCGGCCGCGCGCGCCAGGGCCGCTCCGCGGTAGCCGTCGCAATGCGTCATGCTGCCCACCAGCCCTTCCGGCCAACGAGGGGCACCTCGCACACCGGGCAGAACGGGCTGCGGTGGCAGGCCGAGCTTCTCCATGGCGAGGCGGGCGCAGGCACGTACCGCGGTGAACTCCCGGCGGCGCTTGGCCACCGCTCGCGCGACGACCGCCTCCTCCTCGGGGTACAGGAACGCCTCGTCCGCCGAACCGTCATGACAAGTCTCCACGACCACCACCGAGTCGGGGAGCAGCTCATCGATCACCGGGATCGGCCTCCAACGGAAGAATACGGCGCAGTGCCCCTGGTGGGTGCGGCCGCCCGCGCCACTCACGGGGATATCCCACGGACACCTCTTCGAAGCGGACGCCCTCGTGATGGGTGGTCCGCGGGATGTGCAGATGACCGTAGACCATGGCGGCCACGCGGAACCGGCGGTGCCAGTCGGCGGTCAGCCGGGTTCCGCACCACATCGCGAACTCGGGATACCGGAGAACGTCCATGGGGTGCCGGTCGAGCGGATAGTGGTTGACGAGGACGGTCGGCATGTCGGCGGGAAGTTCGGCGAGTCGGCGCTCCGTCTCGGCCGTTCTGGCCAGGCACCACGCCTCACGGCTCGGGTAGGGGTCGGGGTACAGGAGGAACTCGTCGTTGCAGACGATGCCCGTACGGTGCGCGTAGGCCAGTCCCTCGTCCTTCGTCGTGCAGCCGGCCGGCAGAAAGCTGTAGTCGTAGAGCAGGAACAGCGGTGCCACGGTCACCGGACCGCCCGCCCCCTCCCAGACCGGGTAGGGGTCCTCGGGTGTGATCACGCCCAGTCCCCTGCACAGCTCAACCAGGTATTCGTAACGAGCCGTTCCGCGCAGGGTGACGGGGTCCCTCGGGTGGCTCCACAGCTCGTGGTTGCCCGGTACCCAGACAACCTTGCGGAAACGGCTCGCCAACGTCTTGAGGGCCCACTGGATGTCAGCCACGGTCTCGGCGACGTCCCCGGCCACGAGCAGCCAGTCGTCATCGGATCCGGGGCGCATCCTCTCCACGAGAGCGCGGTTCTCCTCGTAACCGATGTGGAGGTCGCTGACGGCCATGAGCCGCCCCGTACCTCCCGCTGTCGATGCCAACTCCCCCTCCCCTCATCGGTGAACGGCCTCACAAGAACACACCTGGACACGTGCTGACAAGGCCCGCCCGGTGGCACAGCAGGTCACTGCCCCAAGGTGAGGACAGGAGACTGCTGCAACTGGTCGGCGGCCGAGCGGTGGCCGACCCGGAGCCTGCCGAGGCACTTGAACCAGCGACATCAGGACCGGGCATCGGCTTGCCCGGAGGCCACCAACTCTCCCGTGCGCGAGAGGCATTGGCTCTGCCCGAGCCCAGGCTCCGATCGGGAGCCGTTCCACCGAACGGCTCGCATGCCCAGGCGGAGAACTGTAAATTCTCTGGTCGGGATACACAGGGGTGCGATGCGCGCATCCCCGATATTTTTGGCGCGAGTTGGAGGTGTGGCTGCGTTGATGGCGGGTAGGGCTTTGAGTTTCGATGGGATCAAGGGCCTCAGCGCAGGAAAGCACCGACAGGGGCGGACCGCGCACCGTCCGGCCCGCCGGGGCATTCCATTCCGGAACAGCGGCTGAATATCTCCAGCGTTTACCCCGCCGCCCGGAATTGGCACACCAGTCGCGTTCACACATCGGTGAAATGATCCACCACACGCCCGCAGCAGAAAAGGCGGAGGCGTGAGGAAGAATCCCGAACTGCTCGGCAACGTAAGGATCGGACACCCTTCATGAAGTCCTCGCAAGTCGCCCAGGAGTTGTGGATCAGAAGATTCCTGAGCTCACCCGGCGCAACCTCCGCGCCCGCTCGGGCTCAGACAGCTCTGCTCGTCTGCCTGCCGCACGCGGGCGGCTCGGCGTCCTTCTTCTTCCCCGTCTCACGGGCCCTTTCGCCCGCGCTGGACGTCGTGGCCGTGCAGTACCCCGGTCGCCAGGACCGGCGGCACGAGACACCCGTGGACGACATTCCGGAACTGGCCCGTCAGGTCGCCGACGCGCTCGGCCCGGTGGACGCGCGGCCTGTGGCCCTCTTCGGCCACAGTCTCGGTGCCTCTCTCGGCTTCGAGATCGCCCGGCTGCTCCAGGCACGCGGCACCGACGTGAGCCACCTCTTCGCCTCCGGCCGCCGCGCGCCATCACGCACCCGGGACGAGCGCGTGCACCTGCGCGACGACGAGGGTCTGCTCGCCGAGGTGCGCGAGCTGAGCGGCACCGACCCCCGCATCCTGGGTGACCCGGAGGTGGTGCGCATGGCGCTGCCCGCACTGCGCGCCGACTACCGGGCGGCGGAAACCTACCGTTACGTGCCGGGGCCCCCGCTCACCTGCCCCATCACCGTCTTCACCGGCGCCAACGACCCCAAGGTCAGCGCGGAAGAGGCCGGCGCCTGGTCCGCGCACACTTCTGCGGAGTTCGATCTCCGAACCTATCCCGGCGGGCACTTCTTCCTCACCGACCATCAGGCAGACATGACCCGGATCATCCGTGAGCGCCTGGCACCGGTCGCCCCGCGGGGCTCCGGTTCGGCATAGCCACCCCCGAGGCCCCCGTACCCGGTGCGGACCGGGCAGGGCGGTCCGGTGGCCGTGGCACCCCCGTTCCTGGGGTACCTCAGGAACTGACGGGTTCGAGGAACTCTGATTCCGGGACATCGAAATCTGCGATTCTTCCGCGCCGTGCGGCTCTTGGTCACCCTGCGGCCCGGCGTCGGTCCGGAATTCCTCGTGTCCCGAGTTCTGTCTCGGCTTCGGCGAGCAGTGCGTGTCGGTCCGTCTTGCGGTTGCGGTTGAGCAACAGCTCCGCCAGGTGCCAGTAGGACCGGGAAACCAGTGCTGACGGCAACACCGGTCCCCGCCTCCGCGCGACCATCGTCGACCGCCTCACCTTCAACAGCACCATCAGCGAGACCGGGACCGACTCCTGCCGCCTCGCCAGCACCCGAGCACGCGCCGAGGAAGCCGCCGAGGCTGGCCGACACCTGCCCTCCCACGCCGAGACGTGGGGTCACCTACTCACCGGAGCGGGCCACGAGCAGCGGCTGGAAAAAGCCCGTCTCCTGCGGCATCCGCCACTCCGGGTCGACAAACCCGGCCTCGGCCGCGAGGCCGGTCAGCCGGTCCTGGCCGAGTGCCCAGTAAGTAGTACGGCGGACCTGAACACGCCATTCTTCGCTTGCCGGAAGGACTTGGAAGTGCTCCAGGTCGTAGTGCTCTCCGTCGTCGTGCCAGTGCCAGAGCTGGAAGGTGACGGCTCGTTCTTCGCCGTCGGCGCAGTCGACGTTCCTGTGGACTTGTGGAGGCGTCGAAACCGGGCGGTCGCGCAGCAGGTCGTCGTAGTGGCGTGTGCTGACCAGCAGCAGGCCGTCAGGACGCAGCACGCGGTGCATCTCGGCCAGGGCCGCGTGCACGTCCTGCTCGGTCAGCAGGTGAGGCAGCGAGTTGTCGGCACAGACGACAGTGTCGAACCGGCCATCAGGAAAAGGGAGGCGTCGCATGTCGGCAGCGGCCGTGCGCAGGCTCAGGTTCCGACGGGCGGCCTCACGAGCAGCGCGGGCGGCGGCACGGGGGCTGAGGTCGGTCCCCGTGACCCGGTGCCCGCGCAGGGCCAGACCGACGGCCTGCGTGCCGATGCCGCAGGAACAGTCCAGAACCATCGCGCGATCTTGGCCGATCAGGCCGTCCAGGGCGCCCCCTTGGCGACGGACGCTCGCGTCCCAGTCCGGATAGATCAGGTGGTAGTCCTCAGCCAGTTCGTCATAGAAGCGCGCCACCGATGTCTCGGGCATGGTCCGAGATTACCGTGCCTGCTTCCCCGGAGGTGCCGATCATTTCGATGACCGGCACGAACGCCTCCACTGACGGCAGCACCGTCATTTCCCGTAAACATCTGCGAGCGCGTTGATCGTCGACTGCTGTTGAAACTCGGTTCTGGCACAGATCTTCGGGAACCGTCGCGGAGCGTGACATCGTTGTTCGATTGCGAGGGCCTGGCTCGTACGAGACGACGTACGCCTTGTCGCCTGACGGCCGGAAATGACGATCCATCAGCTGCACTCTGTTCGCTGCTTTGGTCGGCGGTGGACCGCGATGGTGCTGGTCGTGCAGACCGACGCGCTGTTCTGGGACTCGCTGGTGTTCAAGGGGATCGACGAGGTGGAGGTCCAGGCGGTTACGGCCGCGTTCGGCACAGTTGAGGTGGTGGCGAGAGGTCGCGCAGTCACGGTGGCATGTCCGGACTGCGGCCTCTTCTCGGATCGAGTCCACGATCGTTACCAGCGCAGGCTGAAGGACCTTCCGCTCGCTGATCAGGGCCTTGCGATCCGGCTGACGGTCAGGCGTTTCATCTGTGGGTCGGCAGACTGCCCGCGCCGGACGTTCGCCGAGGCGTTCTCCCGGCTGTCTGTCCCGCACGCTCGGTTCACCACACGGCTCAACCGTGCTCTGGAACGGGTGGGACTCGCCCTGGCGGGGCGGGGCGGGCCGGCGCTCGGCTGACGGCCCAGCTCGGCTTCGGTGCGGGGCGGATGACCTTGTTACGCAGGGTCATGACACTGCCCGGTCCGCGATTCAGTACTCCACGGGTGCGGGGCATGGACGACTTCGCGATCCGCCGCGGCCAGACCTACTCCGCGGTCTTGACCAGCATCGAAGACCATCGCGTGGTCGACGTGCTCCCGACCCGCGAGGGCGGACCGCTGGCCGCCTGGCTGATCCGCCACCCCGGCGTGGGGATCATCTGCCGGGACCGGGCGGGTGCCTACGCCGAGGGCGCCCGCCGCGGTACCCCTGGTGCCCTGCGGGTCGCTGACCGGTTCCATCTGTGGCAGGGCCTCGGCCGGGCCGTAGAGACCTGCGTCGCGGCCCATCGCGACTGCCTGCGCAATCCGATGCCCAGCGGCACGCTGCCGCAGAACTCCCCACCGGCTTCCGATCGGCCACAGAACGGCGTGGAGCCGGTCGGCCGGCGAGCCGAGCGGAAGAAGGCCGCACATGCCCTGGCTCACGAGATGCTCGCCCAGGGTCACTCACGTCGGACGATCGCCCGGCACCTGGGCTGGGGCCTCAACACCGTGCTCTGATACGCGAACGCCGCACGCTGGCAGGACACCATCCGCGACAACCGGCCCCGGCCCAGCAGGCTGGACCCTTACAAGCGCTACCTGGAACGACGGTTTACTGAAGGATGCACCAGCGTCACCCAACTCCACGGCGAGCTGGTCGCCTAGCAAGCTCCCGTCACCTACGGCATGGTCCGAGCCCACATCGCCACCTTGCGCGGGACTCCGCCCGCCGCACCGCCGCACCGCCGCACCGCCGCGGCCGCCAACGGTACGGCAAGTGACCGGGTGGATCACCCGCCACCCCACCGCCCTGAACGAGGAAGACCGCGTCGGCCTCAAGGACGTCCTGGCCCGCTGTCCCGAACTGGACATAGCCGCCGGGCACGTCCGCGATTTCGGTGAGATACTCACCGGCCGCCTCGGCGCCACGCTCCCTGCCTGGATCGGCGCAGTCGACGCCAGCCAGCTGCCCGGGCTCACCGGCTTCGCACTTCACCTGCGCCGGGACCTCGACGCCGTGACCGCCGGCCTCACTTTGGACTGGAGCTCCGGCAGCATCGAGGGCGCCGTGAACCGCATCAAGAAGATCAAGAGACAGCTATACGGCCGAGCCGGATTCGAACTTCTACGCAAGATGATCTTGCTTCAATAGCGCATCGCCCGGGTGCCGACTTGCCAGCTTCCCGGCCCTTTGAGATCAGAGATCGGCCGTCCAGATCCCGACAGGATGGTCACGCGAAGGGAGCCACAACTGAGGCTGTGAGTCACGATGCCTCTCATCAGCCTGCTCATCCCAGTGGAAACGGCCATTGGCATCAGGCCACACGACTTGCAGCACAGGGAGAGGCGGCCGTCGGTAGAATCCGATGGCCTGCCCGAAGAAGGTCCGGTACCAGCTGCGATCGACCTGCCTGAGCGCGACTCGATACCCGTGGACAACATCAGGATGGCTCTGGCCGTCCGCCAGCACTTCGCCTGCGGCAGACTTCTCTCCGAGTGCGTTGAGCATGCGATGCATGGCGTGGACATCGAGCCCGAACATGGCGAGTTCAGGTCCGCCGTGGGTGTGCGCGAGGCCGATCGTGTAGGCGAATCCAGGACCGATCTCGTCTTCGGGAACCATCACGACGTGCCATCCGTGCTGCTGCACGTGCTCGATGACCGTCAGATCCATGCGGTCCGCTTCGTCCCGGTCGCCGTAGTCATGGCAGAGGACGCACCGGCACTGGAACGGATCATCAGTCATGTGCGGAGGGTATGCGGTGAGTCTTCAGTTCGAGCAACCGGGGTTTGGACCCTCTCAATCGAACAGTGCCATCACTCTCCGCGACGGCTCTCCAAGATCTGTACCAGAACCTGAAACTCATCGAAAAACGCTGCTGCTGAACGTGAACGAAGCCACAAGCAGCGCAACGCGGTCGAATGGTGCACAGGCAGGCCCAAGCAGTGGCGCGGTCCGGCCATGCGGACGCACAGGCTGGCCATGCCCTACCAAGCCGCACTCCACCTGGCCGCCATCCTTGTCCGGGCACGTCAGTGACGTGACCACGGAAGCTACAGACCCAAGCTTGTGACGAAGCCCGAGAAAGCAGGTGCTACGGTCCGCCACTGGCAAAGGAGCGGGTCCGTCCGGAAATCACTTCCGACAACGCGGGGATCCGAGGGATCAGTCCGGTAGTCGAGCGCCAGGGCACCGTCATCACCGGGGTTGCGTGTGATGGCGATCAACACTGCCTGTTCAACGTCAAGCCACGGCAGTTCGTGCGGGGCCGTGTCCCTGCTTCCGCGTGCCTGGCGAAAGAAGTCCGCGTGCGGATCGTCAGCGAACATGTCCATCGGCTGGGACGCGAACGCCATCTGCTCGGGGTTCGGCACGAAGGCAAGTGGGTCCTCGAACCACGGGATGACCTTCGCCAGCACCGCATCACCCGGGTGAAGCCATAGGTCGCGATCGATGAGGGACGTCAGTGGGGCGGGCAGAACAAGTCCACGGACTGTCGAAAGCGCCATGGCGCATAGCTTCGCACGGCAGGACTACACCGGGGAGACGCGCTCTGGCCGATGCCGCTCAGACCCCTCAGACTGCAGAATCACTACGCCGCGTCGGGGCGATGAAGGGGATGTTCGGGGCCGTTCTCATCACCGCAACAGCCAAGTCCTCGAGCCCCGTCGGGGGCCGTCCCACTTGACGAAGGTCCGGCAACGGGCGTGCCAACCAGCCTGTCCACCTGCTCGAAAAAGCGAGGCGTGCGAGGAACCCCGCTCCGGACCGCGCCCAGCGGCGGGCGCATTGCGACGCCTGCATCGCGGCCGGCTTCCCGTCGGGCGCCCCCATTCCGGGCCTCTACGCCGCCGACGGAACCGCCTGATCGGTCTGACGCGCTGACACTGCGCCTCTGACCGGTCTGAGGTGCTGACGCTGCGCCTATCCCTCGGCGGCCAGCGCCCGCACCGCGCGCTCCACTGCGGCTTGGCGTCCCTCGGGAGTTCGGGCTTGGAGCAAGGGCAGAAGCACCAAGTACTTCGCGGTCTTGTCGAGTGCCGCGAAAACGCTTGCCGCCTGGGCATCCGCCGTCAGCGCCGCCGCCAGTTCGTCAGGCACCGCGGCGGTCGACTGCGGCGCGTATGCAGCGGCCCAACGTCCGTCCGCCTGCGCCTTGCGTACCTCCACCAAGCCCGGCTCCCGCATCCGGCCCGCGGCCGCCAGCGCGGCAACCTTGTCGACGTTGACCTGCGACCACAGACTCTTGGGGCGCCGTGGCACGTACTTCTGCAGGTAGTACGAAGCGTCGAGCGACCGGCGCTGACCCGAGATCCAGCCCCAGCACAGCCCCACGTCGACCAGTTCGTCGGCTGTCACGGACGCGATCCCGGAGCCTTTCTTGGCAACCTTGACCCACACGCCGTCGTGCCGTGCGTGGTGAGCCGCCAACCAGCCGTCGAACGCCTCGCTGTTCGCGAAGGCCACGACCTCAACACCGCCGATCTCGTCCATGGCCCCATGGTATGCGGCCACCGGCCCGGTGCCGGGCCATGCGTTCCGATCCACCTCGCCCCGGTGTTCAGGCTCGACGAGAAGACCGAAGTCGGTTGACCGCGCCCGGAGTTCGGCGACGATGTTGCTGCACTCCTGGAGTGTGCGGCCGTAGTGGTCGAGCGAGGGGAACGGGTTGCCACCTGATCGGGCAGACCTGCAGTGTTCCGGCGTCTCTCAAACGCATGCGCTCAACGGACCGCGAGGTTCGGTCACGGGCGTCTGACGAGTTCTACGCGGCGGCCCACCACCAAGGGGACGTGGCTCCGTGCACCACTGCGAGCCTGTCGTTCCTGTGCGGCACGACGGGTAGCACCACGGTCAAGGGGAGGATTCACGCTTCACGACTCATGCCGATGGAATCCTGATGTGCGCCATTCCCTGCCGTCCGGCAGGACCGCGAGGGCTTCGTAGCCGTCCAGTGCTTCTACCCAGCTCTGCGCGCCGTCACCCCGGGCGAAGGCGGCGGTGGCGTAGGTGTCGGTCGGCGTCAGGCGGGGCCCGACGAGGGTGAGCGAGGCGTACGCGGTGGCTGGTGTGCCCCGGTGCGGGTCGAGGATGTGGGCGCCGCGTTCGGCGGTGCCGGAGGTGGCGACGGCCAGGTCGTGGTGGGCGGTGATGACGGTGGCCAGTTCGCCGGGGCGCAGCGGGTGGGCGATGCCGATGCGCCACGGGGTGCCGGGGGCTGCCCGGCCGCGGAGTTGGAGGTCGCCGCCGCCGTTGACGCAGGTGTGGTGGGCGCCTGCGTCGTGGAGGAGTTGGGATGCGGCTTCGGTGGCCCAGCCTTTGACGAGCCCTGAGGGATCGAGGGTCCCTGCGGGGACGATGCTGAACCAGCCGTCGCTGGCATGGGTGGCTCGTGCGCACAGGGACAGGACTTCGTGGACTTCGGGCGGGCAGTCCTGAAGGCGGATCTCACCGCGGTCGAGGCGGCTGATGTGGCTGTCGGGCCGGTAGGTGGAGAACACCGCGTCGACCCGGTGGAGGTGGCGCACGGCCTCGGCGAGAGCACGGTGGATGGCGGGGGTGGGCTTGTCGCGGATGTCGAAGGAGAAGACGGTACCCATGACGTGTTCGACGTGACGCAGTCCGGGATCGGTGTCATGCACGGGCCTGGTCCAGGGCACTCTGGAGGGACTGCGTGTAGCCCTGGCTGGTGTAGCTGGCGCCGGAGACGGCATCGATGTGGGCGCTCTGGGCCCCGATGGCCTCCTGGGTGAGGCGGGGCAGTGCGTAGGAGGCGATCTGCTGGTCGCGGCCGTTCCGGTCCGGGGCCCGGAGGACCTTGACGGCGGTGAGCTTTCCTCCGGAGAGGGTGGCGGAGACCTGGACGGTTCCGTACGGGGTGTCGATGGGATCGCCGGTGAACGTGCCCGTCCCGGCGGGCGTGCCCGGCGGGGTGTCTGCGGAGGTGTGCGAGGTCGTGGGGGAACGGGGAGGGGTCACCCCGGCCAGGGCGGGGAGCTGGTGGGGCTTGAAAGCAAGCAGGGCGACGGTGAGGGCACTGATCCCCGTGGTCGCGAGGACGGCTCGGCGCATGACGTTTCTCCTCAGAACGTGAACGACTCGTGGTGGATGCGTCGGGCCGGGACACCGGCCTCGCGCAGAGCCTGGACCGCGGCCTGTGCCATGCCTGGGGGACCGCAGAGGAAGACGTCGTGCGCGGCCAGATCCGGCACCAGCGCGCTCAGGCTCCGGGCGGTGAGAGGAGAGGAGTACCCGGCCGGTTCGTCGACGACGTAGTGGACGGTGGTCCGCCGGCGGGCGGCTATCGCGTCGAGCTCACCTCGCAGGACGAGGTCGTCGGTGCGGCGTGCCCGGTGGACGAGGGTCACCTGGCCCGGGAGCGTCTCGAACAGCGAGCGCAGCGGAGTGATGCCGACGCCGCCGGCCAGGAGCAGGACCTTGGGGGCGGTGCGGCGGCCCGCGGTGAAGCCGCCGTACGGTCCCGCGGCCCACACCCGGATGCCCGGCGTCAGGCGGGCGAGTGCGGCACTGTGGCCGCCGGCGGCCTTCACCGTGATGCGCAGATGGTGCGGGTGTGCTGGTGCGGAGAGGGAGTAGGGGTTGGCGGTCCACCACAGGCCGGGGGCCAGGAAGCGCCAGCGCAGGAACTGCCCCGGCTCGCCGCCCAGCTCGTCCAGGTGGTCGCCGGTGAGGTGGACGGAGACCACGCCCGGCGCTTCGGGGCGCACCTCGGTGACGCGCAGATGGTGGCGCAGTCCGCGCCGTACGGGCACGGCGAACCGGTACCAGACCAGCATCACCGCGACGCCGAGGAAGAGTGTGTACCAGGCCACCTGGGCGAAGCGGTTGCCGACGAAGTCGGCTCCGTCGGAGAGCTGGTGGCCGAAGGCGAGGAAGACGGCCAGATAGGTGGCGAAGTGCAGATAGTGCCAGGTTTCGTAACTGAGCCTGCGCCGGGCCGCGCGGGCCGAGAGGGCTCCGACGGCCAGGAACAGCAGGAAGCCGGCCGTGCCCTTGAGGAGGTCGGGGTAGTGCAGCACGAGCATGGAGGTCTGGCTCATCATGTTCGTGTGGGACGCCAGGGAGTAGCCCCAGATGATCAGCAAGGTGTGGGCGAGTGCCAGGGAGACGGTGCAGCGGCCGCCCCAGGCGTGCCAGCGGGCGAGCCGGTCGGTGCCGATCGTGTGGTCGAGGAGCGGGATGCGGGCCATCAGGGTCAGCAGGACCGCACAGGCGTAGCCGGCCAGGAGGCCGAGGATGCGCCCCGCGCCGGTGAGCCAGCCCGCCGGGCCGACCACCGAGGTCGTATCGCTCCACCACAGGGCCAGCACTCCGGCGGCGCCCGCCCAGATGGCCAGCGGGGCCAGGACCGGCACGACGCTGCGGTGCGCGCGCCGGTGGCGGATCCCACGGCTCGCGTACGTGGTGGTGAACGTGGTGGTCATGGGCTCCTCCGGATGAGGCTCGCTCCGGTGTTGGGCGGCCAGCCTCACAGCCCGACCTCTGTGTACCTTCTGAAACAGCCCGGCAAGCCGCCCTCGGTGCCGGTTCAGAGGAAACTCAGAGACATGGCCCGCCCCGCCGCGGCCTGCTTCGAGGAATGCTGAAGGAACCATGGACGAGCCACGTACGACATCACTTCTGCATCATGCCGACGGAGAACCCGTGCGGGTCCTCGTCGTCGACGACGAACCCGACGTCACCGACGTCCTGGCCGGAGTCATGACCGGCGAGGGCTGGCAGGTCCGCACCGCTGCCGACGGTGCGACCGCGCTCGCGGCAGCCGGTGATTTCCGGCCCGACGCGGTGGTGCTGGACTGGATGCTCCCGGATCTGGACGGCTTGCAGGTCCTGCGTGCCCTGAGACGTGAGGCGCCCGGCGTGTGCGTCCTGTTCCTGACCGCGCGCGATGCCGTCGAGGACCGTATCGCCGGTATCACCGCGGGCGGCGACGACTACGTCACCAAGCCCTACAGCCTGGAGGAAGTCCTGGCCCGGCTGCGCGGGCTGCTCCGCCGGGCCGGAATGACCGCCCAGACGGGCAGGAACGGGCTCACCGTCGGGGACCTCACCATGGACGAGGAGGCCAGGGAGGTCAGACGTGGCGGGGCCATGGTCGATCTGTCCCGGACCGAGTTCGAACTGCTGCGGTTCCTGATGCGCAACCCGCGCCGGGTGCTGTCCAAGGACCAGATCCTCGACCGTGTCTGGGCCTACGACTTCGGCGGCCGCGCCCACATCGTCGAGCTCTACATCAGCTACCTGCGCAAGAAGATCGACGCCGGACACACCCCCATGATCCACACGGTGCGCGGCGTCGGCTACGTCCTCAAGCCGGAAGCGTCGTGAGAAGCCCCCTCCCCCGCACTCTGCACGGCCAGCTCACCGCCGGACTCGTGATTCTGCTCGCCCTCGCCTGCTTCACCGTCGGCGTCATCACCGCCCTCGCTCTGCGCGGCTTCCTGATGGGACGCCTGGACGAACAGCTTTCCGCCTCCGGCGGCCGGTTCGCCGCCAGCCTGGAACACGAGGCAGAGCCCGACGCCGACAACCGCCCCGACACCCGCGGGCAGGCCGAATCCACCTTCGGTGCCCGCCTCCTGAACGGTGCCGTCACCCAGGCCGCCGTCGTCGACGACGCCACCGACCACCCTCTTGCGCTCGCCTCCCGGGATCGCCGCGCCCTGGCTGACATCCCTGCGGACGGAAACGGGCACAGCATCCGCCTCTACGCTCTGGGCGAGTACCGCGTCACGGCTGCCCCGGGCGACGACCAGGACACCTTGATCACCGGACTGCCCCTCCACCCGGTGGAAGAGACCGTGCACCGCCTCGAAGCCGTCGAAGCCGTGTTGTTCGGCACCGCACTCGTGGCCACCGGCATCGCCGGCGCCCTGTGGGTCCGGATCTCACTGCGTCCCCTCCAGAGAGTCACCGCCCAGGCAACGGAGGTGGCCGGCCTGCCGCTCGCCAGCGGCGAGGTCGCCATGCCGGGCCCCCTCCCCGACACCGACCCGCGCACCGAGGTCGGCCAGGTCGGCACCGCCCTCAACCACATGCTCGGCCACATCGAGGACGCCCTCACCCGCCGCCAGGCCGGCGAGGAACGCCTCAGGCACTTCGCTGCCGACGCCAGCCACGAACTGCGTACCCCCGTCGCCAACATCCGCGGCCATGCCGAGCTCGCCCTGCGCCACCACGGCCCCGTCCCCGCCCAAGTCCGCCACGCCCTGGAACGCATCGACGGCGAATCACAGCGCATGACCCGCCTCGTCGACGACCTGCTCCTCCTGGCCCGACTCGACGCCGGACGTCCTCTGGAACACGAACCGGTCGACCTGACCCTGCTCATCCTGAACGCGACCGACGACGCCCGAGCCGCCGGCCCCACCCACCACTGGCTCCTCGACCTCCCCGAAGAACCCGTCACCGTCACCGGAGACGCCCACCGTCTTCAGCAGGCCATCGGCAACCTCCTCGCGAATGCCCGCACCCACACCCCGCCCGGCACCGAGGTGACCGTCACACTCGCCGCTGATCGGACCGGCGTCTCCGTGGACGTGAGTGACAACGGGCCGGGCATCCCCGAAGAGCTGCAGCCCGAAGTCTTCGTCCGCTTTGCCCGCGGCGACCACGCCCGCTCCCGCAGTACGGGGAGCACCGGGCTGGGCCTCGCCATCGTTCACGCCGTCATCACCGCCCACGGCGGAACCGCCACCGTCACCAGCAGCCCCGGGCGCACCGCCTTCCGCCTCGTGCTGCCCGCTGGTGTCGTCCGGCCCGGCCGGCGCACCGATGGATCAGGCTCGTGATCAGCCCCGTATCAGGGAGCGGCAGTGGCAGAAGCGGTGGGCAGGCCCAGTCCGGGCCCGGTGGCGTCCGAGGCGAGCCTGCTCGCCGGGCACCGCGGCCGCCCTGCCTGCGTCGGGGCGCGCCCGGGCAGCTGCGGCAGCAGTGCGCCATGCGCTCCCAAGGCCATCAGCGGCAAGCTCGTCGGACACCCTGCGGACTCTGCTCGGCGAGGCCGCCGACGGCCCCCGGCATGCCGGTCTCATCTCAAACTGAAGCCTTGGCTCCGCCAACGCTGAACCACCCGGGCCGCACCTCGACCAGCAGAGGGTTCAACGACTCCAGCGCGGAGCGCAGATCATGCTCCGTGAGGTCGAAAGGCTCGGGCAGACTCTGCCCGTAGAGGCGCAGCCGCCAGAGGTCGAAGATCTCCGCCCCGTCGGCCGTAAAGTCCACATCGACCTCAGAGCCGTCCTGGTTGATGAAGAGGCAGCCTGCTCCGTGGACGCTGTAGGAGCAGGTGCCGACTTCACCGCTCCGGCTGATCCGGTGCGAACGGACCAGGCCGAGCACGTCCGCCAGCCGCTCCATCGGAGGGAAGGCCACCCGCATGGCCTCGCCGGCCGAGTCGAGAGCATTGACGTAACCCATCACCAGGTCTCGCGCCGTCGTCACGTGCGCCCCTCCCCTGCTGTACCCCCGGCATACGTGTACGAGGGGATTGTTCCACGTGGGCTGCCGGCGCCTCCGCCGTCGGCATGCCGACACGATCGATGTGCCTCGCCGTCGAGATCCTTCGCTGCCCATGGTCAAGAGCAACTTTCCCATCTCCTGAGGCAGTTCTTCGGCCACCGGGGCGAGCCGGTGTGCGGACGGGAGGAGCGCCGTGCTGCTTCGAGGGCGTTCTGGCTGCTCGTGCTGCTTCGTCCGTACCTTGAGCCACGGATCCTCCACCCTTGGCGGGGCCGTTGTCGAACCCTCGGGTCTCCGCGCTGTTGCGGGCCGACCCACTGCGCGCGGTAGGTGTCCCGTCGCAATGGATCTCGCTTCGCGACCATTCCCGACCAGCAAAGATGCGAGGTCCGGGCCGCAGTATGGCGTCCAGCGGCAACGAAAGTACCCGACCAGGAACGGGACTCGGCGGCGGTTGGAACACCGGTGCAGCCGTCGGCATCGGAGCGATCATGGTGTCCAGGGCCTGTCCGTGATCAGGTGGCGGGACAGGCAGTCGCCAGGGTGGGAGTCCGCACGGGGTCGGAGAACGCCTGCGAACCGGCAGGTGTTAACTTCCTTCCCATGGTGGAGCATCAGGACGAAACCAGGGCGGCCTACGACGGGGTCGTCGAGCTGTATGCATCGATGTTCGCCGATCGGCTGGAGACACAACCGTTCGCGCGGGCCATGCTCGGCACCTTCGCCGAGCTGGTGCGCGGGACGGGGAACCTTCGGGCGGCCGACGTCGGGTGCGGGCCCGGACATCTGACGGCCATGCTGCACGACCTGGGGCTGGACGCCTTCGGGCTCGATCTCTCCCCCGCCATGGTCGACCACGCCCGGCGGGCCCATCCGGCTCTGCGGTTCGACGAGGCGCGGATGGAGGCCCTGCCGGTCGAGGACGAGGCGCTCGGCGGCGTGCTGGCCCACTACTCGATGATCCACACCCCTCCTGGTGAACTACCCGCGCTGCTCGCCGAACAGAAGCGTGTCCTGGCACCGGGGGGCCTGCTCCTGGTCTCACTCTTCGCGACCGAGGGCCCCGAGCCGGCCCGGTTCGACCACAAGGTGACGCCCGCCTACAGCTGGCCGGTGGACCGGTTCGCCGAACTGCTGGCCGGGGCCGGGCTCGTCACATTCGCCCGGCTGCTCCACGACCCGGCCTCCGAGCGGGGCTTCCTCGATGCCCACTTCCTCGCCCGCCTCCGCTAGGGCGACCTCGGGGGACATCGCTACGGTCGGCTATCGGCGAGAACGATCACGGGTTCTATCTGCGCATACACGCGCTTGAGCGGGACTGGACCCGAAGCCTCTCGCGCAGGTCGATCTCCTCGACGGCAGCGGATCCGGAGCCGGTTGAACTGGCGGAGCGGGCGGTCGGGTCGGCCGCGCAACGAGCAATCGTCTTGCGTCGTCGGTGAAGCATGAGGCGCGCTGTCGGCGTAGGCAATCGCCCACCAGGAGCGATGAGCTGAGCTCGAAGCACAACGTCACGCACAACTGCGGTGACAGGGCCTCCTGGACCGCTCTTGACCTCGACAACCCCGAGCTGCTCAGGGGGCCTTGCTGTCATGCGCCCTGCCGGCCAAAACCACCCGACCAGGCACTCTGCTCGATCGAACCTCCCCGTGATCGGCGGGGGTGCGCTTCTCAAGCCGAATGAGACGGTTTGAGACCACGCGTTCTGACGGGATGGTTCTGTTCCTGTTGCGGTTCGATGATCCAGGCCTGCTGCCGGAGCCCCGGCCTTCGCCGGATCAGGCCGGATCGTCCGACTGCGGCTGTTCCCCGGCCTTCTCCTGGCGCATCCTTTCGGCGAGGGCCAGGAAGACCGACAGATTCTTGACCATCTCTACGGGGAGCCTGGCCCACGGCTTTCCGTCGCCGCGCCGATGGATCTCCAGCCAGCCGCGCTTCACCGTGACCCGGCCGACCTCGCGCCAGTCGAGCTGGTGGTCGAGGTACCCGATGCCGGCGGGATCGAGGTGAGCCCCCAGGAAGTCGACCCGTTCGCCCGCCTTCAGCCGGTCGCTGTCCTGCGGCAGCCGTACCCGTGTGAATGCCTTGTCCAGTTCGTCGGCGAACCCGGCGGCCCCCTTGTGCGCGTCGGCCACCGTGATCTCGGCGCCCTCGCGGGGACGCACCCAGAGTTCGTGTGTGGTGGCGCTGGTGATCCCGTTCGTCACTTTGGTGCTGCGCCGCCGAATACTGTCGATCTCGCCCCATGAGTATGCCTCCGGCGCGTGCCCGGCGACCTCCCGGACGATGCCGTGCTGGTAGTGGCCCACCCAGACCTGCGCCTGTCGTCTCGTGAGCGCGAGGAAGAGGAAGTACCCGGCTGTGGAGACCATGGCGGCCCCCAGAATGAGCAGCGGCAGCCCGTAGTACCAGGCGCCATGGCTCCGCTGGCCCTCCACCGCGGCCGAAATCCCCATCTGGAGCAGCGGCAACCCGACCAGCGCCGGCAGCAACACCACGATCCACGGAAAGCGCTTGGGCTCGGTCCACACCAGCCCCTGGCGCGCCCCGAGTTCGAATTCCCGCGCGACTCTGCGCATAGAGGGCGGAACAGGAGTGGAACCACGATCCGACACAAGCCCCCCAAGGCCAGACAGTTGAGGGTCATTATCGGGGAGCGGAGCCCGTACGGGAAGAGCGCCCCGGCCCGGCGCATCGGTTACGCGGATGGCCCCGCGCCCCTCCGGGCGTTCTCACGGTCGACCTTGACCTCAAGTCGACTTGAGGTATCAGAGTGATGTGCATGGATACCGAAACCGCAGATATCAAAGCCATCGAACAGGTCGTCACCGCTGTCGAGCGCGCTCAGCGCGCCAAGGACGTCGAGGGGTTCCTCGCGCTCTTTCACCCCGACGCCCTCTGGACGACCGGCCACGGCAAGGTCCTGATCGGCTTCGACGCGATCGCCGAGTTCACCCGCGCCGTGCTGCCCGCAGCCGTCTGGGACGGTGAGGTCACCTACGAGGCAGTGCACACGCAATTCCTGCGGCCCGACGTGGCGGCCGTCAAGGTTCGGCAGGTCTACCACTCACCAGCGGGCGATACGGAAGGTGCTCCGCTCTACGTCATGACGAAGCAGGATGACGGGCGGTGGCTGCTGCACGCATGCCAGAACACCGAAGTGCGGGTCGAGTAGAACCAGAATGATCACGCGGCAGTGCCGACGCCTCCTCCGTCCGACCCGGCCCGACGCCCTGCCCCGCTGTTCGGCATGGACGCCCCGTAGGGCCCGACGCACCGTTCGATGCCGGTGGGGAAACGGCCCGGGTCGGGCCCGACACCGCACCCCGGTCCGCGCCGTCACCGTCCTCCAGGGCGTCGAAGAGCCGATCGGCAAGCGCGCGCAGGTCGCCGTGGACGGCCTCCGCCTGGGGGCGTGACGGCCACCGGGGACACAAACCCCACCTCACGGTCGGCGAACCGTCGTCTCCCTCTCGGGGCCCACCGTGCCGGATCCGACGGTACCGGCCGATGGCGTCGCCGCCCTGGCCCGGCTCCTCGCGGACCTGGGCCGGGGCGTCTTGTCGAGCAGCGCCTGAACAGGGCCGGGGACGGGAGGCGGAGCATCAGCCACCGCGTCGGCCCCGACCCTGTTCAGGCGGTCCTGGCGGGTTCCTCGGCCGGTCCCGCGTGGGCGGCGGCGGTAGGTGAGCCCCGCCGCCGCCGCCCCGGCACCGCCTCAGGCATACCGAGGGCGCGGAAGGGCGTCAGGCCCCGCGCTCGACCGGACCGATGAGGGTACCGGCGGCCACGCTCAGCCGGCCGTCGGCGAAGGACGTGCCGGGGATCTCGCCGTCCGGGGCCCGCAGTGTGAACGATGCCTCCTCCGCGGCGATGCCGCGGCCGCTGTTGGGGACCTGGATGTCGAAGTGGACCGGGTGTCCCGGACCGAAGGTCACTACGGTTGTCTGGTCGCCGTAGCGGCCGGGGGTGATCCCGACGTCCGAAGCATTGTGCGAGAACCGCACGTCGGTGGGCGAACCGGCCAGCTCACACGGCTCGTACCCGCGCGGCGCCGTCAGTGTCACGCGGTAGTGGGTGTGCCCACTGCTGGCGGGCCCCTCGGTGATCTTCGCGAGGTGATTGGCCGGTCGGCAGGCCGAGGGGGCGGAGCCGTCGGCCGTCGCGGGCGAAGCCTGTGCGGAAACCGCACCGGCGACCCCCGTCATCAGCGCGGCGGTGGCTACGGCGACGGCGATCTTTCGGGTCATGCGCATCCTGAACACTCCTTGCCTTGCTCAATGGTTCTGTGGGTGTTCTCCACCAGAACCATGGTCAGTGCCATTGATGCCCCCTATCCACCGCGGGGAATGTCTCAGGATTGCCACGGCGTGCGGCCAGGAAGCCCGGACCACGATGTACGGGCGGAAGCCTTCGGCGACGGCCGGTGCGGGAGCGGTCCGCCCCCGCTCAGGAAGGCCGACTGGTGCTCGACTGGTGTTATGAACGTAAGGCTCGCCAGGATTGAGGCTCAGCCCTGCCACGAGGGCACGGAGCACTCGTGGCAGGGAAACATCGTCACGGTGGCGTGCAGGTGTCACCGAGAGCCAGGTGGCACCTGCCGTCTGGAGAGGGTCGGCCTGCGTCGCCCTCGGTCGACGTCGGGTGCTGCTCGCCTCGCCGGGCCCGCGCACGTCCCGGCCGGCCGATCCGCCGAAAGGATGAGGCGGCCGTCGTCTCCCGCGCGGGAACCAGCCATCGGGTGGATGCCCGGTCGCGGTCCGTGGCCGACGGTGGGGCCATGGACGACGAAACACTGTTGGCTCTCCCGGCCACCGGCTCCGGCTCCGGCACTGTCGGGCGCCCGCGCCACCGGCTCTGCCGCTTTGTGCCCATGAGCGCGGGTGCACTGGGAACCGCTCTCCCCACGGTCGTGACCGTGACGTTCCCGGCACAACCGGCTCACGCCGCGACTCCCGGACCGGTGATCCGAGCGGATTCGAACCGGGACGGCCTGATCGCTCCGGACGACGACGCCGGCAAGAACACCTGGACCCGCCGCCGCGGTGCGCTGATGCTGCCCAACGTGGACGACGACCAGCGGCGTTGCCCCACTGCGGGCCCCGGACACACACGGTTGCCCGACAATCGCCTGGCGGACTGCAACAATGCCACGGACACCGTGGTCAACGGCCCTGCCGACCTCGCGGACCTCGCGCCGGTGCACATCATCGCCGCCCCGCACGTCATGGCCGGCACCACCGCCACCGTCGCTGCCGATCCGGACTCCCGGAGGCATGTCCGGATCTTCGCCGAGCGCCGTGCCCGTATGGTTCCGCTGAGGCCCGACGAGCGGCTGACCACCGACGAACTGCGCCACGGCGTCCGGCTGGGCGTCGAGGCCGAGGGTTTCGTACGCGGCCCCCAGAAGGGGGCGGGCTTCACCGACATCGTTCTCAAGGCGGAACGCGGTGGCGCCACGACCGAGGACCGGTTACGACCACGGGTCGCGCCGCTCGCGTTCCAGCACGACCTGATGCCGATACAGAACATGATGACGGCTGATCACAGCACCTCGCCGGTCGAGGTGGAGCGCGGCAAGGACTACGACATCGCCGTGCAGCCACGGCCCGTACGACCGGGGGAAGCGGCGTTCCGCCGCGATCTGCGAAGCGGTCTCGACCGGTCCGGGCCGCCCGCCCCGCTGTACAACTACCCCACCGGCGGCGACGTCTGGATGCAGGACCTGTTCAAGGCCGCCTACGCGTCCCTTCCCGCGCCGGGTGGCCGTGAACACCGCGTCACCGTCATCCTGCGGTCCGCGGACGTGATGCCCGGCACGGCCACACCCGCCTTCCCGCTCCGCGCAGGGGGAGCTCTGCGAGTGGGCGGGCAGCTGCATCCCGTAGAGCAGCCGCACCGGCGGAAACCTGCGCGGCATCCGCATCCCAGCCTCTCACCGAGACGATCTGATCAGGCATCAAATACGCCAGGCCCCATGCGGTTTGCACCTGATGGGACGGACCGCCGGGCAAGGGTCGGCCACGCGGGACTGGCAGCCGATGCGCAACCGGGTCAGCCCCAGAACTCCCGCAGGGCGGCGTTGACGACGGCGGGCTCCTGGGTGTGCGGATAGTACCCGGGCACCCGCAGGAGGCGGCCCCCGAGGGAGTCCGTGAGGGACTCGGCCACGGCCATGAGAGGGAGCCCCACGTGCTCGCGGTACGCGGCCGGCGCGCGCTCCCAGGTTCCGCAGATCACCAGAATCGGCAGGGCTGCGCCCCGGATCACCTCCAGCGGGATTTCCGCCTCCCAGATGGGCCGCTCCCTCATGGAGGTGGCAACGGCACGGAGCCGGCGCGACGTGGGCTCGGGCATAGCCATCCCCAACCCCTCGGTGGAAGCGCGCAGATACTGCTCCGGCGTGACGCCGTCCGGGATGCCCGGGGCGCCGTCGCGCACCCGGTCGAGGAGGTCGGCGACCACTGGATGGTGCGCGGCGGCGGTGAAGGCCGAGGGTTGGATGAGGGCAAGGGAGCGGACGAGGTCGGGTCGGCGCGCGGCGGCGATGAGCGCGGCGACGGCGCCGTTCCCGTGCCCCACGAGGTGGGCGCCGCCGAACTCCACGGCGGAGGCCCCGTCACCGAGAACCTCCACGACATCCTCGGCGTCGACATCGAAGTCGCTGCGCGCGGTGTCCGGGCTGTCGCCGTAGCCCCGGCGATCTACCAGGAGGAGCGGTCTGCTGTCCGCGAGGGGC
This sequence comes from Streptomyces sp. NPDC048295, assembly GCF_040652135.1. Classification (NCBI taxonomy): domain Bacteria; kingdom Bacillati; phylum Actinomycetota; class Actinomycetes; order Kitasatosporales; family Streptomycetaceae; genus Streptomyces; species Streptomyces sp. NPDC048295. Next base: position 92,247 of record NZ_JBEZLL010000022.1, read on the forward strand.
CGCTGCCCGGCAAACCCGTACGTGGAGTCGCTGCCCCAGGTGAAGATGTTGTGGATGAAGAGGGCGGGGGCAGCAGCGGCCGCCGGGGTCACTGGGACAACCGAAGCTGTCGGAGCCCGGCCTCCTCCGGCCCGATCGCGGTCATCCCACACGGTCACGTGCACGGCCATGGGTCACCCTCCCGAAGCTGAGAAACATCGACTCCTGCGAGACTAGACCTCGACCCACGGCTGATGCCTGTGGATGACGTTCGGGAAAGCGAAGGAGCGCCTTGTGACCTGCGACGACGGGATTTCTTCCTGCTTCCAACACGCGTAATCAGCAGAGCACTTCCGAGATGCGGGTCTCCCACACGCCGGTGGCGGTCCCCCGCTGCGTCCAGTAACCCGAATCTGATCGCGCAGGCCGGGCTGGTCCCGGTGATGCGGCCGGCCGAGCGGTGTGGTCTGCCGCGGCCGGCGGCGAAGAAGGTCAAGCCGACCGGGGTACCGCCCGGCTGATCGTGCGCCGGGTCCGCGACCTGGCCAGACCCGCCGTCGCGGGAGAGCAGGGTGAGTTGTTTCGCCGACCCTACTCCAGAGGTAATCGCCTCGGCCCGCCTGTCCTGACACCATTGGCGATCTCTCCGCGTCGGAGGACGCGGAACAGGAAGGAGAGGTCGGTCATGTCCATAGCTGCGCCTGCCAACACACGTACTGTGGTTGAGGAGTTGCTTCGCAGAATCGGCGAGGGTGACCCCGAACGCATCGCCGAACTCTATGCCGAGCAGGCCGATTGGAAGCTCGACTGGCCGGAGACCGAGCACGGCCGAACCGCCACGCCATGGATCCGTCACCGGTCCACCCAGGCCGACGCGGCCGCCCACTATCGCGAGCTTGCCGAGCACCACATACCGGAGCACGTGGCGACTGAGGTCGAGCGCATCCTCATCGACGGAAACGACGCGGTTGTGCTCGGCGAGATCCGCCAGACCGCCCGGCCCACCGGACGTGCGTATCGCGCGCGATTCGCTCTGCATCTCACCGTCGAGGACGGCCTTGTCACCCGGCACCATGTCTACGAGGACAGCCTCGCCGTCGCCCAGGCATTCGACGCGGAGGAAGAGTGAAGGGCCACCAGGTCAATTGCGAGGACGCTGCTCACAGCCGCTCATGGGCAGCCGTTACGAGGACAGTCGCCTCGTAACGGACGACGGGCTTCTCGTAGCGGACGACTGTCGCCCGGCGCCTGTTGAGGCGATTGATGCCGCACTCCACGACGGACGGCCGCCGCGGGCGCCGAGCTTCTTGCGGTAGCGAACCCGGCCGGCCTTGGCCGGGATACTCGCCGCCTGTACCCAGCCGCGACCGGCCCGGTCGCGGGCAGCCGGCCGGCGCCGCCCGTGGGAAGAGCCCGTTCCCAGGACAAACGCACCCCCGCACGTGTCCGCCGCGACCTCCGGCACATCACCCCGCGGGCCACCTGCCCAGCCAGAGCGCCGAAACCCACCCGCCCCGGAGCCGAGCGACCTTCCGGGCGATGGAACATCCGGACCAGGCCGGGCCCGAAGACCGTCACGGAGCGCGTTTTCGTCGGCCCTCAGCAGTGCGATACGTGTACCGCCGGCACAGCGGGAAACCTGCCCGTGTCGTACTCGGCGAAGGAGTCCGGCTTCTTCCAGGAGCACGCGGGCAGGCGCCTGGCCAGGGTTTTCTCCTGTCAGGCGCCTGCCTGCCCTCTCGTCAGGTGCTTTGCCTCGGCTGACGCGATCCCGTTCCTTCATCGACTGCGCAAGGAGACGACCGGCATGCGCTTGAAGTCGGACAAGCGCCTTGGCGCAGAAACGGAACAGGAACTCGATGCTCCGGCCCGCTCGATGTGCTTACTCCGCCGGGCCCACACCGATGCGGCCGGAACGAAATCGCGTGGGATCAGTCGTCAGTCCCGTCCGCCCAGGCGTGGGCCCATGCCTGGAGTTCCGGTTCGGCCAGCGTACGCAGCCACAGATCGGCCCGGTCAGCTCCCTCTTCGGCCGGGCGAGGTCCCACGCCGAGCACGCGCATGCCTGCCCTCCGGGCCGACTCGACGCCGGTGACGGAGTCCTCCACGGCCATCGCGTCCTCCGGCCGCACGCTGCACAGGCGGACCGCGGTGGCGTAGACGTCCGGATGGGGTTTCGGCAGCAGCCCCTCACCCGCGACGACAACGTGGGCGAAGTAGCTCCGCAGTCCGACCCGGGCAAGGCAGAACTCGACCACGTCCAACGGGCAGTTGCTGGCGACCGCGAGCGGGACATGGCGGGCGGCGAGTCGGACCAGTGCCGCCGCACCCGGCATGGTCACGGGGTCCTCGGCGACGAGCGTCATGAAGTGGCTCAGGAGCGCCTGCGCCATGTCGTCCGCGAGTTGTGGCTTTCCGGTCTCTCTGGCCATGAGACTGCCGCACTCGGTGTAGTGCACGCCCTTGGCCCGCTCGGCGAAGCCCGGGCGGGGCTTCAGCCCGAACTCTCTGAAGACCCGGCTGCGCGCGTCCTGCCAGTTTCGTTCGGTATCCATCAGGGTCCCGTCACAGTCGAAGACGATGGCAGCCGGGGACCAGGTGAAGATATGACGAGGTGTCATTTGCCTGCCGTTCTCGAAGAGCGCGCCGCCCCGCTTCGTCAGTGCTCGCAGTGCGAAGCAGGGGACTGCGGAGAGGCCCGCTCGGCCGCAGAAGGTGCGCCGCCGAACGAGCCCCGCTCGACCACGCGTGAAGGCCGATGCTTCGCTTCCGGGTCCTCCAGCGGTGGACGTCGTCCGATCTTGTCCGGATGACCCCAGAAACATCGTGATGACTACGTTAATTTCCCATCAGAAAGGGCGCAATCATCATTTTGAGTGTTTGACGGAACGCCCATTTCCAAGTACTCGCGATGCGCGCGCGACAGCCGGCGACAGGCGGGCGAGACCCCGCGCCTCTCCAACTCCTCTGGCAATAAGGGAACTTGACCCCATACACCGAACCCTGGAGGGGGCGACCACGCTCGGCAGCGCCGAGGAAGCGTGATTTTCCGCCATTGGCCGTACTCACGCGCATCCCAAGAACAATAATAATCTCCACGCATTAACGGCACGGAGCGCCGTCAGTGCGCCGCGGCGCACAACTTTCTCGTATCAAGAGAATTGGCACTGGTGAACGAAGGCGGAACACTCATGCAGGACAGGGCGCGCGCGACCCGAAGGTCTCTCCTGGAATCCGCAGCACATCTTTTCGTTGAACAAGGGTACGTACGGACGAGCATCAATGAGATCAGCGACCTCTCGGGGCGCACCAGCGGAGCCGTCTACTTCCACTACTCCAGCAAGGAGAAGCTGGCGCTGGCCGTTGTACGCGAGCAGTTCGCAGCCTGGCCGTTGCTGGCCGACCGCTATGCCACCCCCGGGATCCCGCCGCTGGAGAAGCTGGTCGCCCTCAGCTTCGATATCGCCGAGGCGCTGTGCGACGACGTCATGACCCGGGCCGGCGCGCGGCTGTGGGCCGAGCGCCGCACCATCGACATCGCCATACCCACGCCCTTCGCCGTCTGGACCACTGCCGTCACGCGGCTTCTGGCCGAGGCCCGTGCCGACGGCGAACTGGCTGACGAGATCCAGCCGTCGAGCACCGCCACGACCTTGGTGTGCGCGTTCTTCGGGCTGTACGACCTCACCGAGGAGATGGCGGAGCGCGAGGACTTCTCCGACCGGCTGCACCGGTGGTGGCTGCTGATCCTGAAGGCGTTGCAGGCGCGCCCGGAGCCCGCCGCCCTGGTGGCGCGGGCCCTGGCACACCACCGGCCGGCGCCCGCCGGATGAACCTCACGTACGGACCGCCGGGCCCGGCCTCCACGCAGACGTACCGCAACCGCGACACCGCCACCGGGCTCGATCACAGGCCAACCGTCCGGCGCACGGCCGTAGCCGGTCCGGCACCGTCCTGTGCGATCGCCGCGTGATACGTAACCCGCACCGTGACACCAGCGGGTGAATGGTCCCGGAGGCCGACCACGATCACTCTGCTGGCTCGCGGGCGTACCTCGCCGATCGGGTGACATCAGCCGGTTACGGCCGTGCGTGCCACCGCGCCACCGCTCGGGACACGGGCGGATGCCGCTGCGCCGCCCCACAGCTGCGATGCGCACCGGACGCCGTCACCGCCGGCGCCCCGGTGCAGCCCCTTCCGGAGCGGGCACGCACCACTCGCCTGCAGTACATCGAGGCGCATGCGCGGCTCATCGCCGTACCGCCGGGCAAGGTCGTGGACGAGGAGTGAACCGGGGCGCCACCGCCGCACCGCTGCCACCGGGTTCGAGTGGCAGCGGTGCGGCGGTCGGCTAAGACTGAGGCAGCGGTTCGGGATCCGGACAACAGATCCCGATCTCGTGGTTTCCGGACCACTCGCTCCGGCCATCGAAAAACGCGAGTACGGGGCGCCGACCGTAATGGCGGCGACGCTCGAAAGTTCCTCAAGGAGCTCGCATGGAGGAGAAGTCCCTCGACGTCCTGACGCCCGGGCCGGATGAATCCGCAGTCGGTATACGCAAGTACACCAGGCCGGAGGACGGCATCGAAAAGGACCTCGCAGAGGTTCTGGCCGATGTCATGTGCGTCGAACGGGTGTCGGTCGACGGTCATTTCTTCGATGACCTCGGCGCCAACTCATTGGTAATGGCCCATTTCTGCGCGCGTGTCAGAAAGCGGGCGGACCTCCCCTCGGCATCGATGAAGGACATCTACCGGAATCCGACGATCCGCAGCCTGGCGACAGGGCTCGCGGCTGTCGTGCCCGTCGAGCCGTCCGTCCCGGAACCGACCGAGGTGGTGACCCCGGTCAGCACGGTGCGGTACGCGCTCTGCGGAACCCTGCAGTTTCTGCTCTTCGTGGGCTACTCGTTCCTCGCCGGGCTTGTTGCCGACCGTGGCTATTCATGGGTCTCCGCCGGGTCCGGCGTGATCGACATCTACCTGAGGTCGTTCATCTTCGGAGGCATCGGTTTCGTCGCTCTGTGCACCTTTCCCATCGCGGCCAAATGGCTCCTCGTCGGCCGTTGGAAACCATCCGAGTTCCCGGTCTGGGGTCTTGCCTATCTGCGCTTCTGGACCGTCAAGGTACTGATCCACGCCAATCCGATGATCTTCTTCGTCGGAAATCCCCTGTACGTGCTGTACCTGCGAGCGCTGGGCGCACGGATCGGCAAAGGCGTCACGATCCTCTCCCGCAACGTTCCGGTCTGCACCGACCTGCTCACGGTCGGCGCCGGCACGGTGATCCGCAAGGACTCGTTCTTCCTCTGCTACCGGGCGCACGCCGGCCGTATCCAGACCGGCCGGATCACCCTCGGCCAGGACGTGTTCATCGGGGAGAAGACCGTGCTCGACATCGACACGTCGATGGGCGACGGGGCTCAACTCGGCCACACGTCCACGCTGTACAGCGGCCAGAGGGTGCCGGGCGGTCAGCGCCGGCACGGGTCCCCGGCGCAGCTCACGCAGCACGACTACGTAAGGATCGAGTCCGCCCCGTGCGGCACGCTTCGCCGGGCCGGCTTCGGTCTCGTCACCGTGCTCCAGTTGTTCTTCCTCTACCTGCCGCTGGCTGTCGGGGGCGCGTACATGCTGGTCACCCTGGTTCCGGCGCTGCATGACCGGCTGAAGGCGGACACGGTGCAGCTCACCTCGCCGGATCTCTACCTCGACGCGCTGCTCCTTTCCGTGCTGCTGTTCTTCGGCTTCGTCGTCGTGGGACTGGCTGTGATGTTCACCGTTCCGCGCCTGCTGAACCTGGTCGTCAAACCCGACAAGGTCTATCCGCTGTACGGATTTCATTACTCGGTGCACCGGGCGATCGGGCACCTGACCAACATCAAGTTCTTCACCTGGCTGTTCGGTGACAGTTCCTACATCGTCCACTACTTGCGCGGCATCGGATACGACTTGTCCCGGATCGAACAGACCGGGTCGAACTTCGGCACGGAAGTGCAGCACGAGACCCCGTTCCACTGCTCGGTCGGGAGCGGGACGATGGTCGCCGATGGACTCTCCATCATCAACGCCGACTATTCGAGCACGTCCTTCCGGGTTTCCCGGGCCTCGATCGGGTCGTACAACTTCCTCGGGAACAACATCGCCTATCCCTCCGGGGCCAGGACGGGCGACAACTGTCTCCTCGCGACGAAGGTAGGGGTTCCGCTCGAAGGCGAGGTGCGCGAGGGGGTGGGACTGCTCGGCTCGCCGTGCTTCGAGATTCCCCGGTCGGTCGAGCGCGATTCCCGGTTCGATCATCTGCGCACCGGTGACGAGTTGCGCCGCAGCCTCGCTGCGAAGAACCGCTACAACATCCGCTCGATGCTCTTCTTCCTGCTCGTGCGGTGGCTGCACTTCTTCGTGCTCACCATGTTCGGCCTGGCGAACGCCGAGTTGTACGACTCCTACGGGCACGTGATGATCGCCGCGTTCCTGGTGTTCAGCCTCGGCTTCACCGCCGTCTATTTCGTACTGGTGGAGCGCGGCATCGCGGCATTCCGCACTCTGCAATCGCGGGTGTGCTCCATCTACGATCCCTACTTCTGGTGGCACGAGCGCCTCTGGAAGGTTCCCGACACCTACCTCGACATCTTCAACGGCACGCCCTTCAAGAACGTGATCTGGCGAATGCTGGGGGTTCGGATCGGCAGCAGGGTCTTCGATGACGGCTGCTACATGACGGAGCGGACGCTCACCACCATCGGGGACGACTGCACGCTCAACGCGGGAAGCAAGGTCCAGTGCCACTCTCAGGAGGACGGCACTTTCAAATCCGATCGCAGCACCCTCGGTGCCGGCTGCACCATCGGTGTGGGAGCCCATGTCCATTACGGCGTGACGATGGGCGAAGGCGCGGTGCTCGCGCCCGACTCCTTCCTCATGAAGGGCGAAGAGGTCCCCCAGCACGCGCATTGGGGAGGAAACCCCGCCGCGGAGCTGCGAGATGCCCCCCACCGGCCCGAGGCGCTGGCGCGGAAGGGGTAGCGGCTCCGCCCCTGTCGGCACGGAACAGCACGGTAGCGAAGGCGAATGGAAAGAGACGGCCAGATGGGAATGCAAGCGCAGGCCGACCGCGAATTCTGGCGCGATGTGCTCGTCGCCGGTGGATTCACCGAGATCCCGCGGTGGACGCTCGATCCGGTGCAGGGCGTCGGCGAACACGAGGTACCGGTCCCGGACGACGTCGTGGCGGCGTTGGAACGGCTGGCCGAGGAGCTGGCGGTGCCGCTCGGCTCGGTTCTGCTGGCAGCGCACGCCAAGGTGCTCGCCGCGCTGTCCGGCGAGCACGAGGTCGCGACCGGATATGCCGGTACGGAGGGCGGCCGGCCGCTGCCGTGCCGGCTGACGACCGAGCCCGGCTCGTGGCGGACGCTGCTGCTGGACGCCCACCGAGTCGCGTCGGACCTGCTGTCGCACAAGGACTTCCCGGTCGACGAGCTCAGGCGCGAACTGGGCCTGGCCGAGCCCTCGATCGAGGTCGTGTTCGATCCCCACGGCACGGGCGGCGAAGTCACCGGTGACACCGTGCTGCGGGTGGGATTCTCGCAACGCGACAGCCGCCTTGTGCTGCGGCTGCGGTTCCGGACCGATGCGCTCGACGAGGACTGCGCCGTCAGGATCGCCGGTTACCACCTCACCGCACTCGCGCGGATGGCTGCCGATCCGGACGCCGAGCACGGGCGGCAGAGCCTGCTCTCCGCCGGGGAACTCCACTTCCAGCTCGAAGAGCTCGCCGGTCCGCAACGGGAACTGCCGGACCACCGGTTCCACGAACTGTTCGAGCAGCGGGTGGCATCACACCCGGACGCCGTCGCCGCGGTGCACGGGGAGCTGCAACTGACGTATCGAGAACTCAACGCGCGCGCCAACCGGGTGGGACGAGCCCTGCTGGCGCGGGGACTGCACCCCGAAGGTGTCGTCGCGGTGGTGACCGAGCGCAACCTGGACTGGATGGCCGCCGTCCTCGCGGTCTTCAAGGCCGGCGGCGTGTACCTGCCCATCGAGCCGCACTTCCCGGCCGACCGCCTCGCGACCATGCTCTCCCGTGCCGCATGCGGGCTCGTGCTGACCGAACCCGGCAGCACCGCCACGCTCGACCAGGCCCTCGGCTCACTGCCCGGGGTCCGGAAGGTGTTCGTCGGCGAAGCCTGCGAAGAAGACCATCCCGACGACGATCTGGGCCTCCACGTCGCGGCGGACCAGCTCGCCTACATCTACTTCACCTCCGGGTCCACGGGTGAGCCCAAGGGTGCGATGTGCGAGCACGCGGGCATGCTGAACCACCTCTACGCCAAGATCGACGACCTGGGGATCGGCGAGGGGCAGGTGGTCGCGCAGACCGCACCCCAATGCTTCGACATCTCGCTGTGGCAGCTGGTGTCCGGGCTCCTGGTCGGGGGGCGGACCCTGCTGGTGGAGCAGGAGGTGATCCTGAACGTCCAGCGGTTCGTCGACAAGATCGTCGACGGCCGGGTCACCGTGCTCCAGCTCGTGCCCTCCTACCTGGACGTGGTCGTCTCCTGGCTCGATCAGCACCCCCGCGAGCTGCCGGACCTGCGGTACGTATCGGTCACCGGCGAGGCGCTGAAGAAGGAGCTCGTGCAGCGCTGGTTCGCCGCCCAGCCCGGCATCAAGCTGGTCAACGCCTACGGCCTGACCGAGACCTCGGACGACACCAACCACGAGGTCATGGACCGGGTGCCCGACGGAGACCGGGTCCTGCTGGGTCCCGCGGTCAACAATGTCCACGTCTACGTCGTCGACGAGCACCTGGTCCCGGTCCCGCTCGGGGCACCCGGTCTCATCGTCTTCTCCGGCGTCTGCGTCGGCCGCGGATACGTCAACGACCCCGAGCGCACCCGGCTGGCCTACCTGACCGATCCGCACCGTGGGGGCGCCCGCCTCTACCGGGGCGGCGACTACGGCCGCTGGACGCCCGGGGGAAAGCTGGAGTTCCTCGGCCGCCGCGACACCCAGGTGAAGATCCGTGGCTTCCGTATCGAGATCGGCGAGATCGAGAACACCCTGTTGCGGGTACCCGGTGTCCGCGACGGTGCGGTCGTGGTCGCCGAACGGGCCGACCAGAGCAAGTACTTGGTGGCGTTCTACTCCGGCCGGCGACCGCTCGACGTCGATGTCGTGCTGGACCGGCTCGGTGAGTCGCTGCCCGCGTACATGGTCCCGTCGGCCTTCCATTGGCGGGAGACCCTTCCGCTGACGGCCAACAGCAAGATCGACAGAAGGACCCTGGAGGCGCTCGCCGGAGAACTCGATGCCGTCCGGGACGACTTCCACGCGCCGGATACGCCCACCGAACGGCTGGTGGCGGCCGCCTGGGCGAAGGTGCTCGGCATCCCGCAGAACCGGATCGGACGGCGGGACCACTTCTTCGACCGGGGCGGCACGTCGCTGTCGGCAGTGAAGCTGGCCATCGTCCTGGACCGTGCGGTGTCCCTCAAGGACATCACCAATCACCCGGTCCTCGCCGATCTGGCCGGGCTGGTCGACGGCAGGCCGGAGCGGCGTACCGGGCTGCTCCAGCCGCTGTCGGAACCGGGCGGGGCGCAGACTGCGGCCCTGGTGTGCTTCCCCTACGCCGGCGGCAACGCGGTGAACTTCCAGCCGATGGCCGGGGCGCTGCCGGACGGCGGACCGGCGGTGTACGCCGTCGAGCTGCCCGGTCACGACGTGGCGGCCGACAGCGAGCCACTCGCGTCGATGACACAGGTGGTCGAGGAGGTCGTCGGCGAGGTCGTCGGGCGTGGTCTGACCAGGGTCCTGCTGTGGGGCCACTCCTCGGGCGCCGCGTTGGCCGTGGAGACGGCCAGAAGGCTGCGGGAGCGCGGGGTGGACGTCCAACGGGTGTTCCTCGGCGCGCAACTGCTCGGTGATGCCGAGGGCCGGCGCGCCGCCGTCGCCGGGCTGGCCGGGCGGAGCGACGCCGAGATCGCCGCGGACCTGGGCGCGGACGGCGACGGCACCGCACTCGGTGAGCTGGGTGCACGGCAGGCCGAGCACATCGGCGCCGCCTACCGGCACGACTGCGTGTCCGCTCACCGCTACTTCGCCGACGCCCTGGAGCACCCGCCCGCGCAGAAGCTGTCCGTGCCGGTCACCGTGGTGGTTGCCGCGGACGACCCGAGCACGGCGGAGTACCCGCGCCGGTTCTGCGAGTGGCGGCTACTGGCCGAAGAGGTCGACCTGCACGAGCTCGCCGACGGCGGCCACTACTTCCTGCGTACCCGTCCGGCCGAGGCGGCTAAGGCCGTGCTGCAGGCCACCGAATTGTTCGCTTCTTCCTGAGTCTCAGTCGAAAGGAAAACGAGATGTCGTCCACATCCACGGCGTCGCTGGTCGACGTGGAACTGGAATCCGGCAGACCCCCACGGCTGCGGGCCGAGGTCACCGGCGACGCGCCGGCCTGGGCGGCCGAGCACCGGGACGCGCTGCGCGCAGTCGTCGCCGAGCACGGTTCGGTCCTGGTCCGCGGCCTCGGGCTGCGTGACGCGGCCGGGACCGGGGCCGTCTTCTCGACGCTGGCCACCGGTCTGATGACCGAGCGGGAGGCCTTCGCGCCCCGGGAGACCTATCCCGACGGGGTGTACTCCTCATCGAAGTGGCCGCCGAACCAGCCCATGTGCATGCACCACGAACTGAGCTACACGCTCGAGTTCCCCGGCCTGATGATGTTCGCCTGTCTCACCGCTCCCACCGACGGCGGGGCGACCGCGGTGGCCGACTCACCGACCGTGCTCGACGCACTGCCCACCGATTTGACCGAGCGGTTCGAGCGCGAGGGCTGGCTGCTGACCCGCAGCTACAACGACGAGATCGGCGCGTCCGTCGCCGAGGCCTTCGGCACCGAGGACCGAAACGCCGTCGAGCGCTACTGCCGCGCCAACGCGATCTCGTTCGAGTGGCAGCCCGACGGCGGACTGCGCACCAGGCAGCGCCGCAGCGCCGTGGTGCGCCACCCGGTCACGGGCCGACGCTGCTGGTTCAACCAGATCGCGTTCCTCAACGAGTGGACGATGGCCCCCGAGGTGCACGAGTACCTGGTGGACGTCTACGGCACCGAGGGGCTGCCGTTCAACACCCGCTTCGGCAACGGCGACCCGATCGGCGAGGATGTCGTGCAGCTGCTCAACGGCGTCTACGAGGCGAACACCGTACGCGAACCGTGGCAGGCCGGCGACCTGATGATCGTCGACAACGTCCGCACCGCGCACAGCAGGGAGCCCTTCGAGGGACCGCGCGAGGTGCTGGTCGCCATGGCCGATCCGGTGCGCCTGGACGACTGCTCGCCGACCGTGGAGGTGACCGCGCGATGACCGCCGTCGACTCCACCACGAGAGAGCCCGCAGGGGCCGCACCGGCCGCCGTGCCACCGTTCGCGGTGATCTCCGGTGCCCAGGTCCAGCGCGCGCTGCACGGCTGCGAGAAGCGGGTCACCGAGCTGGTCGAGGCCACCTATCGGGCGCACGGCGCCGGTGATTCGGTGAACCCGCCGTCGTACTTCCTGCGTTTCCCCGACCGCCCGTCCTCCCGGATCATCGCGCTGCCCGCCTCGATCGGCGGAAAGACGCGGGTGGACGGCCTGAAGTGGATCTCCAGCTTCCCGGAGAACGTGAGGGCCGGTATCCCCAGGGCCTCGGCGGTGCTGATCCTCAACGACCACGACACCGGCTACCCGTTCGCGTGTCTGGAGAGTTCGATCATCAGCGCCACCCGGACGGCAGCGTCGGCGGCGTCGGCGGCCGACTGGCTCAGCCGCGACCGGCCGCGGCCGACGCGCGTCGGGTTCTTCGGGGTGGGGCTGATCGCCCGCTACATCCACACCTTCCTGGTCGGCACCGGCTGGTCGTTCGACGAGATCGGCGTCCACGACCTGTCCGCCGACAGTGCAGCAGGCTTCCGGTGCTATCTGGAGCAGTCGGACACCGCCGGCCGGATCACCGTGCACGACAGCGCCGAGGAGCTGATCCGGAACAGCGACCTGGTCGTCTTCGCCACGGTCGCCGGTCAGCCGCACGTCAGTGACCCGTCCTGGTTCGCACACAATCCGCTGGTGCTGCATGTGTCGCTGCGCGACCTCGCGCCGGAGATCCTGCTCGCCTCGACCAACATCGTCGATGACGTCGAGCACTGTCTCAAGGCCGACACCTCGCCGCATCTGGCCGAGCAGCTCACCGGCGGCCGTGACTTCCTGCACGGCACGTTGGACGACGTGATGGCCGGGCGGGTGACGGTGCCGGCGGACCGGCCGGTGGTGTTCTCACCCTTCGGCCTCGGGGTGCTCGACCTCGCGGTGGGCAAGTACGTGTACAGCGAAGTGGCCCGCTCCGGAGAGTTGCACGTCGTCGACGACTTCTTCCACGAACTGAGCCGGTACGGATGAGCTGCCGAGGAGCGCAGGAAACTCATCATTCGAGGCCGATCCCAGGAGAGACCACCGGTCACGTCGCAGCGGGTCCCGGCACACGGGACAGCGGCTGCTGACGCAGGGCCCCGTCCCGCCGGCCGGAGACGGGGTCCCGCCCGCACGAGCGAGGAGCCCGCCCACGGCCGGACGGCTCCGGAAGTGCTCTGCACCAGACAGAGGAGATCATGGTGCCTGTCGTATCCACTCCCTACGCCTTCAACGAAGAGAATCTCTATGTCGACCTCCGGTCGATCTTCGGGCATCCGCTCTTCCTGAAGTGTGAGGGCTTCAACTTCGCCGGCTCGATCAAGTTGAAGGCCGCGACCGAGATGGTTGAGGCCGCTGAGCGGGATGGACTCCTGACGCCGGAATCGATCCTGGTCGAGTCCTCGTCCGGAAACCTCGGCGTGGCGCTCAGCATGATCGCGGCGAGCAAGGGCTACCGGTTCCTGTGTGTGACGGACTCCCGGGGCAATCTGTCGAACAGAATGATGATGGAGGCGTTGGGCAGCCAGGTGCATGTGATCACCGAGCAGGAGGCGGACTGCGGTTTTCTCGGTGCGCGGCTCGAATACCTCCGTGCGCTGTGCGCCTCCGACGACCGGTACGTGTGGCTCAGTCAGTACACCAATCCGGGCAACTGGAAGGCGCACTACCGTACGACCGCGCCGGCGGTCGCCCGTCAGTTCCCGCGGCTGGACGTGCTGTTCGTCGGGGCCGGCACCACCGGGACCCTGATGGGCTGTGCGCGCTACTTCCGGGGATGGCACCGGCCCGTGCGGATCATCGCGGTGGACAGCGTCGGCTCGGTGTCCTTCGGCGGTGCGCCCGGCCGCCGGATGATTCCCGGCCTGGGCATGAGCATGCGCCCGCCACTGCTCGACGAGTCCTATGTCGACGAGGTCATTCGCGTCGAGGAGGCGGACACCATACGCGCCTGTCATCGGCTGGCCAGGCGAGGGTTCCTGTTCGGCGGCTCCACCGGCACGGTGATCAGCGGCGCGACGGAGTGGCTGGCCCGGCATGACGCCCACGAGCTCACCGCGGTGGCCATCGGCCCGGACCTCGGCGAGCGCTACCTCGACACCATCTACCAGACCAACTGGCTGCAGGATCTCTACGGCGAGGACGTGCTCGACTCCGGCGAGGCGGCCGCCGACTCCTGGGCTGTCGCTCCCCCGCCGGCGACACGGTAGGCCCCCGTCGGCCGGGCCCTGCGGACCGGCGGCCGCCATGGCGGCCCGCGTCGGCCGCTCGGGGCCGGGTCCGGTCGGGCGCGACGCTCGGGATCCCTGTATCACCGGCGCTTTTGAGGAGCGGCGCTGGGCCATTCGTGTTGTGATCGATGTCGAAGGAGGCGGCGCTTTCGGAACGGGAGGAAGTCATGACCGAGAAACTGCGGGCGCGAGACATCATGTCCGGCGGCGTGCAGTGCGCCGGTGCGCACCAGTCGCTTCTCGACGTGGCGAGGACGATGCGCGATCTGAACGTCGGTTGCCTGCCGATCTGCGGCGACAACAACAGGCTCACAGGCTTGATCACCGACCGTGACATCGTCGTCAAATGCTGCGCCGAGGGCATCGACCCGGCAACCGTGCAGGCCGGATCGCTCATGGGCAAGGTGCACTGGATCGATGCCGAAGCGGATGCCGGCGATGTCCTGGCGACCATGGAGGAACACCAGATCAAGCGGTTGCCGGTGATCGATGTCCAGGGCGGCCACCGACTGGTCGGCATGATCACGGAGGCGAATCTTGCGAGGAATCTGAGCGACGAGCAGATCGCCGAGTTCGCGAGCCACGTATACGCGGGCGCCGGGATGTCCGGCGGGTCCGGGGACTGAGGTCACACCGAACCCACAGGAGCCGGCCCTGGGGCGGGACATCCGTCCCCGGGTGCGTCACCCCGGCAGCCGGCCGTTCAGCCGTGGATTCTCAGGGCCTGGAGGAGCATCGGTAGCGAGGAGTGCAGTTCACGCTGCCAGTAGGGCCAGCCGTGCGTCCCCGGTCCGTAGAAGTTGGTGGTTACATGCTTCGCGCCCTTGCGTTCGAGTTCGCGCGCGAGGGCTTGGTTCTGTCTGTTGAAGTCCGCCTCGAGCTCGCTCACCGTGCCCGGCGGGTCCAAGGGTCCGGTGGTGCCGTCGCCGCAGGACAGGTAGACGGGGATCGACGTGAGGCGCTTGGCAAGGTGGAAGGGGTCGTGGGCCGCCCAGACGTCACGTTGTGCGACCGGGTCGCCCCAGACCCTCAGCGGGTCGTTGCCCTGGCCCGCGAAGAACCCCATGATGCGGTTGGCCGACTCGTCGTCGAGCAGCGGGTGCACGGAACCGGAGTACGCCGCGGCCGCCCTGAACATCCCGGGGTGCCGGGCGGCGTACAGCAGGGCGCCCTGGCCCCCCATCGAGAGTCCCGCCACGACGCGGTTCCCGCTCGCCCCCCAGCCGTGTTCCAGGAGCAGGCGCAGTTCCCGGGTGTGGAAGGTCTCCCATGCCGGGTCACCGCCCTGTCCGTAGTTCCACCAGTCGCTGTACCAGCCGTTCCAGCCGGCCTCCGGCATGACCACGAGGACGTCGCGCAGGCTGTCGGTCCGAGCGATGTCGGTCCGAGCGGTCCATGAGGTGTAGTCGCCGCAGCAGCCGTGCAGCAGCCAGAGCGTCGGCCAGTGCCGGCTGCGGTCGCCCGGGTCCCAGCCATCGGGCGTGAGCAGGCGTACGTTCACCGTCCGGCCGCCGAGGGCCGGTGAGCGCACCGACAGGTCGACCTGTCGGTCGGCGACCCGGGTGACCGCGACGACCTCGGCGCCCCGGGCCGGGGCCCCGGACCTGTCCGCCTCCCGGGCAGGTGACAACGCCGAAGCGGTGGCGAGCGCGGGCGGGGTCGATGCGATGGCGAGCAGCAGCGCGGCAAGGAGGAGCAGGAGGCGGGATCGGCGGATCGGGACGGCGGTCATGGCGGCTCCCGGCGGTCGGTGGTCGATGGCTGTGGTGTTCTCGGACCGGGCCGGGTCAGCGCCGGTCCGGCAGGATCAGCAGTGCATCCCCGACAGGGCGTTCGCCGGCCGCGTCGGACGGGTTGTTGATCACTTCTCCGTCGACCACCGTCGTGGTCGACCCGCCGCCGTCGAGGTTGACCGCGTCGCGCAGGCCGAGTGCTCGGGCGACGGCGGCGCTCTCGGGGATGCTCAGTCCGAGCGCATCCGTGCTGCGTCCGTCGGCGGTGACGAACACGGTCCTGCCGGCGGCGTCCACCCCGGCCAGCGTGCGTGGGTTGCGCTTGTGCATCCAGCCGTAGTAAAAGCTCTCGTTGCCCGGCTGCACCATTCCGTCGGTGGCAGGCGTGATGTGCAGCCGCCCGTCGCGGACCAGTTCGGGGCCGCCGTTGACGATGTCGGTCGCCGGTGACGGGGAGACCGTGCGGCCGCTGCCGTCCCGCAACGTCCCCTCGATGCGCAGGGGTCGGCCGACCTGTGCGAGGGTGGCCAGCTCGGCGGCGCGTGTGCCCGTCGCCTGCACGGAGCTGCCGCCGGCGGGCAGCGGTCCGCCGCGTGGTGAGCGGAGTTCGAGGACCCGCCCGCAGGTGTCCAGTACGGCCTCCAGGCCGTCTCCCTGCGGCGTCCGCCGCCCGTAATCCGGTGTGAAGGCCACGAGTTCGTCGTGGTCGGTGCAGGTCACATCGTGCAGGGGCAGCCGTGTCGGAGTGTCGTCGGCGGTTCCGCCGCAGTTCCTGATCAAGCCCGGTACGCGGTCGATGCCGTCCAGGGGTCGCGATGCGTCCCTGCCGACGACCCGTCCCTTCCAGGTGAGCCGGACGACCTCGCTGTGCCGGCCGGAGTCACGCATCACCAGGCCGGGGCGCCCGTTCACCGGCTCGCTCAGCAGCCGGCCGTCGTAGACACCGACGCCGGCCGGATCGCCCGGTGCTCCGGAGCTCGGGTCGAGGACGAAGAACCCGCCGTTGACCGCCGCGGTCGCGCCGGCGGCGGCTGCCAGTTCGCTGGTCCTCTCACGGTTCTCCAGGTCGGAGCCGTACGACGCCGTGAGCTCGCCGCGGAAGCGGTGCGGGTCGATGGTGAGCACGTCGATCCGCCAGGGGCCGCGGTCCGCCGGGTTCCCGTCCCAGCCGGTGTACACGACGGACCCCGTGTACCCGGCTCCGCGCAGCCGGGTGCGCTCCGCCGTCCCGGTGGACTGCGAGTCGAACTGTCCGACCCGGACCCGCCATCCGAGTGTTCCGCCGGTGTAGTCGGCGACCGCCGGAGTCGTGACCTCCTCGACCCGGGCGTCGAAGCCGTCCTCCCGCAGGTCGCCGGCCAGCTCGTCGGCGCTCGCCCGGTCCTTCAGTGCCGTCGGCGGCGCATCGGGGTCCGGCGAGGTGGCACCGCCCGGGATGGAGAGCTCGACCGTCCACGCAAGCGCCGGGGCGTCGGCACCGCGCACGATCCGGGTGAGGGTGACACCGGGCTGCAACGTGCGCGTGCTGCGGGTCTCGGTCAGGCCGACGGCGCCCAGCGGCAGGGCACGCGTCGGCGCCGACCGCGGTTCGGAGGCGGCGGGCGCCGACAAGGTGCCCGCCACGGCGAAGAGGGCCAGCCCCGTACACGCACCGAGCAACTTGCTGTTCACGTAACCCCCTTGGAAAGATCGGCCCAGCAACGGTGCGTGCGGCAGCGGCCACCCGTCAAGACGTGTGCACTTCCCTCTCCGGGGCCGTCCGGCCGCCATCATGTGGCGATCGCAGGCGCACAGCACCCCCGCGACCGCTTCCGTTCCCGTGGGGCTTCGTCGTCTCAGGACCAGGCGGACGGGCCGTGTCCCGCCGTGCGCCACATGGTGAGGGCCAGGTGGACCTGGAGGGCGTGGTCGCCATGGCGCCACAGCGGGCCGAGCAGCGCCGAGATCCGGTCGATGCGCTGATAGAGCGTGTTGACATGGACGTAGAGGGCGGTGGCGGTTCGGCTCAGGTTGCCGTCGCAGGCGAAGTAGGTGAGCGCGGTGCGCACCAGTTCGCTGCCGCGGGTCTCGTCGTGCTCCACCAGCGCACCGATCGTGCGGCGGACGAAGCGGTCCAGTTCCTCGCGGCCCGCCGGGCCCAGGAGGATGCCGTGGATGCCGAGGTCGTCGCGGCAGGCGCCCTCGCCGACACGGTCGAGCGCGACCAGTACGTCCAGGCAGCGGGCGGCGTCACGGTGTGCCTCGGCGACGGCCGCGGCGCCGGGTGGCGTGCGGCGGGGGCCGCGTGCAAGCTGGTCGTCACCCTGCACGGCTGCATGAGCGACAACAAGTTCGTGGGTGACCGCTTCGCCCGTGAGTCCCGTCTCAACGAATACGCCGACACCAACGACCTGGTGATCCTCTATCCGCAGACCGACATCAGCCTGCTGCGGGGCAATCCTCAGGGTTGCTGGGACTGGTGGGGATACACGGGCAGCGACTACGCCCAGAAGTCGGGTCCCCAGATGCGTGCCGTCCTGAATGAGGTGCATGCGCTCGGCGGCTGACATGCACACCACGCCCGCGCCCGGTCGGCCGGGAGGGAGACCGGGCGCGGGTTGCACTTTGCGGGCGGGCCACGACGATGGAACGGAAGGCGTGTGACCAGGGGCGGGTCTTCACCCGGGGGCGGATCATCAGCCGCGGCCGGTGGGCCGCAGGAACAGGGCACCCCCGTGCCCGCTCGCGACATGGAGTGAAACATGACCCAGCTACCTCCGCCGATCACCCCGTATCTCGAACCCGCCGCGAAGGAACTGGCCGAGGCGACCGATCCGCACCCACGGATCTACGAGGTCCCGCCCGAGAAGGGGCGGGAGCTTCTTCTGGGTCTGCAGAGCGACCCGAGCGTGCCGCGGCCCGATGTCGACGAGGAGTGGGTCGAGGTGGACGCGGGCCGGTGGGGCACGGTCCGCACCCGTGTCATCCGGCCCCGGGGAGCCACCGGACCGCTGCCCGTGGTCTTCTTCATCCACGGTGCCGGGTGGGTCTTCGGCGACGACCGGACGCACGACCGCCTCTTCCGCGAGCTGGCCGTCGGCGCCGGGGCGGCCGGTGTCTTTCCCGTCTACGACCGCGCGCCGGAGGCGAAGTACCCCACTCAGGTGGAGCAGAACTACGCCGTCGGCCAGTGGGTCCTGGAACACGGCGCGGAGCACGGCCTAGACGCCTCCCGGGTGGCGGTGGCCGGCGAATCGGTCGGCGGCTGCATGTCGACGGTGTTCGCGCTCATGAACAAGGAGCGCGGTGGCCTCGGCCTCAAGGCGCAGGTCCTGCTCTACCCGGTGACCGACGCCGGCTTCGACACCCCGTCCTATGCCCAGTTCGCGGAGGGCCACTACCTCACCCGCGACGGCATGAAGTGGTTCTGGGACGCCTACACCACCGACCCTGCCCAGCGTGCCGAGGCGCATGCCTCCCCGCTCCGGGCCTCCCTGGAGCAGCTCCGGGGGCTGCCCACCACCCTCGTCATCACCGACGAGGCCGATGTCCTGCGTGACGAGGGCGAACAGTACGCCAACAGGCTCCGCGAGGCGGGGGTCGACGTCACCTCCGTCCGGGTCGCGGGCATGGTCCACGACTTCCTTCTCCTGGACAGCCTGCGAGACACCCGCGCCGCCAACGTGGCACGCAAGCTCGCCGTGGACGCCCTGAGGACGGCGCTGCACGACGGCTGAGACGACACCCGCATCCGGTCCGCACGCGCCCTCGCCCCGTGAACCCGTGGGCGGCCCGGGTCCGGCTCCCCTCCGTGCCCGGGGCGGGCCGGCTCGCCGCGTCCTCCCGGCCGGCCGGTGCCGTCACAGCGGTGAGACGGTCTGCCGGGAACGAACGCCGCTCACACCGGCCGGTCAACCGTCCCGGCCTCCTGCGACGCGGAAAGCCAGGCACGGTACCGACGCAGTGCCCGCTGGTCCTTTCGCCACTCGGAGAACAGGGCGTACGCCGGATGGGTGCCGGGCCTGGGGTCGCTTCCACGGGCGAGGCGGCGCATCTGATGGCGGACCTGGGCCATGCCGGCGGCCGAGGCGAGGGCCTTGTCGGACCAGCCGGCGCGCGGCATCTGCCGGTCGGCCTCGCGGTGGTTCCGCCAGCGGTCGGGCAGGTCCGGGGTGACGGCGAGAGCGGTGCCGATCCCGATGACCGCAACGCCAATGCCGAGGACCTTCCCGGCGGTGGCGCGCCGGGTGATTCCACCGGTGAGCATCAGCGGGAGGGAGCTGGTCCCGACCAGGTCCTTCGCCAGGTCCAGGAAGTAGGCCTCACGGGCCCGGGTACGGTCATCGGCGGGGCGGCCGGACATCGCGGGGCTCTCGTAGCTGCCGCCGGACAGTTCCACCAGGTCGACGCCGAGCGGTTCGAGCATCCCGATCACCTGCCGGGCGTCGTCGGCGTCGAACCCGCCGCGCTGGAAGTCGGCGGAGTTGAGTTTCACCGCGACCGCGAAGGACGGTGAGACGGCGGCCCGGACCGCGCGGACGACGTCCAGCAGCATCCGGGCCCGGTTCGCGAGCGAGCCGCCCCACTCGTCGGTGCGCTGGTTGACCAGGGGCGACAGGAACTGCGACAGCAGATATCCGTGCGCGGCATGGACCTCCACACCGTCGAACCCCGCCTCCTCGGCACGGCGGGCCGTGACGGCGAACCGGTGCACGGTGGCATGGATCTGCTCGGGGGACATGGCGACCGGGCGGCCGAAACGACTGCTGTGCCGTCCCAGGTCGACGCCGACGGCGGACGGGCCCCACACGACGCCGGGCATGCCGGCCCGGACCTGGCGGCCGGGGTGGTTGATCTGCATCCACATCGCAGCGCCGCCGGACTTGCCGGTCTCGGCCCACTCGGCGAACGGCTCCAGCGGCGCGGTGTCGTCGAGCACGACACCACCGGGGCCGGTCAGCGCCTCGGCGTGGACCATGACGTTGCCGGTGATCAGCAGCCCGGCGCCGCCGGTGGCCCAGCGCCGGTACAGCGTCAGCAGTTGCCGGTCGGGCAGCCGGCCGCCGCCGGCCATGCTCTCCTCCATGGCAGCCTTCGCGATCCGGTTGCCGAGTACCTGCCCGGAGCGCAGGGGCAGCGGCGAGAACAGCTCGCTGGTCATCCTGGTTCCCCTCTCCCATCTCCACCGATTACGATGTACGCACCGTTCACATTAAGTGGCAATGTAAGCACTGTAAACTTCAGGGAGTGTGACCTGTGTCGCAGGCCGGTGCGTACCACCACGGCGATCTGCGCGCCGCCTGCCTGCGCGCGGCGCGGGAGTTGCTGGAGGAGGACGGCAGCGCCGGGCTGTCGCTGCGTGCGGTCGCCCGACGGGCCGGTGTGTCGCCGACGGCCCCCTACCGTCACTTCGCGGACCGTGAGGCACTCGTGTCGGCGGTCGCCGCGGAGGGCTACGGCGAGCTGGCCGGGTGCCTGACCGCGGCGCACCCCTCGCCCACGACACCCGAGGATCTCGCCGCGGTCGCCGTCGCCTACGTCCGTTTCGCGCTCGACCACCCGGCGCTGTTCCGGGTGATGTTCGCCGAGCCCTGCGATCCGAACGACGAGGAACGGGTCGCCGCGACCACCCTCATCTCCGAATACGTCCGCGGCATCGTCCGCGGCGCCTTCCCCGGCGCCGATCCGGAGGCGCTGTGGACCACCGTGTGGGCGCTCGTCCACGGTCTGGCGTTCCTGCACCTCGACGGCAAGCTCGACGCCTCCACCCCCGAGGTGGTCGCCGCCCGGGTGAGCGCCGCCGTGCACGCCGCGTTCACCGTCTCCCCGGCGATGTCACGGACGGCGGCCGCACCGCCCGTGCCGGAGGGGTGACAGCCCGATCCGGGGCACAACGGGGCCTCGTCGCCGCCCGTCGAAGGGCGGCGGTCCCGCGGTTCGCGAACAGCGCCATCCCCCACACCCCTTGCCCTTCCTGCGGAGGACACAGTGAGACGAACCCTCTTTCCGGCACTGCTCTCCGGGGCGTTACTCCTCGGAGCGCTCGGAGCCGCCACGGCGACGGCCGCCACGAACGCGCCGCCTCCTACCCGGATACCGGCCGCGGACGACGCCATCGGCCCGGCCGACACGTGGACCGCTCCCCTGAGCACCCGTGGCCGGTACATCGTCGACGCCTCCGGCAACCGCTTCAAACTCAAGTCCGCGAACTGGCACGGCGCACAGGGGTCCTGGACCGGGTCCGGAGACATCGACGACCCCGCGAACCACCATGACGGCGAGAAGGCCGACCAGATGCCGCTCGGTCTGGATCGCACTCCGATCCGGACGATCCTCGCCGATTTCCACGCGCTGGGCATCAACAGCATCCGCCTGCCGTTCTCGAACGAGATGCTGCACGACCAGGCGCCGGTCCCCGACGCCTCGGTCGCCGCCAACCCACAGCTGCGGGGCAGGACTCCGCTCCAGGTCTTCGACGCCGTCATCGCCGCCACGACGGCGGAAGGCTTCGCGGTGATCCTCAACAACCACACCAACACCTCACGCTTCTGCTGTGGCCTGGACGGCAACGAGCGCTGGAACACCAGTCAGTCCACCGCACAGTGGGAGAGCGACTGGATCGCCCTCGCCCGCCGATACAAGGACAACGAGCGCGTCGTCGGAGCCGATCTCTACAACGAGGTCCGCCGTACCGTCACCGATGACGCCAATTGGAACCAGGGCGACGACCACGACTGGTGGGCCGCCTCCCAACACCTCGGTGACCGGCTCCTGGCCGAGGCCAACCCCGACCTGCTGGTGATCGTCGAAGGCATCAACTGGCAGGGCATCCCGCTCGACGGGTTCTCCCACTGGCGCCCCACGCTGGAGCCGGCGCGAACGGTGTCGCACACTCTGGTGGCCTCGAACAAGCTCGTGTACTCGGCGCACTTCTACGGTTACACGGGTCCGAACCACACGGGGGCGAGCGGCCTCGGCGAAACCCACGATCCGCGCTATCAAGAACTGTCCCGCGAAGACCTGTTCGCGACGCTGGACCGTCAGGCCTTCTTCGTCGCCGGCGAGACCGGACGTCACTTCACCGCCCCGGTATGGATCAGCGAGTTCGGCATCGGCAGTGACGAGACGGCCCCGCAGGCCCGCACGTGGTTCGGCAACTTCGTGGACTACCTGATCGACCGGGACGCCGACTTCGCCTACTGGCCGCTGGTCGGATGGACCGGGCACGGCACCTGGTCGATCCTGAACTACGACGCGCAGGGCCGCCGGTCGGGAATCCTCGGCTCCGGTGACTGGCGCACGGCCGACTGGAGCCGGCTCGTCGGCGCACCGCAGAAGAGCGGCCCGGTCCCCGCCTCCGATACATGGGACATGCTCGACCTCGATCACGCGGACGCGGTCCAGTCGCTGCGGACACGAGCGCGGGGAGACTGGGATCCGGGAGCCCGTAAGGGGGTGTGCCCCGACGGCCAGCGTCTCACCGGTCTGGCGCACAGCGGTGGCCGGGGGCTGTGCACCGACGCCGGAGCTGCCCCGACGGCCCCGGCCGGTGCGCTGCCCGCGGTGGTGCGCGACGAGCGCAACGTCCAGCAGGGCGACTGGGCCGGCGGCTACACCAAGTTCCAGTGCGGAGTGGACGAGTTCATGTCCGGGTACAGCGTGCGTGGGCAGCGGGTGTCGGCGGCCCTGTGCACTCCTGCGGGCCGCCCGCTCGGCATGAACGGTCGGACCGTCTGGTTCGACCGCGGGGACAGCCGGCCTGCCGGGGAGCCGGGCGGCGAGTTCGCCCTGGGCAACTACAAGGGCCAGTGCCGAACCGATGAGTACGTGGCGGGTGTCGCCTTCACCGCCGCCTGGGCCAAGGGGAGCACCCCGGACGCCCTTCTGTGCCGGAAGCTCGAGGGCTGAGGGCCCGTCCGTGTGATGCACGAGCGGCGCGCGTCCGCGCCGTGGCAGGGGTCATCTCTCCGAGGGCGTGACCCCGCCGATCGGGCGACCGACGGGAAACCTCGTTGCTCACGGACGCAGGGACCGGACCGCATGGTGCCCATGGCACCCACCACCTCGGTCTCGCTCGTGGCCGGGGGCCGAGGCTCGTGGCCGGGGCCTTGTGCCTGCCGCCGCGTTCGGCCCATTGCCGGCCGGGGTGGTGCTGGTGGCCGATCGGCCCGAACTCGGCCCGACAGAAGACGACTTCGGGTTCCCCTTCCTCGGGCATGACCTCGCCATCACCGATCGCGTCGAGGTGCTCGATTTCACCTGTCCTGGGGGGCATCGGGTGGTGCGTACGAGTGAGGAGGGTACGGCCGGTACTCTTCGCGCGCTCATCAAGACCAGTGGCCGGGAGCCGCGCCCACCCAGCGGTGGTAGGCGTCCACGTCGACGTTGCTGCCGCACACGATGGTGACCACGTGTCGGCCGGCGAAACGGTCACGGTCTTCGAGGATCGCCGCGATGCCGAGCGCGGCCGACGGTTCGACGACGAGGCCGGCGTGGTCGAGGAGCATCCGCATACCGGCGATGATCGACGCCTCCTGGACCAGGACGGCGTCGTCCGCGACCAGGAGGAGGTCGTCCAGGACGGCCGGGTCGGGACGCCGGCCGGCGACGCCGTCAGCGATGGTGTCGGTCGAGTCGGTGGTGACGACGCGCCGCCTGTGCCACGAGTGGGTCATCGCCGGTGCGCCCAGCGGCTGGACGCAGATCACCTCGGCCTCGGGCGCCAAGGTCTTCACCACATGACCTACGCCCGTGGCCAGCGCCCCGCCGCCAAGGGCGATCAGGACCGTGTCGAACGATGTCGCGGTGTCGACCAGTTCCAGGCCGATGGTCGCCGCTCCCTCGCAGGTCTCGATGTCCAGGCTGTCTTCGAGCAGCCGGATGCCGTCGCACCGCGCGATGGCCGCGGCACGCTCGCGCGCCATCTCGTGGTCGCCGTCCACCAGTTCCAACCTGGCGTCCAACGCGCGGATGCGATCAAGCTTGGCCGCAGTCGCGAAGCGGGATGCCACGACGGTGACGTCGAGCCCCCGGCCACGACCGGACCAGGCGAGGGCTTGGCCGAGGTTGCCCGCGCTGGCGCACACCACGGCTCGCGGGCCGATGTCGGCGAGCAGGCTCGCGACCACCTCGGCGCCTCGGGCCTTGAAGCTGCGGACGGGGTTCGCCGTTTCGAGTTTGATGCTCACCGTGCACCCGAGGCCGGGTTCCAACGCCTCGCAGCGGTACAGCGGTGTGTCGAGAAAAGCCGGGTCGATCACCCGGCGAGCCGCTCGGATCCGAGTCGTGTCGAGGCGTGTCTCCCGCATGACACAGCAGCGTAGGGCTGCTGGCGCTGTTTCGTAAGCAGCCGAAGCGGGAGCCGGTTGACGCATGATCGCTGGGCCAAGCATCTGTTCTCCGCCCGATTCGAGAGGACCACCACCCATGGGTACCGCCACCCTGGCCGCCTTCACCGAGCCGGACCGCCCCAAGGACCGGCTGATCCGATGCGTCTCGGTCGGCGGCTAACACGTGGATGTCACCGGCGCCGTCCAGGACGTCTCCGGGCCCGGCACGGCACCGATGGAGCTGGACCTTCTCTGCGCCAACGGTGCGAGTCGGCTGCGCCCGTCTCGATTCGGTGGCCTCACATTCCTCGCAGTCCTCGTGCACCCGCAGTCCTGGAGCCCGTTGCCGGAGGTCGCGCCCCGGGTGAGAGCAGTGAGCTCACTCGCCGGGTCCGACAAGTTCTCCGGTCAGGGTTCGGAGCACTTCAAGACTCGGTGCCACCTGGTCAATGTTTCGGGAGCTTCTGTCGCTGGCTCCCGCGAGACGACCCAGGCGTTCTTCCAGCTTCTTCACCGCACGGGACTGAGCCACGGCGTCGAAGCCCCCGATACCGAGCAGCAGTACGCCGGCGCCAACGGCGACAGACGTCGCGGGGAGCGACATCGGGGTTCCACGAAGTCTGCCCAGGGCCACAGACTTTCCTGCCAGACCTTTCGCAGTGGCGGATGCAGTTGTCGCGATTGCTCCTGACGCCCAGGACGGCACATTCACATGCTTCGAGGCGGGCCGGAACCGGGCACGGACGCTCTCGTCAAGCCGGCCGAGCCGACCATGGACGTCTTCGATCTCGGCACGGAGCTCGCCGGTGGACCGAGTGATGCGCTCGGCCAGGGTCCTGGCGACGTCAGGATTCTTCTTGTGATACTCGAAGGAGATCTCGGCGAGTCCGAACTGGACCGTAGCCGCGTAGCACTTCGCCATCAGATCGAGGTACAGCATCACCTCCTCCACCGCCCCCTCACCCACGCTCTTCTCCGTCTTGCGCGGGGACCTCCGCTCGGCGTTCTCCAACCTCGTGACCGCATCCTGGAGATGGCGAAGGCACTTGTGCCTCGCATCACCCAGGCTGTTCTTCATGACCGAGAACTCGCTCGCCCTGACGCCGCGCTTGCCGTGAGCACGTAGCCGCTCAACCAAGTCCTCGATCTGCTCGACGGCGTTCTCGACAGCACCGATCTGATCGGACTGCAGATACGCGTAGATCTCGTCCAGCCGCTGTCGCATGGCCTTGATGTCCCGGGCCATCTCAGCGGTCTGAGCCTGAGCCGCGATGGCACCCAGGACGGCCGCCCCACCTGACAGGGCGGCGGCACCCGTGGCGGGGCGGATACGCATCAGACGTGTCACTCGACCTCGGTCGTCACGGATGGCGCTCTGGATCCACCCCCCTCCCTCGGTGATCACCTTGCCGGCCCTCATCACCTCGCGGGAGGTCTGGTCGACTTCGACCAGACGGGCGGTCAGCCGCTGAGACTCGATGAAGGACCGGGTCGCCGGGTCCAGTGTCCGCACGAGGGCCGCCCATTCGCCGGAGGTGAGGTCGGTAACCCAGCGCCCCCAACGTGACGGCTTCGTCTCGGAGGGGACATCGATCACGACGGCTCGATCCTCCGACACACGGACGACGATCTCTTCCTGCCCATCCCTCGGCGTCACTTCGTGCAGCCCCCTCGCCTGGAATCGACATCCCGGCCGATTGTAGGTCCCGGGCCTCGGCATATCTCGGGCAGATGAAGCGGCGTCACCACCTCACGCTCCGCCGCATTCCGGCTGCTGCGAGTCGACCCGGTCGTCCTGAGGCCGGCCGACGCCGCCGACGGCGTACCTGGTGGCGCCGGGCCATGCCCCGGAGGGCTCGCAGGAGAGTGGGGACTGCGAGCGGCCGAGTCCCTTCCTTCATTCCACGATCCGGCCCGTGTTCATCGATCGCTGACATCCTCCACTACTCGGTGATACCGTGTACTGGTACTCGGTAGCACGTAGTACCGAGACGGTCGAGGAGGACTCGCGATGGACGACCTGACGGAAATGCTGAAGGGCACGCTCGAAGGGTGCGTGCTCGAAATCATCGGCAGCGAGGAAACCTACGGGTACGCCATCACCCGCCAGCTGAACGAGCTCGGCTTCGCCGATGTCATCGAGGGGACGGTGTACACCATCCTGCTGCGGCTGGAGAGGAACGGACTCGTCCAGGTGACGAAACGACCGTCCGGTGTCGGTCCGCCGCGCAAGTTCTACGCGCTCAACGACGCCGGCCGCGAGGAACTCGCGAAGTTCTGGGCGAAATGGCAGTACGTATCGTCACGCATCGACAGGCTCAAGGAGGGCGGGAGATGAACTTCTGGGAGACCATCACAGGCAGCGATCTCACCAGGGAATGGAAGACGTTCGAAGCCCGGGCCGAGGCCCTGCCGGACGATTACCGGGCGGCGTGGAAACAGATCAAAGTCCACCTCTTTCCCCATGGGGGCTTCACCGGCCGCAACCTGATGCCGATCCTCGACGCCGCCCTGGGGCTGCTCGAAGAAACAGCGGCGGACGGGCAGAGCGTCCACGAGGTGCTCGGCGACGACATCCGGGGCTTCTGCGCGGCGCTGGCCGGTGGAGAAGGGTCTCGAACCTACCGCGACCGTTGGCGCGAGCAGTTGAACAGGAACGTCGCAAGGAAACTGAGCCGGCTGGGAGGCTGACGTGGGCATCCAGGACATCATCGAGGGCAAGAAGCAGTGGCGGGCGCACATGGCCCGGGTCAAGGCACTCCCGCCGGACTACCGGATCGTCTACAAGGAGATTCAGAGGTACCTGTTCAAGGTCGGACCGGTCGACCTTCCCGACGGGCCCCTGCTCCCCGGGATCGTCGACTTCTTCGAGGAGGGCGCCGCCGCGGGAAAGGGGGTCCTGGAACTCATCGGCACGGACGTTGCCGCGTTCTGCGACGACCTGGTCAAGGACTCACGCACCTATGCGGACATCTACCAGGAGTCCCTCGGCCGGGAACCCGGAACAGCCGAGAAGTAACACCCGCCACCTCGTGCCAGTGGGCGTAGCCCGCAGGCACGGTTCGTTCGCCTCGGCGCAGCGCGAGCAGGCGCGGGCCGGCCGGCCACCCGAAGCCGCAGCCGGCCTTGCCCACCGAGGTGGTCGTGCTGGCCCCGCGGAGACCTGACTCGATCCTGCCGATGCCCCGGCGAGCAGGTCTCCGGCGCCGGGCCGCTCGACATCGTTTCCCCCTCTGGCCGACACGAATGACGTGCAGTCACAGACCGTCGCTCGATCCGGGTTCCGATGCAGGTTCCACTCCCCTGTGTCTTCAGACTTCGAAAGGAAGTCACCATGCCTCCATCTGCCATGCCCACGTCCAGTCAGAGTGCGGACCACCCGTCGCCGAACGCCGTCTCCGCGGTCGGGCTGCGCAAGTCGTACGGCGAGAAGCTCGTCCTCGACGGCATCGATCTGCACATCCCGGCCGGGTCCGTGTTCGCACTGCTCGGGCCCAACGGCGCCGGTAAGACCACTGCCGTGAAGATCCTGTCCACACTCATCGCCGCCGACGCCGGTGATCTGCACGTCGGCGGTCACGACCTGGCCGCCGACCCGCAGGCGGTCCGTACCGCGATCGGTGTCACCGGGCAGTTCTCCGCCGTCGACGGTCTGATCACCGGCGAGGAGAACATGCTCCTCATGGCGGACCTGCACCACCTGTCCAAGAGCGAGGGGCGGCGGGTCGCCGCCGAGCTGCTGGAACGCTTCGACCTCACCGAGGCCGCGAAGAAGCCCGCCTCCACCTACTCGGGCGGCATGAAGCGCCGCCTCGACCTCGCGATGACGCTGGTCGGCAGCCCGCGGATCATCTTCCTCGACGAGCCCACCACCGGCCTCGATCCCCGCTCCCGTCACAACATGTGGCAGATCATCCGCGAACTCGTCTCCGACGGCGTGACCGTCTTCCTCACCACCCAGCATCTGGAGGAGGCCGACGAACTCGCGGACCGCATCGCTGTGTTGAACAACGGCGGGATCGCCGCGGAGGGCACCGCCGAGGAACTCAAACGGCTCGTCCCGGGCGGGCACATCCGGCTCCGCTTCACCGAACCGGTCGCGTACCAGTCCGCCGCCGACGCCCTGAGCGGGGTCTCCCGGGACGACGAGGCACTTTCGCTGTCCATCCCCAGCGACGGCAGTCAGCGCGAATTGCGCTCCATTCTCGACCGGCTGGACTCGGCCGGCATCGAGGCGGACGAGCTGACCGTGCACACCCCCGACCTCGATGACGTGTTCTTCGCCCTGACCGGCTCCGGCGTGCCGAGCCAGAAGACCAAGGAGGATGTCCGATGAGCTCCCTCTCCCTCGCCGTACGCGACTCGTCGACGATGCTGCGCCGCAACCTCCTGCACGCGCGGCGCTACCCGTCGGGGACCCTGAACCTGCTGCTCACGCCGATCATGATGCTGCTGCTCTTCGTCTACATCTTCGGCGACGTGATGAGCGCGGGCATCGGTGGCGGCGCCGCCGACCGCTCCGAGTACATCGCCTACATCGTCCCGGGCCTGCTGCTGATGACCATCGGCAGCACCGTGATCGGGGCCGCCGTGTACGTCTCCATGGATATGACCGAGGGCCTCATCGCCCGTTTCCGCACGATGGCGGTCCACCGCCCTTCGGTGCTCGTCGGGCACGTCGTCGGCAGCGTGCTGCAATCCGTCATGAGCGTGGTCCTCGTCGGCGCCGTCGGCGTGGTCATCGGCTTCCGCTCCACGGATGCCACCGCCCTGGAGTGGCTGGCAGCATTCGGGCTCATCGTGCTCTTCGCCCTCGCGCTGACCTGGATCGCGGTCGGCATGGGCCTGGCCAGCCCGAACCCCGAGGCTGCCGGCAACATGGCCATGCCGCTGATCCTCCTCCCCCTCATCTCCAGCGCCTTCATTCCAGCTGACAGCATGCCCGGCTGGTTCCAGCCGATCGCCGAGTACCAGCCCTTCACCCCCGCCATCGAAACCCTCCGCGGCCTCCTCCTCGGCACCGGGATCGGCAACAACGGCTGGATCGCGATCGCCTGGTGCATCGGCCTGATCGCGCTCGGCCACCGCTGGTCGACGGCGCAGTTCAACCGCGACCCGAAGTAACCGGGACGACCTCGCCGGCCGCCTCCCGCAACTCCTCCCGCCCCGTCCGCGTGCAGATCCGCACCCGTATGCCCGACCAATGGCGGGTGGACCAGCCGTGGCGAGCGCAGGTTCCCCAGGGACCGTGCCGAGGACATGGCAGGGCCTTGTCCTCGCGCCCCCTACCTCAGGAATCCGATGTCGGGCTTCGCCGGTGCAGTGACCGCATAGGTTCACCCGGGGACGCGAATCGCACCTGGATGCCTGGGCGAGAGGGGCGCCGCGAACACCCTGGCCGCGCTGCGGTCGATCCACCCGGCCCGCGCCAGGGCCCCGTGGGCGAGTTCTCTCGTCGGCGCCGGATGATACGGCGACCTCGCCCACTGCCGTATCCGAGCCGGTTTCAGAGAGTGAGAGAGCCTAGATCGGCGCGGATTCCACTCTGCCGGTGGCCCGTCCTCCGACGCACTGGGCGAGCCACTCGACGCGCCGCTCACTGCCGTCCGCGCCATTCGTGTGCACGTGAACGGTGTGGTCCGGCGAAGGCTCGTCCTGGTACAGATCAAGGGAGTTGACCGTGAGGGTGAGGTAGGCGTACTTCTGGGAGACGGCCGCCAGGCCGGCTTCCGGCACTTCGGGCCACGCGTTCAGATCCCAGCGCACGGCCGCCGCGGTGCCCGCCACAGCGGAGATGAACGGTTCGGCGCGGTTCGGCGCGGTCCAGCGGCCGGCCCCAGTCGAACACCCTGATCGGCAGGCACGCCGCCGGGTCGTCGCCCGATTCCGAAGAACCGCTCTCCCTGCCCTTCACAGCCCACCACTCGAGGTCGGGCAGCACCTCCTGAACGCGGCTCAGGACCTGCGGCGTGTGAATCGTCGTCTCGAAGTCCACCTCGGCATGGGTGAGGTCGGCGACCGCCAGCAGTGTTCGCACGGCACGAATCGCCTGCCTCAGGTCGGCTGTGAGAAGAACGGCGGCCGCTGCGGAATTGCTCACGGACGGAGCCTCGCACACCCCGGGCCGGCAGGGATCGACGGGGATCAGAATCCGGCAATGGCAGTGCGCGACCGAGTGCGGCGGTCCGCCATGGGACCCGGGATCCGCGAACAGCGCGGGTGCGCCCGCCGGTTCTGACGCGGGGTCCGCGCGAACAGCGCGGTGGCGCCGAGCTGTTCTGACGCGGACCCCGGCCCCGGGGCTCAGGTGGCGGCGGGCCGGCTGGCCAGGTACTCGGACAGGCCTTCGCCGGTGAGCGGGTAGTAGTCGGAGAGCCGTCCGCCCTCGTCCAGGCGGCGGCGGGCGAACTCCTCCCGGTCCTGGTGCAGCAGGGAGTCCTCAGCGAGCGGGATCGCGTTCTGCTGCGGTACGACGACGGCGCCGTCCTCGTCGGCGACGATCAGGTCACCGGGCGTCACCAGGGAGCCGCCCACGCCCACGGGCACGTTGAACGCGGACGGGAACAGCTCCGTCTGCGAGGCGTAGTGCGGGGTGACCCCGGTGCACCAGATGGGCACGCCCAGTGCGCGGACCCGGGCCGCGTCCCGTACCCGTCCGTCCACCACGATCCCGGCGCCGCCGCGCAGCTTGAAGTAGCGCACGAGCATGTCGCCGAGACAGCCGGTGAAGTGGCTGCCCCGGGCCGAAACGACGAGCACGTCGCCGGGCTGGATGGATTCGAGGACGCCCCACAGCGGGGTCTTGCGCTCGATGTCCTCCTGCTCCGCGCCGTTGAAGACGTCCTCGCGCTGCGGCAGGAACTCCAGCGTCACCGCACCGCCGGTGATCTTGACGTCCGGTTCGCGGTGCAGCGGTACGGGTCCG
Source organism: Streptomyces sp. NPDC048295 (assembly GCF_040652135.1). Taxonomy (NCBI): domain Bacteria; kingdom Bacillati; phylum Actinomycetota; class Actinomycetes; order Kitasatosporales; family Streptomycetaceae; genus Streptomyces; species Streptomyces sp. NPDC048295. Next base: position 123,871 of record NZ_JBEZLL010000022.1, read on the forward strand.
TCGATGAACGTCCGGGTGATGCCCATCTGATGCAGCTTCGCGCAGGCCGTCGCCGCGCTCACGTCCCTGAGGGCTTCCACCATCCGAGACGTCGGTCGTACGTAGGCCGAGGTGTGGACCGGCGCTCGCATCGACTCATAAGTACGGGACTCCTCCATCCCCTTGATGCGGGTCGCCCCCGTCGACGGCGCTTCCTGATCCCCAATCGGGTGCATGCACTTGCCTCTCCGCGTGCTCGCCGCACGCCACGCCAGTGACATCATCGCCTATCGATGGTAGATAACAGCCAATCGATTAGTGATGTCAATGCGTCTGGAGCCGTCCGTGACCGATGCTTCCACCGATCCCACCGACTCCCCTGCCCGCACTGGGTGGTTCGAGGCCTCACGCTTCGGGCTCTTCGTCCACTTCGGCCTGTACAGCCTGGCAGCGCGGCACGAGTGGGTGCGCAGCCGGGAAGCCATGTCGCAGCGGGAGTACGACCGTTACCTGACGCGGTTCGATCCCGATCTGTTCGACGCCAGGCAACTGGCGCGTACCGCACGGGAGTCCGGGATGCGGTACGCAGTGCTGACCGCCAAGCACCATGACGGTTTCTGCCTGTTCGGTTCGGCGCTTTCCGACTACACCTCGGTGCATGCGACCGGTCGCGACCTGGTGCGCGAGTTCGTCGACGCGATGCGCGCCGAGGGCCTGCGAGTCGGGCTGTACTACTCACTGCTCGACTGGCACCACGCCGACTTCACGGTCGACGAACACCACCCGCTGCGGGACACCGAGGCCCGGCGGGAGCCTCGTGACATGGCGCGCTACCGGGCGTACATGGAGGGTCAGATACGCGAGCTCCTCTCCGATTACGGCCCCATCGACCTGCTGTTCTTCGACTTCACGTATCCGGAGAAGGGTCCACAGGAATGGGGAGCGACGAACCTCCTCGCTCTGGTACGGGAGTTGCAGCCGGGCATTCTGGTCAATGACCGGCTCGGCATACCGGGCGACTACGTGACGCCCGAGCAGTATCAGCCCGACCGGCCGCTGGAGCGCGGCGGCGAGCGGGTGATGTGGGAGGCCTGTCACACACTCAACGGCTCGTGGGGGTACGACCGCGACAACCACGACTACAAGGACCCCGCGCTGCTGGTCCGCATGCTGGTGCAGTCCGTCGCCTGCGGCGGCAACCTCATTCTGAACGTCGGGCCCACCGGCCGCGGCGCCCTGGATCCCCGGGCCCGCGCCACGCTCCGCGCGATCGGCGAGTGGACCGGCCTGCACGCCCGGTCCGTACATGGTGCGGGGCCGAGCGCCTTCCAGGCACCTGCCAACGCCCTGTACACGCAGTCCGGCACCCGTCTGTATCTGCACCTGCTGGCCTGGCCCCTGAAACACCTCCACCTGCCGGGACTGGCCGGGCGCGTGCGGTACGCCCAACTCCTGCACGACGGCTCCGAGATCCGCTTCCACGAGATGGACGGCGCACGGCACGAGCACAACAATCTCGCGCCGCCGGACCAGCCGGCGGGCACCCTCACCCTGACTCTCCCCGTCGCCCGGCCCGACGTGCTGCTCCCGGTGATCGAGCTGGAGTTGGACGGGCAGGAGTGACCTCGGTGGTGAGACCGTCGGTCGAGCGCCTTGCGGTGGCGCCGAGCGCGGATGACGGCTCCGACGCGGTGGCGTCGGGGGCGGACGAAGACTCGCGCCTGAGGGGGAGTTGGCGAACCCGATCCACCCGGCTTCCGCTCACGGTCCGCTCCCCCGCAGCCCAAGGCCGCGCAGTCGCAGGGTGGTTGCTCGCCCACGGGGACGGCAACGGCCGGAAGAACGAACTCAGAGGTTTGGCGCAGCACCCTTGAAGAAGCGGGGTGCCGCCCCTAGCATCAGCAATCGATAGACGATAGTCACGGAGGCGAGGGCTCTGCCCCGCCCCCACCGCATCGCACCACCTCGCCGGGCGGCCACCACCGATGACCGCCCGCGGCCCCCTCCCACTACTGCTCCACCGGGAACTCTGCGGCTGAATACCAGCTATCGATTATTCACGACTACGCAACGGAGCGTGTCCCGATGAAAACAATGTGGCGTCGTACCTGCGGACTCGCCCTGGCTCCCCTGGTGATGGCATCGGCCGTCGCCTGTGGCAATGGGTCCGACCAGGCCTCGGAGGGCACGACCCTCCGCGTCATCGTGAACATCACGCCGAACCTGACGGAGAAGTACTGGAACGATCTGTTCGACACCTACGAGAAGTCCCACCCCGGTGTGACGGTCAAGCTCGAACTGACCGGAACCATCTCGGCGGACGCGAAGCTGAGGCAGGACCTGGCCGCGGGCGACCCGCCGGACGTCGCCCAGCAGATCACGCCGACCGCCGATACCGCGTCGCTCTTCGCCGACCTGTCCGACCAGCCCTGGACAGCCAAGACTCCGCTGGCCGACCAGTACGCCATCGACGGCAAGCACTACGTGGTCGGTGTGGGTGAGCAGATCCAGTCGCTCGTCTTCTACAACAAGGCCGCTTTCGAGAAGGCCGGGATCGACGCCACGAGCATCCGGACCATGGATCAGTTCACGGCGGCGATGGGCAGCCTGAAGGGGGCCGGCTACAAGCCGTTGCAGACCGCCGGGCAGTGGGTCACCGGCTCCCAGTTCTCGATGATGGCCGACGCGGGTGTGCTCACCGCCGACCCCGCGTGGACGGCCAAGCGCAAGGACGGCAAGGCCTCCTTCGCCAAGAGCGACTACCTGCCCTACCTGGAGCACTACAAGAGCTGGATCGACGAGGGATACCTGGACAAGAGTGCGCTCGGCCTCACCTACGCGGACGGCCAGACGGCCTTCCTGAACGGCAAGTCCGCCATGTACATCATGGGTTCGTTCTTCGTGCCCGCCGCCGACGCCGCCAAGAAGAGCGACGAGATCGGCGTCTTCACCATGCCGACCGACGGGGCCTACCCGTCGGGCCAGTTCGGCAACATCTCGAACCCGTACGTCGTCGTGAACAAGTCCCGTCACAAGGCCGAGGCGATCGAGTTCGTGAAGTGGACGACCACCGACCCGAAGGCCATCAAGAGCCAGCTCGCCTCCGACGCCAATCTGCGCGAGGGCTTCACCTACCCGATGTCCAGTCTCGGTTCGTCCGTGCAGAAGATCCTGGACAAGGCGCCGTCGGTGATCGTGAAGTCCGGGAAGAACCAGCCGATCGCCGGGTTCAGCGACGAGCTGAACAAGCAGATCCAGTCCCTGTACACGGGCTCGTCCCCCGCGGGCGCGGCCGACGGATTGGACAAGTGGTGGAACTCGCAGAGCTGAACGCAGGGCTCAAGCAGCGGCGTCGGGCGAGGCTGCGAGACTCGGCGATCTCCTTCGGGATGATGGGCCCGGCCGTCCTGCTCTACACGGTGATGACGGTCGTGCCGGTGGGCGTCGCGGTGTATCTCAGCCTGACCGACTGGGACGGCTTCTCCACCGCCACGTTCACCGGGCTCGACAACTACAAGCACCTGTTCGACGACCCGAGTTCGTCGGACGCCTGGTACGTGACGGGGCTGATCGCCTTGGCAGGCACGGTGCTCATGGTGGGACTGGGGCTCGTGTACGCGCTGGCCCTCAAGGGCCGTTCGCGCACGAACTCCTTCTTCCGGGCCGTCGCCTACTTCCCGCACGTGATCAGCGCGCTGATCCTCGGCTATCTGTGGGCGGCGATCCTCGGCACCAACGGCGCCATCAACAACACACTCGCCAAGTTCGGCATCGAACCGCTCGGCTTCCTCTTCGACGAGAAGTTCGCGCTGATCTCGCTGATCGCGGTAATCGTGTGGGCCGGATTCGGCTTCAACGTCGTCCTGTTCGTGGCCGCCCTGCAGACGGTGCCCGCCGAGCTGCTGGAGGCCGCGGCGATCGACGGCGCCTCCAAGCGACAGATCAATCTGCGGATCGTGATCCCCATGATCGCTCCCGTGGTCACCGTGGCAACGGTGCTGAACCTGGTGGGGCTCATCCGGGCGTACGACATCGTGGTGAGCCTCACCGGCGGCGGGCCGGCCGGGTCGACACAGACGTTCACGTACCTCATTCTCGCCCGGTCCTTCGAGGGCACCAAGGTCGGGTACGCGACCGCGCAGGCAGTGTTCCTGATGGTGGTGTCCGCCGTGCTCGCCCTCCTCGTGACGGCGTTGCGCAACCGTCAAGACCAAGCTGCGACAGGTTAGTTAGGAGCCGGTGGTGGTCGTACTAGAGGCAGAGGTCCGTGACAGGCCGAAGGCCGCGCCGACCGAAGGTGGTGTCGCGGCGCGGCGCACGGAGCACAAGGAGCCGCGCTCGCCGGTGCGCTGGGGCCTTCTGGGTGTGCTCCTCGTCGTCATGATCGTGCCGATCTACCTGCTCGTGGTGAACGCTTTCAAGTCGCAGCAGGACATCCTCGACAACCCGTTCTCGATCCCCCTGAGCGGGCTGACCTTCGAGCACATGTCGGCGGCGATCAACAGCCCGCAGTTCAACGTCATCGGCGGTTACGGCTTCACGCTGTTCCTCGTCGTGGTCGTGGACGTGCTGTGCATCCTGCTCGCGGGCCCGGCCGCGTACGCGATCGCGCGCAGCCTCAAGCGGCGTACGCAGCTGGTGCTGCTGTACTTCCTGGCCGGCACGTTCATCCCGGGCGCGGCCGTGATCATCCCGGTGATCTACGTGCTGCGCGAGGTGGGCCTGGCCAATACCGTGACCGGTCTGGTCGCGCACGATGTGGCGACCACGCTGCCGGTGAGCATCTTCCTGTTCGTCGGATTCATCCGCACCATTCCGGTGGACATCGATCACGCGGCGACGATCGACGGCGCGGGCCGGTACCGGACGTTCTGGTCCATCATCTTCCCGCTGATGCGCCCCGCGGTCGTCACGGTGCTGATCCTCAACTCGATCGGGATCTGGAACGACTTCGTCTCGCCGCAGATCCTGCTCAGCCCGTCCTCCGGGCACTACACGGTCACGACGGCGATCTACGCCGGCATCAGTCAGTACTCGACCGACCTGACGAAGGTGTTCCCGAACCTGCTGCTCGCCGTCGCGCCCGTGGTCATCTTCTTCATCTACATGCAGCGCCACATCATCAGCGGCCTCACCGTCGGCGCGGTGAAGGGATGAGCCGCGAGAGCACGGGCCGCAGGGAGACGGCCGGGCTCGATGTTTCCCGTCCGAGAGAGAGCCGAACGAAGAGAGAGGATCACGGAGTGCTGAGGAGATGGATGCCACGGTCCCGCAGGGGACCGTGGTCCGCAGCCGCCCTGCTCGCCGCCCTGACCGTGGTGGTGGCCGGTCAGCCCGCCGCCGCCCATCCGGTCAAGTTCCGGACGGGGCATACGTACTACGTCTCGCCGTCCGGCCAGGACACCGTCGGCGGCAGAAGCCCCAGGGCGCCGTTCCGGCACATCCAGAAGTGTGCCGACGTGATGGTTCCGGGCGATACCTGCCTGGTCCTGTCCGGCACGTACGAGGAGACCGTGGTGCCGGCCCGTTCCGGCACCGCCGAGCTGCCGATCACGTACCGCGCCGCCCCTGGTGCGGAGGTCACGGTGAGCGGGGCCTCCCGGATCGGCGGCTTCGAACCGGTCACCGCCGCCGATGTCACCGAGATCGCCAGGTCCGACCCGTTCGCCGCGGACTCGCCGTTCAGCGAAGCGGTGGCGGCCGGGCACGTCTACAGCACCGGCGTCGACCTCGGCGCGGACGTGACCACCGTGCAGGTGTTCACCGACAAGAAGATGGACATCGAGGCCCAGTGGCCGTATCCCGGTCTCGATCTGCTCGACCCCACGCTCCAGTACGCCGGTGAGGGCAGCGCGGACGCCACCATCGCCGACGCGGACCTGACCCGCCCGGCGGGGTACTGGGACGGTGCGCGTGCCCTCACCGGCTACTGGTACATCTCGGCCACCACCACCGTGAAGAGCTCCGCCACCGGCTCGGTGACGCTGGACACGGCACCGCCGTGTGTGCACAAGGTGGTGCCCAAGGAGACCCGGTACGCGCTCTCCGGGAAGATCGGTGAACTCGCGCATCCCGGCGAGTGGTTCTACGACCCGACCGCCAAGCGCCTGTACGTGTACGGGACCGACGACCCGGACACCCACACCGTCGAGGCCAAGCGGCGCACCCTCGGCTTCGACCTGACGAACGCCGGTCACACGACGATCGCGGGCATCGGCCTGTTCGCCACCACGATCAAGACAGGCCCCTCCAGCACCGGCGTCACTCTGGACGGCATCAACGGCCGTTACCTGTCCCACTACACGGACATCACCCGGGGTGCGACGGACTGCGGCAGCACGGTGACACGGGGCGTCGGCGACACCGGCATCATCCTCGACGGCACCCACAACAAGATCGTGAACAGCGATCTGGCGCTGAGCGCCGGGAACGGCATCGCGCTGCGCGGACAGAACAACACCGCCACGGACAACGTGATCCACGACGTCGACTACATGGGTACCTACGCCGCGGGCATCGCCGTGCAGGGCAACAGCCAGACGGTCACGCACAACACGATCTCCCGTGTCGGACGCAGCGGGATCAACCTCCAGTGGAACGAGGTGAGCGGACTCGCCCCGGGCAAGGACCTGATCGCGTACAACGACATCTCCGGGTACGCCCGGCTCAGCCTGGACGTCGCCGCGATCTACACCTGTTGCAGCGCCTGGATGATGGGCACCTCCATCGACCACAACGTGCTGCACGACCCGGCACCGGCCACGACCTCCACCACGTTCGGGATCTCGGGGGTCTACGCGGACAACGGCCAGAGTGACCTGGTGATCGCGAACAACGCGGGCTGGGGCAACCGGGAGGGCACGGTGATGCTCAACGGTCTGGGCACCGGGTCGCACGACAACAGCGTCTACAACAACACCGGTGGAATGACGCTGTTCTACGTGAAGGAGCCGGGGCAGTCGACCGGCACCAGGATCTACAACAACATCGGCACCATCCGCGGCCTGGACGGCGCCACCGACGGCGGGCTCGTGCTCTCCAACAACCTCCCCACGGGCGTCGATCCGCTGTTCGTCGACGCGGCGAACCACGACTTCCGGCTGACGGCGGAATCCCCCGCACGCAATCAGGCGATTCCGCTGCCGGGAATCAATGACGGTTCCACGGACGCGACTCCGAGTCTGGGCGCCTACCAGTACGGGGCACCGAAGTGGACTGCGGGCGCCCGTAGGTAGCCTGCGCACAACACGGCCGTGGGCCCGATCCGGAAGGAATTCCGGGTCGGGTCCACGGCCGATGGATCAGTTCGGCTTCGCCGCCGATTTCACGGCCGCGGTCTTCCTCGCCGTCGTCTTGCCGGTCGCTGTCCTGCCGGCCGTCGTCTTCTTCGTCGCGGCTGCCTTCTTGCGCGGCTTCCTGGCCTCCCGCGCGTCCGGGACGGGTCCGCGGCCGGCCGCGTGGTCGGCGAAGGCCTCGGCCGCCTTGTCGGGCTCCCCGGACCGCAACAGGCCGACGAGACGGCCGTGTTCATCGGCCATCGCGCACCAGTCGCCTTCGAAGAGCGGGTCGGAGATGGCCCGTAGGGTGCGCAGGCTCGGCTCGATGACCTCCCACATCCGGGCCAGGAACGGATTGCCCGCGTACTGGCTGACCAGGGTGTGGAACTCTATGTCGGCGTCACGGAAGCCGCTGACGTCGTTCGCGGCGACCGTCTCGTGCATCCGCTCGACCAGTGCGTCGAGCTCGGTGAGCTGTTCCTCGGTGATGTGCTCGGTGGCGAGCCGGGCGGCCAGGCTCTCCAGGGGCTCGCGGACCTGACGGGCGTACTCCGCGTCCTGCGAGGAGATCTCGACGACGAAGTGGCCGCGGCGCGGGACGTGCGTGAACAGCCCCTCACGGGCGAGCCGCTTGACCGCCTCGCGCACCGGGGCCTGGCTCACGCCGAGCCGCCGGGCGATCTCCGATTCGACCACGCGGTCGTTCGGCGCGAGATCGCCCTCGACGACGGCCTGGCGGAGCAGTTCGTACACCTGGTCCGAGATCAGGGTCTTGCGGAACCGGTCCTTGTTGGTGGCCAGCGTGGAGACGAATCCACCCGACGCATTAGATGCCATGAATACCCAATCCTGCACAGGGGCACGTCAGTTGCGACATAATACGCGCCCGTCTTCTCTCGATGGAGTCACATCGAGGTTTCCAGCTGCCTGTCCTTCAGTCATTCCCGTCCGACAACTTCATGGGCGGTTCGAAATGTGCCATCGGGCCTCTCTCCGCGGAGGTGGGGGCCGGCTCTCGGCGAGGTGAATTCGGTCACCGTTCATCGCCTATCGATCATCGAGGGAATCGAAGCAGGGGCGTTCGAGCACTGTCAACCGCACGGACGCCGACCGCATGCACATCAGCCACGCGGGTTCAGCCATCGAGCCGGTACACGCGGACCGCGTTCGTATGCAGTACACGATCGAGCCGATCGGCAGCCAGATGGGACAGCCCGAGCCGGGAGGTGGCGAGCGAGTCGGCCCGTGAGCCGCGGGGCAGACAGATCGGCCAGTCGGAGCCGAGGAGGCAGCGGTCGGGCCCGATGGTGTCCACGACGTGTCGCACCAGGTGCGCGATGCGCTGCGGCGGGAGCCCGTGCTGCTGGGTGAGCAGCCCCGAGATCTTCACCACCACGTTCGGGCTCGCGGCGGCGCGCTCCACATCGCGGAACCACTCCCCCGCCTCCGGTGTGCGCGGGTCCGGGGCGTTGCCCAGGTGGTCGACGACGACGGTGAGCCCGGGATGCCGGGCGCCGATGTCGGCAGCCGCCGCCAACGCCCGCCGGTGCAGATTGAGTTCCAGCGCGACACCCGCATCCTCCAGCACGGGGACGAGCGCGCGGGCCGGCTCGGGGGTGTCCGTCCACGAGGGGCCGCCGAGCCGCATCCCATTGGGGCGGGTGTCCCCCAGATCCTGGAGACGGGCGCGGAAGGCACCGGGCCCGTCCGCGCCGTGGACGTGCAGGTTGGCCACGTATCCGATGACCAGATCCGGGCGGCGCCGGCGCACTTCACGCAGGGCGAGCGTCTCTCCCGCGTCGCCGCGCGACGCCTCGACCAGGATCGCCCCGGCCAGGTCGAGGCCCGCACCCGACTGTTCCAGGTCGTCCTCGCCGAAGGCGCGATGGTGCTCGCCGCCCGGTCGGATCCACGGGAATCCCTCGGCCGGATCCCACAGGTGGACATGGCAGTCGATCACGGTGCGCCTCCTCCTCGGGCCTGTCGGGGCCGCTCCGAAGTATTGACACTTCGGCTCCCCTCCCATGAGTCTAACTATCGGCTATCGATGGGCGATTGTTCAATCCGTACATGACGAGGGTGCAGGTGTTCTCGATGCTCAGGCCTGAACGAACCGGCGACGCGCACAGCACGGGCGGGGCGCACGGTCCTCTGCTGACCGCGACCCGGCGCGTCAGCGAGGTCCCCGAGTGGGCTCATTTGGAAAGGGAGTTGTTCGCGGTCCAGGACAAGGCATGGCGACTCTTCGCCGACCGCTACACCGAGGGAGACGGGCGCCTCGTCTTCCGCGACACGCTCGGGCAGGGCATGGACGGCCGGGACGGCGTGGACGACTTCTACGAGCCGTTCTTCAACTGGCCGACGCTCTATCTGCTCGGCGGCAGCGCGGAGCTGCTGACCGCCGCGCGGCGGCACTGGCGCGGAGTCACCGCGCAGCTCACCGAGATGGGGATGCTCTCTGACGGTCTGGAGCGCGGTTACGACTGGTTCCACCAGGGCGAGGGCCTGCTCCTCTTCTACGGCCTGTGCCTGGCCGACCCGCACGACGCGGAGCTGCGCGAACTCGCGCTCCGCTTCGCCGACTTCTACCTTCCCGGCGGCCCCAACTACGACCCCGGGCACCGCCTCCTGCGCGCCCCGCACAACGGCTCGGCGGGCCCGCGCTTCGGCTTCAGCGACGAGGAGGCGTACTTCCCGTGGAGCCTGGCCCTGCGCCCGTACGGTCTGCCGCTGGACGGCGTCGACGACGTCGCGTCCTTCGACGACCTGGCGGCGTCGCCCGAGCGTGCCCGCGCTTACGGCCGCGCGATGTGGGAGCGGATGGGCCGGGGTGACACGATCGTGAACCTCGGCGCCACCGGTCTCGCCACCAACGCCTTCCTGCTCAGCGGGGAACAGCGCTACGCGGACTGGGTGGCCGAGTACGTCGGCGTGTGGCAGGAGCGGCTGGCGGGCCGCGACGTCGTGCCCGACAACGTCGGCCTGAACGGTGTGGTGGGCGAGTACCTGGACGGCCGCTGGTACGGCGGCCACTACGGCTGGTCGTGGCCGCACGGCCTGTCCCCCGTCGGCAGCGCCACCGTCATCGGCGCCGCCAACGCGACGCTCCTCACCGGGGACCGGGGCTTCCTGGACCTCGCCCGCAATCCGCTCGACGCGGTGCTGCGCCACGCCGAGCAGCGTGGCGCCGACGGGATGGGCACCCTGGGCGAGCGCTGGGAGCCGCACCTGCGCGCGATGACGGCCGGGCGCACCCTGATGGTGCCGCAGCGGCACAACGACTCCGGCTGGTTCGACTTCACCGTCATGCCGGGTCAGCTCCCGCTCGCGCTGTGGCACTTCAGCCGTGAGCAGGCCGACCGGGACCGGATCGAGCAGCTGCGCGCCGGGTCCCACTGGGACTGGACCGCCGTGCACACCCAGCGGATCAAGGACGAGGCCGGGCACGAGGAACCCTGGTACGAATACCTGCACGGGCGGAACCCGCACTTCCCCGAGCGGATGCTGCGCAGCGCGCTCGCGAGCTGCGCCGAGCGGGTCGAGGCCATCGAGAACGACGGCGTCGACCCTGCCGTCGGCCCCGACGCCCTGGACATCCACCACTGGCAACACCTCAACCCCGTGGTGACGGAAGCCTTGTTGCAGCTGACCACGGGCTCACCGCAGGTCCTCTACAACGGCGGCCTCGCCCAACTGCATGTGCGCTACCACGACGCGGAGGCCCACCGCCCCGGCCTGCCGCAGGACGTCGCCGCGCTGGTCTCCGACATCCGCCCGGACCACACGGTGGTGGAGCTGCTCAACCTCGGCGGTGCGGCGCGCTCCCTGCTGGTGCAGGCGGGATCGTTCGCCGAGCACCACGTCGCCACCGTCCGTGTGGACGACGGACCCGAGCGGCCGGTCGACGGACCGTACTGCCGCGTCGGCCTTCCCGGGAACTCAAGGATCCGGCTGACCCTGACCATGACGCTGCGCGCGAACCGCGCGGCCTGTGCCTCCCCGTGGGAGACGGCATGACCGACACCACCGCAACGAGCCGGCTGCCCTTCGCCCTGCCCCGTCTCGGTATCGGCACCGCCCCCCTGGGCGGGCTCTTCGAGGAGGTCACCGAGCAGGACGCCGCCGCGACCCTCAAGGCCGCCGCCGAGGCGGGGATCACGTACTTCGACACCGCGCCCCGCTACGGACACGGCCTCGCCGAACAGCGCCTGGGCCGCCTGCTGCCCCCGTCCGGGGACACCGGCCCGGTGATCTCCACCAAGACGGGCTGGCTGCTGCGCCCCCGGCCGGACGGCTCACCCGGTGAGGTGGTCACCGACTGGACCGAGCGCGGCATCCGCGAGTCCCTGGAGTCGAGCCTGACCCGCCTGGGCCGCTCCAGCGTCGACATCCTCTATCTGCACGACCCGGACGACTACCCGGACGAGATACGCCGCACGGCGTATCCGGCGGTGCGCAAGCTGCGTGACGAGGGGCTGATCCGGGCGATCGGATTCGGCATGAACCACAGCGGGCCGCTCGCGGCGTACGTGGCGGAGTTCGACGTCGACGTCGTACTCATCGCGGGCCGCTTCTCACTCCTCGACCACGAGGCGCTCACCACCCTGCTGCCGCTGTGCGCCAGGACGGGCACGGCGGTGGTCGTCGGCGGCGTCTTCAACACCGGGCTGCTGGCCGACCCGTCGCCCGGCGCCATGTTCAACTACCGGCCGGTTCCCACGGAGGAACTGGAGCGGGCACGGCGGTGCCGGGCGCTGTGCGAGGCGTACGAGGTGCCGCTCCCCGCAGCCGCCATCCAGTTCCCGCTGCTGCACGACGCCGTCGGCTCGGTCGTACTCGGCTGCCGTTCGGCGGCCGAGGTGACGGCGAACGCGGCGGCTGCCCGATTCCCGGTCCCGGACGAGCTGTGGCAGCGGCTCGCGGAAGCCGGGTTCGTGCCCGAGCAGTTGCTGGACGGGCGCGCCGGGTAACGCCTCCCGGGAGCAGGCCGGGCAGGCCGGAGCGTCGCTGCCCGGCCTGTCCCGGGTGGTGTCCGGCCTCAGGTGCGCTTGAAGATCTCGACCTCCCCGATCGCGATCGGCCGCCCCGCGCCCTGACCGGACGCGGCCCTCAGCACGAGCCGTACGGAGACGACGTCGCTGATGCCGGTCCGCATCGTCTGCCGGCCCGGCTTGTCGGTGAGCGTCATCGTCTTCTCATGGACCTCACCATCCGCCGAGGTGATGATCACATCGGCCCGGGTGGGCCTGGCTCCCTTCCGGAATTCCTCGGGCTCCGTCGACACACCGGGGTACACCACGACGCCGACCAGCCGGAACGGCTTGTCGAAGGTGCACGTCAGCGACGAGCCGAGCGTGGGTGCCCCCCAGTACTTGTTGGTCAGTCCGTCGACGGCGGCGGACGCCGGATGGCCGGGAGCCTGTGCGCTCGCGGTGACCCCGGTCGGGCTGATCTCCGCCGTTCCGCCGAGCTTGTCCCGTACGTCCTCGAAGACGTAGCGTCCGGCCGGCACGAGCAGGAAGCCCGCGAACAGCAGCCCGACGACCACCAGCACCAGCACGGTCCGCCGCAGCGCCCGGCCCGATCCGCTGCGCACCCGGCGGCGGAACGGCCACACCGTACGCCACCACGGCAGCGGCGCTGGCTGCTCCCTGGTCTGCAGCGGTGCGGCGCAGCGGCGGCAGAACTTGCGTCCCGGCAGGTTCGGGGTCCCGCATGCCGGGCACGGCGGCCCGTCCGGTTCCTCGCTCTCCGTCACGGGCCTCACGACGGGCCGCCGGACGACCGGCCTGGCCGGCTGCACCGCGACCACGGGCTCGTCCGGTTCCGTCGGCTGCGACGGTTGCGGTGCCTGCGGCCGGACAGGAGCGGGCTGCGCCGGTGGTTCCGGCCGTACGACGGCGGGCGGCGCCGGTCGCGGGGCCGGCTCCGGTGCCGGTACGGGCTGTGCGGGCGGCGCCGCGGCGGGCTCCGGTGCACGCGAGCGCTCCGGTCGTGCCGTCGGCTCGGGGCGCGGCGTGGGCCGGTCCCCGGCCGGCGGGGCCTCCGGCTCAGGGGCGGGAGCGGGGCGGGTCACGGGCTCGGCCGGGGTTCCGGCCGCGGGCTCGGCCGGCGGGCCCGTCGGTTCGGTGGGCCGGGCGGGGGCGGTGGGTTCCGCCGCGGGCGCGTTCTGCGGCGCCCTGGACGACCAGCCCAGGTAGGAACCGCAGTTGCCGCAGAATTCGTCGTCCTCGCGGTTGGCCGAACCGCATGCCGGACACGAACGCATCGTGTCAGCCTCCTGTCTCGTCTGGCGGGCCCGGCAGGATCTCCACCCGGCATGTGAGGTGTACGGGGCACGAGGCCGCGACGACGTCCAGGACACGGTTCGCGTCCACCGGGCCGCCGTGCAACGCCCAGACGCGGACCAGCAGTTCTCCGGTCGGCGGCGGAGGCAGCTCCGCGCCCGGCCGGGACGACCATGTGGCGCCGCCGCCGTCCTGGACATCGGCGCCCACGCCGAAACAGAGCCGGAGGTGCTCGACCAGGCCGCGACGGGTGCCGCGACGGCGGTGCAGTTCGACGGCGCGCGCGACGACGGCCCGCCGCAGCCCCTCGGGCCACGCCGGATCGATGTCGGCGGCCACCCAGGACGACAGCCAGGGCAGGAAGTCGGCCGGTGCCAGCGACGGGTCGAAGTAGGCCGGGAGGTTGTCCAGGGTGGACAGGACGGGCGCCAGTACGGTGTCGAGGCCCGCGGTGAACCGCTGGGCCAGGTCGTCGTCGGCGTACAGCGCGGGCAGCAGCCCGCCGATCGGGTAGCGGCTGGCGAGTCCCGGAACCGCGGCTCTGGTCATGAGCCGTCACCGGCCACGCTCGCGATGACCTCCACCTGGTGCTGGTGCGAGAAGACCAGGGCGCCCGGGGCGACGTCGATCCGCTGCACCGCCCCGCCGCGCCGGCCGGTGATCGGGTCCGCGGGGAACATCCGTACCTCCTCCACCAGGGACACCCCCGGCACGCCCTGGAGCACGGCGAAGATCTCGCCGTACTGCACCGGCCTGCCGAATGGCCACCCGGTACCGTCCGCCCCGCCCCGCAGCGGGTCGATGTGGCGGAACAGCGCCGCGACCGCGTCCGCCCGGACCCGGTCCGCGTCGCCGCCGGCCGTCACCAGCCTGGCGACCACGGTCACTCCTTGGTACGCGGGCGGTTCCACCACCAGCCGGGTACCGACCAGCCGCCGTTCGTCGAGCCGCTCCGTGACGGCCGCGAGCACCGGGTCCGACGGGATCAGCTGCTCGAACCGGAGCTGTCCGCCCTCGTCGGCGACCGCGTCGGGCACCACCAGGACCCGTACCGCGCCCGCTTCGCCCGCGACGGCGGGCAGGCACCGGACCCTGCGCAGCGAAGGCGCGGCCTCGCGGGCCACGGCCTCGTAGTCCCCGGCGGTGACCGCCCGTTCCTGCACCCGCAGGATGTTGGGCGCCCGGACCTTCGCGTTCTCCACGGTCTCGCCGTCGACCCCGCCCCGGGCCGCCTCGCGGTTGTCCACGCCCGCCACGTACGGCACCGAGCTGCGCAGCACACTGATCGCGCCCCGGGCCACGTTCCCGGCCGCCCCGCCGCCGGTCCGGTAGCGCGGGATCCTCAGCTGAGCGCCCTTCTCGGGCACCGCTCCGTAGGCCCGCATCGTTCCGTCCGGTTCGCGTACCTCCGGCGGGAAGGCGAACTCGCCGGAAACGGCGTCGATCCGCACATGCCGGTCGTGCGGCGAGGAGGCACCGAAGTGCTCCACCGCGGTCCAGTTCTGCCAGCCGTCCGCGGAGGACACCTGGACGACCGGCGGCTCCCCGTCCAGCAGCAGCGGAGCCCTGCTCACGGAGAACCGCTGCCCGGCGACGCCTTCGGAGGTGCCGAGCGGGACGTCGAGGACGGTCTCCGCGTGTTCGACGTCCGCCGTGCCGCCGACGGTGAACACCTCGGCCTCCCGGATCGTCGGTGACTCGGAGTAGAAGGGCTGGCCCGGTTCCGGTGCGGTGACCCGGCAGCGCAGCCATCCCGCCCGGGTCCCCGCGGTCACCGAGGCGGTGTGTCCGGCAGGGACGAACACGATCACCTCGCCGGGCCTGTTGAGCCCGCCGGTGCTGTCGGTGCCGGTCCGGCAGGTGACCCAGCGGGCACCGTCCCACGCCTCCCACACCAGCGGGGGCTGGCGCGGGTCGACGCCGACGCCCTCCACCCGGCTGTCCAGGCGTACCGCGACGATGCAGCGGGGCACGGCGGTGGGCAGCCCGAACAGCATGGCGTCACCGGGCTCCGGGCGGGGCTGGAAGCACGGGATGTCCTTGCCGGCGCCGAGCGGTGCGGTGCGGTCGGTCTGGTCGCCGGACACCGGCGCGGTGACCAGCCGGACCAGTGAACTCGGCACGATCGGCAGCTCTTCGGAGGTGGAGAACACCACCGCTTCCTCGGACTCGCCGCGCGAGGTGGCGACCTCCGTGCCCGCCGGGAGCCGCACGGTCTCCGGCTGCGGCGCGGACAGCCAGAAGTCGACCTCCGCCCGCGCCACCGTCGGCGGGAAGAGGGTGATGCCCAGGAGGTCCAGGAAGGCCGAGTAGTTCTTGTCCGGCACCCGGTTCAGCCGGTACAGCAGCTGGTCGACCATGTACGCGAACGTCTCGATGAGCGTGACCCCGGGGTCCGACACATTGTGGTCGGTCCACTCGGGTGAGCGCTGCTGGACGTACCGCTTGGCCTCGTCGACGAGCTGCTGGAAGCGGCGGTCGTCCAGGTTGGGTGAGGGCAGGGCCATCAGCGCACTCCCGGTTCTTCGGAGCCCTCGGAGGACGGAATGGTGTAGAAGGGGAAGACGAGGTTGCGCAGGTCGTTCGTGGCCCGCACGGTGTAGTGCACGTCGATGTACAAGGTGCCCTCCTCGATGGCGTCGAACGCGATCACCACATCCGTCACCTCGATGCGCGGCTCCCACCGCTCCAGCGAGGTGCGGACCTCGTGGGCGATGCGCCCGGCGGTGGCGCCGTCACCGGGTGCGAAGACGTAGTCATGGATGCCGCAGCCGAACTCCGGGCGCATCGGCCGCTCGCCCGGCGCCGTGCCGAGCACCAGCCCCATCGCCTCCTCGATCTCCCGGTCCCGCTCGACCATGCCGATGCCGCCCGTGGCGCCGACCCGCAGCGGGAAGCCCCAGCCGCGTCCGATGAATCCGCTGCCACTCACATCGGGCCCCCGATCAGTACGTTCAGCGCACCGCTGATGATGGGCGCGCCGCAGCTGGTGTTGTCCCGCATCCGGGCGGCGGGGAGTCCGCCGATCAGGACCTGACCGGTGACCGCGGCGGCCGGACTGGGCATGATCACGTTCCCCGGCCCGAGCGCGGCGTGCGGGGGAACGACGCACACGTGAAGGCTCCCGGTGACGGCCGCCGGCCGGCCACCGATCAGCACAGTGGCGACGGCCACCGCACCCGGGGGCGGGGTGCCGATGAGGCCGCCGTGGGCGGTGCTGTCGCCCGTGCGGGCTGCGGGGGGCATGGTCGGTGTTCTCCTTGCTGGGAAAGGGACTTCAGTGGATGTCGGGCGGTCGGTGGGGCGTCAGTTGATCCTGATGAGCTTGGCCTTGAGCACGCCGAGCAGTCCGCCGTCGATCGTGACCCCGGTCTTGCCGTTGACGGTCACCGAACTGCCCTTGATGTTCACGTCGCCCGTTCCGGCGTCGAGTGTGATCCCTGACGCGGAGAGCGTCACGGAGCTCAGCGCCCGGGTGCCGCCGCGGGCGTACACCGTCAGCGCGATCTCGCTCCGCCGCTCGTCCAGGGTGACCTCGACCCGTTTGTCACCGGTGGCCAGCCGGACACCGGACGGTCCGCGGGGGGCGTCCAGCAGCTCCAGCCGGTTGCCCGAACGGGACACCAGGGAACGGCGGTTGACCTTTCCGCTGGTCGGGTCGACCAGCGGCACGTCGTGCGGAGAGGGCTTGTCGACCCCGTTGTAGAGACCGCCGAGCACATACGGGCTGTCCAGCAGCCCCTGCTCGAACCCGACCAGCACCTCGTCGTTGACCTCGGGACTGAACACCCCGCCACCGCCCTGGCCGCCCCACTGCACCGTACGGACCCAGTCGGTCACATAGGTGTCGTCGAGCCAGGGGAACTTCAGCCTGACCCAGCCCCGTTCGGCCTTGCCCTCACGGATGTCGGTGACCACACCGATCGCGAGACCCGGCATGCGCGGGCCGCGCGAGGGCGCGTTCGCGCCGCTGGTCAGTCCCGCCAGGGAGCGGTCGGGGGCCGCACTCACCAGCACGGTCGTGCGGTAGCCGCCGTTGGGTTCCAGTACGTGGTGCGCGGCGGTCGCCGTGTAGCGCCCGGCGAACGCGGGTCCGACGTTGCCGAGAGCCACCGGCTCGCCCGCCCGCAGTTGGGGATTGCCCTCGGCGACCGCCTCGATCTCGCCGAATCCGGCGCTCACCGAGGCAGCCACCGAACCGGCCACGGCCGTGGCCTCGGCCTGCGTCCGGTACGGGGTGTCGGTGACCGTCATCCGGGCGTTCGGGCCGAATGCCCCGGCCGCCAGCGACGGGCTCATCCCCGGGGACACCGTGTCACTGCGGATGGACTGCTCACGGGCGACCAGCCGCGTCTTGGTGTCGACGTTCCAGCCGCGCACCTCCACGCTGTCCGCCCCGTCCGCTCCGGTCAGCACGGCCCGCAGGGCCAGCAGGTTGCGCCCGTACTCCAGGACCATCGGGTGCCGGGTGGCGGAGGTGGCCGGTGAGGGGGCGGAGGCCGCCGGCTTCGGCTTCACGAACTGCAACAGGCCCTTGTCGTCCACCCGCACCTGCGCGCCGCTCTCGCCCGCGAGGTACTGGAGGAACTCCCAGTCCGAGACATTGGGCTGGGTGAGCTGTTTGTACGTGATGGGCGCGGCCTCGATCTTCCCGCACGCCAGCCCGGCGCCCGCGGCGACCTTGCGGACGATGTCCGCGGTCCTCATGTTGCGGAAGGCCACCACCTTCCGTCCGCGCTGGAGCCGGTGGGCCTTGGAGAAGGCGCGGACCACCGTGAACGAACCGGTGGTGTCGCTGTCCAGCTCGACCGCCGTGACCTCACCGGTGAACAGCCGCTCGCGCACCCGCTCCTGCACGGTGACCACGGATATCTTCAGCGGGGTGCCGATGGTGAGCCCGGTGGCGGTGAGCAGTTTGTGATCGGGGTCGCGGTACGTCAGGACGGCGGTGTCCGGCAGGCCGACGTTCTCGTCCACCACGCAGCTCACCAGCTGGGCGGCCCAGGCCGCCGGCAGCTCACCGGGGGCCTCGACGATGGGGTCGGCGGCGAAGGAGCGGCCGGCGGCGGTCACCGGCTGCCCTCCGGGGCGTGGTCTTCCAGTCCGGGCACGACGAGCTCCGTGCCGGGGATCAACTGCATGGGGTCGTCGACATCGTTGGCCTCGGCGATGGTGCGCCACGCGGTGGCGTCACCGTACTCCCGCCAGGCCAGCAACGGCAGGCTGTCACCGGCGACGACCCGGTGCGTACGACGTGCCTCCCGCGAGCCGGACGTGGGGTTCTGGCCCGCAGGGTCCACGCTCGCCTCCTCGATCGACAGGGCACAGGTGGCGCGCAACGGCTTCCCGTCGACGTCGAACAGGGTGTACGAGACGGACAGGTTGGACATCACGCCGTCGAACGAGGTCGTCTTCGACGTGCCCCAGTCGAAGCGGACCCAGGGGCTGGCGGGCGTCTTGCGGGCCAGGCTGCTGGGGGTGGGTACACATGCCAGCATCAGCTGCTCCACCGCCTTCTCCACCGAGTTGTCATGGGTGGCGGTGGAGTCCAGGAAGACCTCCAGGGACAGCGCCCGGGGCCCGCTGCCCACGAATTCGGGCAGTGCGGACTGCCCGGCCATCCGGGACGGCGTACGACGCCACTCGGTGCTCTTGCTCAGTGACAGCTTCGCGGGGTTGAACTGCAAGGTGATCCGGGCGAGGTTCCCACCCGGTTTGGCGCCGACGGTGGTCGGCGGTTCCATGATGGTCAGCTGGGCGCGAGCACGGCTGGTACGGACAGCGGGTGACATGGCGCTCCTCCTTCCCGGTCTTCTCTGACTACCTGCATCTGGTGTGGACTGTGACTGGTTGTCAGGACGGCTCCAGGCCCTCGTGCGCGATCTCCAGCGTCTCGATCGCCGCCTGGGAGTTGGCGGGGTCGAAGGACGGCCCCTGCCAGCGGACCGGCACGATTCCGTGCACCTGCCAGCTGATGATGCGGCTGAGGTCCGGACGGAGTGCGACGATCTCGCCGTCCTTGGGCTCGACGCGCTGGATCGTCTCGTTCAGCCACCGTGCGATCTTGAGCGTGTCGGCGGTGACGGGGCGGGTCAGTGTGATGTTGGTCCAGGTGATCCGCCCCGGCAGCTGCCAGGTGAAACCGTTGTTGCCGCCCTCGGCGTACTGCTCCATCTCCACCTCGGCGCCCAGACCCGAGCAGGTGTGGAAGGCCCCCAGATCGCTGCCCCCGATGACGAGCTTGAAGAACACGCTCGTCGCGAAGATGTTGTCCGTCATGTGCTTCTCTTCTTCTCTGATGTATCCAAATACCGTGCGGTGTGCTGGCGTTCGGGGCGCGGTCAGCGACGTCCGTCGTACAGCCGCCCGGTACGCTCCCGCCCTCTGCGCATGTCCGCCCGGATGAGCCGGCTCACCGGGTCGAGCAGACGGCGGGCCAGTTCCTCGATGTCCGCGGCGGTGACCCGGTTCGCGGCCGGAGCCTCCTCGGAAGGCGAGTCGGCCGGGCCGGTCCTTCCCGGTTGCCGGGCGGCCTGCACGGGAGCCGCCCGCACCGGAACACCGGTGATTCCGGCGGCGGCCGCCGCGCGCTGAACCGCCTCTGCCGTGGCCCCGGAGGCGCCAGGAATTCCGGCGGCGCCGGAGGCCTTTGCCGCCGGAGCCGGTGCGCGTTGCGGAACCCGCACCGCCAGCCCCGGTGGTCCGGGGAGGGGGGAATCGGCTCCCTCCATCGGTCCGGAGGTCATCGGGGCAGCGGATTCGGGCACCACCGGCAGCGGCATCCGCTGTACGGGCACGACGGTCGCCCCCGGCCGGTGCGGGCCGGGCGGATCCGGGCGCACCACCGGAACCGGCCGAGCGACGGACGGCACGGACGACGCGGACGGGGTGGCGGATTCGGGCCGTGGTGCCGCGGACGGCACAACGGGACGGTGGGCGGGGTGCGACCCCGCGAGCTGCTGCTCCGGCCGACGGGGCTCGGGGCGGGACGGCGATGTCGTCGCACCGCCGCGTACCGCACGTTGTACCAGCCGCACGAGGGGGCCGCCGCCTGCCGGCCCGCGCGTCTTCCGGTCGGCGGCCGGCCCGCCATCGGGTGCGGCTACGGTTCTGGCCCCGGGTGCCGCACCTGCTGCCGGTCCGGTCCCCGGAACGCGAACAGGTTCACCGGCGGACATCCGGCCCGAGGGCGTTCCGCTCCGAGTGGGGCCGGGCAACGGGTTTGCGGGTACGAGGCGTTGGACGGTGCCGCCGGGGGTCGGCCGCTCGGGCACCGCGCCACCGGACGTCGGCCCCGGAGCGGTCGCACGGGGCCGGGGCGGTGCAGCGGGTCCGGCAGGACGGGAACCACCGGGCCCCGAGGACGGCGACGCCGCATCGGCCCCCGGCTGCTGGACATCGCGACGCCAGGTGGGCACCACGACCGGACGCACGTTGCTGCCTGCCGTCGGCCCCGAGAAGCCCTCACCGGAGCCGGTGCTCACCTTCAGGGACCTGCCCGGGAGGAGAGCCCTCGACCGCTGCACGACGGGCGCGGTCGACCCTCCGAGGACACCGGCGGCGGGTCCGGCCGGCTGTCCCTTCGCCCGCTCCGGGGTGATCCTGCGGACACGTACCGGTGCGACAGGAGCGGGAGCGGAGGGGGCGGAGGGGGTGATCGGTGTGCCGGCACGCGAGGCGTCCGCCACACGCTGGACGGCCGCGGGTTGCGGTGCGGACCCATTGGGCGGAGCAGATACCACGGACGAGCGCACCGGCATCTCGGAAGGCGCGTTCGGGGGCGTCGCCATCGGCGTGGCCGGTGCGGCGGGCGCAGGCTGCTGCGACGCACCCTGCTGCGGGGCTGCGACTCCCGGCCGGGGTGTCCGACGGCGGTCGCCGAGCAGCGGAGCGTCGTTCCGGACGCGGGCCGTCGACGGAAGCGCGGGAAGAGGAGTGCCGATCCCGCCACGGGCACGAGCCTGTGTGCCGAGCCGGTCGGGCTGCGACGACTGTGGAGCCCGGGCTTCCGGGGCCCGGGCTTGCGAAGTGCGAGCTTCCGCGGCCCGCGCTTCCGAGGTGCGCGCTTCCGGGGCCCGGGCTTCCGACGGGGACGACGGCTGACGTACCGATGGCTTCGTCGTATCCGATGAGGGCGCGGTCACCGCCGGGGCCGCCGCGTCCGATTCCTGGCGCTGAAGTACCGGCATGTCCGACGGCTGTTGCCCTGCCGGGGCGGACGGGACGACCCCGCCCCGCGCTGCCGGGCCTGCGGGGACGGCCCCGGTGGGCAGTTCCCGCAGGGGCTTGCCCAGAGCGGGGCGCACCGGGGCCGCGGTGGGACCGCCGGCGGTGGGACTGTTGGTGGCGGGACGGTGGGTGGTGCGGTCCGACGGCAGTGCGGGACCCGGCGCGACGGCTGGTGGGGTCTGCTGAGGCACGTCCTGTCGCGCGGCGGTGGCGGTGGCGGACGTGTCCGGCGCGGAGGCCGTGGGCGGAAGGATTCCGGCGATGTTCCGCAGTGCCATCGCCGGACGCCGGGCAACGATCAGCGGCGGGGTGGTCCGCCGAGGACGTACGGCCGCGGGCCTGGCCCGCTGGAGCGAGACCGGTGCCGGTGCGGTGTCCACCGGGTGCTGCGATGCCGACGTGGTGGCCGGGCCCGGAGTCGCGGCCGGTGCCGTGCCCGTCGCCGGGACCGCCCCTGCCGCGGCTTCCGGAGTGGTCGCGCCGTCCCCTCCGGCCCGCCGCCTCGTCTCCCCGCTCCCGGAGGAACGGGGAGACGAGGGGCGGGTGGACGGCGTGCGGGAGGACGACTTGGTGCTCTTCCGCTGGACGGTCGCGGGCGTCGGGCCCGTCGCGGCTTCCGCCTCCTCGTCCGCACCGGTCCGGGCGGCACGCAGCAGCAGCGGTCCACCGGGGGACTCGGAACGCGGGGCGCCGGGGCGTGCGACGCCATGGATGAGACCCACCGGTGCGGACGGCAGTACGGCATGGCCGAGTTCGCCGCCGAACGCGAGGTTCTGCCACGAGGCGAGGCCGTCCCTGAACCGCAGCCCGTCGCTCACCCCGATCGAGGACCGGGCGACGGTCACCGTGGGCGGCGCGACCTGCCGCCAGCCGCCGTCCCAGTCGCCGCCCCGAGCACCGTTCGGCCGGCAGGCCCCGTTGTCGCCCCGCTCGGCTTCCGGCTCCGGGCTTCGCCCGGTGTCGGCCCCGGCCCCGACCGGGGAGGACGTTCCGGGCTGCTGCCGGTCCCCTCGGCGGAACCAGTCTCCGAACCCCACACGATCACCCGCCTTCGTTGACGCGGGTGTTGATCCGCGCTATCTCCCGCACCCACTCCTGACGCTCGCCGTGGGTGAGGTCGAGGATGTCCTCTCGCTGCCAGTGGAAGTGGTAGGCGACGTACGCGATCTCCTCCCGCAGACGGGAGGGCGCGTACGTCACGATTCCCCCAGGCGCCCACCCGACAGATCCACCTCGAACGACCCGTGGCACAGCGGGCAGGTCACCGCGGCGTGCGTGTGGCCCTCGCTGTTGATCCGGCGGTAGAAGTCCTGGAGGAACGCCACGTCCGTGGCGTACATCCGCTCGACGACTCCGGCGTGCACATCGGTGATGGTGCCGAGCTGGGTGATCACCTGGCTCAGCAGCACCACGGACAGATACGCCGGGTTCTCCTTCACCCGCAGGTCGATCTGCGGGCGCAACTCGTCCCGCGCCGTCGCGAGCCGCATCGAGCCGCGCCGGTGGACCTGGCCCTCGTCGTCGACATAGCCGCGCGGCAGCTCGAACTCGAACTCCGAACGCATCCCCTGCTGTTCACGGGCCGGAGGCTGCGCGGGAGCAGCCTCCTCCCGTGCGGCGGGCGGGGCGGACGCCAGGCTGTCGAGGACTTCGTCGAGCCCGCCCGACGTAACGGTCCTGCGCCTCATTCGACCACGATCTCCTCGAAGGTGATGGTCACCGACTCCGTGGCGGCGCTGGATTCGCCGGCCTTCAGCGAGGGGCCCTCCCACTTGCTGGCCCAGCCCTGCATCAGCTGGATACGCCGGACCGTCTCACCCTTCGAGTCCTTGATCTCGATGGTCAGGTTCTGGCGCGCGGTGTCGACCGCACCGTTGTTGAGCGTCTCCTTGATCCATTTGGTGAACTCGCTGCTCTTGTCGAGTCCTCGGGTGATCGTCACCTCACCCGCCTGACGCGCACCGGGCTGCTTGCGGATGATCTGCTTGCCCTCGGCGGTCACCTGACGGACCTCGACGACTTCCTCCTCGACGGTCAGGCCGCTGATCTCTTGGATCGACTCGACGAGATAGCCGCCGAGCTGCACGCCGAAGACGTGGGTGGAAAGAGCGTCGCCCTCTGCCATGACTCTGTGTCACCTGTTCCGTTTGCGGACCCTGTCGGGTCACTCGTTGACAAGGCTGGTGCTGTCGGAGAACTGCGCGAGGCGGAAGATCACGAACTCCGCGGGCTTCACCGGAGCGACGCCGATCTCGCACACGACCTGACCGAGGTCGATCGACTCCTGCGGGTTGTTGTCACGGTCGCACTTGACGTAGAACGCCTCCTCGGCCGTGCGGCCGAACAGGGCGCCCCGGCGCCACTCCTCGGTGAGGAAGGCGGTGACATTGCGCCGGATGCTCGACCACAGACGGTCGTCGTTCGGCTCGAACACCACCCACTGGGTGCCCAGGAGGATCGACTCCTCCAGGTAGTTGAAGAGCCGGCGCACATTGAGGTAGCGCCAGGCCGGGTCGGACGAGAGGGTGCGCGCGCCCCAGATCCGGATACCGCGCCCAGGGAAGGCGCGAACGCAGTTGACACCGATCGGGTTGAGCAGGTCCTGCTCGCCCTTGCTGAGGCGGATCTCCAGGTCCAGCGCGCCGCGGATGACCTCGTTGGCGGGGGCCTTGTGCACACCGCGCTCGCCGTCGCTGCGCGCCCAGACACCGGCGACGTGACCGCTCGGGGGCACCAGGGCGTTCTGGCCGGTCGCCGGGTCGAAGACCTTGAGCCAGGGGTAGTACACCGTCGCGTAGCGCGAGTCGTATCCCGCGTCGTCGTTGCGCCAGGTGCGGACGCGCTGGGCGTTCATGCCCGGCGGGGTGTCCAGGACGGCGACCCGGTCGCCCATCTGCTCGCAGTGGGAGATCACCGCCAGCTGGACCGCCTTGACGCCCTCCGCGTCGATGTCCCCGCGCTGGTAGGCGCTCATCAGGTCCGGAACGGCGACCATGGTGATCTCGTCGATCGCTTCGAGTCCCGCGAACCCCGTACGGGCGGCGGCGTCGCCGACGTACTCGGCAGGGTCGACGCGCGCGACGCCGGTTCCGGGGGTGGCGGCGGGCGCGAGGGAGAGGCTCTGGTTCTCGGGGCGGGTCTGGGTCGCCCCCGGCTGCTCGGTGACCTCGATGAGCTTGGACTGACGTGCCTGGGTGACGAGATAGCCCTTGACGTTCTTGCGGCTGGAGACGTCGTAGGTCTCCACCACCTTGCCGGCCTGCCGCACCAGCAGCCGGAACCGGTCCTCCGGAGGGTTCTCGCCCTCGGTGTCGGTGACCTCGACGGAGAGGTCCGCGCTCGCGCCGGGCCGCGCGGACACCTGGAACCCTCCGAGGGCGGCGGGCGCGGCCGACCCGGACACGGACTGCTGCGCCGAGTCCTGTGCGGGGCCGCCGATGCGCACGATGTAGGCCGCGCCACCACCGTTGGCGAAGTAGCCGTAGACCGCGGGGGTCAGGTACGTGTCGGCGGTGAACGTGCCGAAGGTCTGGACGTACTGGTCCCAGTTCGTCACCAGCGTCGGCTGGTGGAAGGGGCCGGACTCCGCGAAACCGACGAAGGCTGCGACCGCGGTGCCGACTCCCTCGATGGGCCTGGCTCCGGACTGCACCTCCTCCACGTATACACCGGGGGTGAGGTACGACGGCATACTCGCTCCTTCGCGTGGTCATTCGTTCGCCGACGAGTCTTCCTCGGCGGCCGTGGCGGACAGTAGGTCTCAAAGTCCTGGACACGGGGCAACGGTGCTGCCTTCCCAGGCACCCGAGGGACAGAAATGCTTCCCCTTGCGGACCGGTCGCGGCGGTCGCCGCATTTCCCGGTCCGGTCATGTGACAGCGATGTGTACTGCGGATTTCCGGAACATGTCCGCCGGCAGGGAGGCAGGCGGAAATCAGCCAGAATTCGCGGGCGGCGACTATCCGCTCAGGACCGGTTGATCGAAACCAGCCCTTGCCCACTCCACGTGCCCTTCCGGAGCCCTCCGAGCGGAACGTGGCCGGAAACTCCTCACCCACCGCATACATGACGGAACCCGGACGGGCCGGATGGCCTCTCATGTGCACGGGAGAAGGAAACTGCCAACGCCCGGCAAGCCGGGTTTCCCTCGGTCGGGATTTCTGCTGTTCTCATCCTCCGTGGGGGAAGCAGGAGGCCGGAAGCCTTGTTCCTACGGTGCGAGATCGCTCAGCACACCGCTGACATTGAGCACCTGATGGCACTCGGAAGCCTGGGTTCCGGTCGCCGGTGTGCCGGGTTTGGCACAGGTGACGGACGCGGTGACCGTGTCGTTCTCCTGGATCTGGATGGGGGTGACCCAGTGATAGTCCTGGTTGCGAAAGGTCTCCAGCGCGATGGTGGTGATCTTCCGTTCCCCGAAGGAGATCGTCAGTACTCCTTCGTCGCCCTGGAAGTTCGCCACCACAATGTCCGTGATTCCGAATACCTTCCCCTTCGGAACCCGGTACGTCCCGTTCTTCTTGGCCCCGGATCCGGTCTGCACATCGATCGTTGCCGAGCTCTGCTGGGTGCCGCCCGTTCCCCCGCCCGTTCCCGAACCGGAACCGCCCGAACCGGAGCCCCCGGAACCGTTCGGCTTTCCCTGCCCCTTGTCGTCGCCCTGCCCACCGGACGGGTCTCCCGAACTGCCCCCTGCCGCCGCACCCTTCTGCCCGCCAGGGGGTGTCTTCTCCTGCGCGGCCTCGTGCGCAGCCTGCTTCGCGGTACTCCGCACGGCGGGCCGGACCAGCGCGAACCACGCGAGCAGCAGGGCGAGCAGTGCGGCCAGCACGATCAGCAACCACCGCGGGAAAACGGGAAGTTGTGCAAACTCACCCGGCAGCGTCTCGGCCCTGCCGGGCTGCTCGCGGTCGGCTTCGCCTTCGGTACTTTCGGCGGCCTCGACCTCGAACGGCCAGGTGACCGGCTTGCCGAACCAGATCAGCTTCCGGGTCCGTACCCGCAGCCCCATCTCGGCGGACTCACCCGGTTCCAGGCGCCGTTGGCCCGGGGTGAAGGCCAGTCGCAGCTCTTCCCCGGCCTGTTTGCCGGAGAGGGCGATGTCGACCGCGGTGTTTCCCCGGTTCTGCACCGAGGTGCGGAACCGGGCGCCCAGCCAGCCGGAGCGGCGGCGCGGGTCGAGCTCCGCCCGGAGCTCGTGAAAGGGCCCGACGACCACCGTGGCCTCGGGGACCGCGACCGACTCGGGGTGCTCCGTGGGCAGGACGCGGACGCCCAGGGGTATCTCGCCGGCCCGCACCTCATGCGACCGGGGCGGGGCGAGCCGTACGGTCACCGCTTCGGAGGTGCCCGGGTAGAGGGACACCCGTGCCGGCTCGACGGTGCTCCAGGCGGCGCAGTCACCGACCACTTCGAACGTGTACGCCTCGACGATGTCGCCATCGTTGCGCACGGTCAGGGTCGTCGTCGCCTCGGCACCGGGCGACACCGTCACCGTGGGCATTTCGAGTTCGGCAGATGTGGTCACCCTGCGACGTTAAGCCGCACCGGCGGTCGCGCAGCAGAGACGCGAGGGCAACGATCGGGCACGAGTGGTGCCCCGAGGGCACAACGGCGCGATGTCCCGTCGACCCCTCCGCGGGCCCGCTCGCCGTGCCGGAGGGCGGCGCGGTCGAGTGCGGAGACAGGCGTATCGGACGGAAACGACGGAAGTATCTGAGGAAGACAGGCACGCAGAAGAATGACGACGACAGCAGAGATGAAGACGACGGCCGTTGAGCGCGGCCATTACCGAAGGCCCACCGCGGCGGAGCGATCCGCCGAGGGCCGGGCCAAGGAGGCTCCCCGGGGCAGGGTCTCCGTCGCCGTGTACGCGGAGGACCTGATCCTGCGGACCGGTGTGGAGCACCAGATCCGTCCGCGGCCCGAGATAGAGCTGATAGCCGACGCCGAAGCGGACCGGGCCCAAGTCTCCTTAGTAGTAGTCGACATGGTGGACGAGCGCACCGTCCAGCTCCTCCAGCGTCTCCAGCGCAACACCACGACCCGCACCGGACTCGTCGTCGGATTCTTCGAATCGGGCGCGCTCCAGACGATGATCGAGTGCGGAGTCGCCGCCGTCCTCAGGCGCGGGGAGGCGAACCAGGACAGTCTTGTGCACCTGGTGACGGCCATGGCCAACGGCGAGGGAGTGCTGCCGGGCGACCTGCTCGGCAAGCTTCTCGACCATGTCAGCAGCCTCCAGCGCACGGTCCTCGACCCCCGGGGGCTCTCGCTCTCCACCCTCACGACGCGGGAGGCGGAGATGATCAGGCTGGTGTCGGAGGGCTACGGCACCGCGGAGATCGCGCAGAAGACCTCGTACTCCGAACGCACCGTCAAGAACGTTCTGCACGAGGTGGTGACGCGGCTCGAACTGCGCAATCGGGCGCACGCCGTCGGTTACACCATGCGGCACGGGCTCATCTGAGTACTGGCCCCGGGCTCCCGTGCGGACGGCGTGAGGACGTCGCCGCACGGGGGCGGGCCGGTGCTCCTGGCCCGAGCGGCCGGGCGAGGGGCCGGGGAGGCGCCGCAAAGGGCAACAGTCGCTTCCCCCTCTCCGGGTACTCCGGACCTGTCCTCGGCCCCGCCCGCGCACGATGCTTGTCTTGGAGAGCCATCGAAAAGACTGTGAGGTGGGCCGTGACCGGCACTGCTGGCCCTGCGAGGCATACCCGGCTGGGCCGACTGACGGGCGCCGTCGTGCTGTTGGCGCCGCTGCTGGTGGCGGGTTCCGCGACCGCGCCCCAAAGTGCGCCGCGCATCGCCGCGGCGGCGGACGAGAGCCCCGCGGATGCCGGGCGCATCACCTATGCCGGTACCGAGCACCGCAGCCTCGGCCGGGTCACCGACCCGTCCACCAGCGAGCCGCTGTTCGGCCCCGGACCGGCCCACTACGACCAGGACCCCTTCGCACGCGGTGGGTCACTGGTCTTCACCAGCCTGCGCGACAGCCTGCGTCCGCAGGTGTACGTGCGTGACGCGGACGGTGCGGTGCGCAGGCTCACCACCGACCGGGACGCCGCGCATCCCGAACTCTCCCCGGACGGAAGAACCGTGGTGTTCGACTCCGCGGAGCGCGGATCAGACGGTGTGGTCCAGCGTGAACTGTGGATCGTCGGGATCGACGGATCCGGTCTGCGGCGGCTGACGGACACCCCCAACAACGAGACCTCCCCGACCTTCTCCCCCGACGGCTCACGGATCGCCTACTCCTGTGACTCCGGTCCCGGGCGGACCGGTCTGATCTACGAACGGGCCGTGGCGGGCGGCGCGGCGAGGGTGATCAGTGACGGCCCGCCCGGCGACGCGACCGAGCCGGAGTGGAACCCGGTGGACGACGACACCCACCGGGCTCGTATCGCGTACACCCTCACCACGGACGAGACGACGGGTCCCCGGCTCCGGGTGACCGAGGGAATCGGGGCCGACCGGCCGCTGCTGGCCGGTGTCCAGGCCGACTGGCGCTCCCGGTCGGCCGCCTGGCTGCCGGACGGGAACGGCCTGCTCTTCCTCAGCCCCGACACCACCTGCGGGTGCAAGGACTACGACCACGTCTACCGGACGACCGCCTTCGACGGGAACGAGCCGGGCCTCACGCTCGGCGAGGACCGTGCGGTCGAGTCGCCCACCTGGCTCGGGCCCGCGGGCTCCGGGACCCCCGTCGTGGCACGGCGGACCCCACGCGAGGCGAACGACGTGACGCTCCAGGACGTCCGGCAGGACGGTTCGGACCCGCGGGACCTCGGGCTCTCCATCCTGAAGGAGGACCCGGAGGCCGATACCAACACCGACCCCGCCAAGGACCCGCTGTTCAACCCGGCGGACGCCTACGATCCCTGGACCGAGCGGCAGAACTACACACCGGACGGCAGGCGCATCGTCCTGACCCGCTTCGAGGGGCCGGAGAAGGAGCGCGTCGAACGGATCTGGCTGGCCGATGCCGACGGCACCCACGAAGCGGCGATGCCGCTCGCCGGGCGCGGTCCCCGGGACTGGGACACCGACCCCACGTTCTCGCCCGACGGCACCAAGCTTGCGTTCACCAGGACCTCTCCCGGCCGGGTCGACGGCCGGCCGGGGCCGAGCAGCATTCTCATCGCGGATGTCGCCACGGGGGCGATCGAAGGCCGGATCGTGCCGCCGGCAGGGCAGTCGACCGGAGGCGACGCCCAGCCGGCCTGGTCGTCGGACGGCACCACGCTCGCCTTCACCCGCAACCACGTGATCCGCGGCCTCGGCGGCATCAAGCACGTGTGGACCGTTCCGGTGGCGGCGCTCGACCAGCAACACGACCTCAGCGCGACCATCTGCCCCGGCGAATGCAAGAAGATCGACGACAGTCCCGCGTTCTCCCCCGACGGCAGCTCGCTCGCCTTCAACCGGAAGGACGGCGGCGGCCAGGTCAACGAGCGCGCCGGTGTCGTCGTGACCTCGCTGACCGGCGGCGGGTGCCGGGTCGTGCTTCCGTCCGTCCAGCGGAACAACCCCGACGCCTGCCACCAGGACATCCCCGACACCTCACGGACCGGTCCCTTCCAGCCCCGCGACGTGGCCTGGTCGCCGGACGCGGGGCGTCTGGTGCTGAGTTCACGCCGGGCGCTCGCGCCGAACTCCCCGGAGCAGCTGTCCGTGCTCGACCTCGCCTCCGGCACGCTGACGCCGTTCGGCGAGAGGATCGGCGGGCGGCAGAAGGAGCCCGCGTTCCAGCAGTCGGTCGACCTGTCCCTGACCGCGCCGCCCACCGGCCCCTCGGTCGAGACCGGTTCCTCCGTCCCGGTGACGGTCACCGTCACCAACCGGGGTCCCGCGCCCTCGCCCGGCACCGTGCTCACCGTCGACGCCCCGCCCGGCGTACGCCTGGAGGAGCTCACCACCCCGGCCGGGACCTGCGGCACCGAATCTCCGCAGTGCGACCTGGGCGTGCTCCCGCCGGGGACGAGTGTGGAGGTCACCGCCCGGCTCACCGGGGTGACACCGGGGGACCAGCGGATCGGCTGGTCGGTCGCCGGAGCGGTGGTCGACCCGAACCCCACGGACAACGCCACCGGCACCACCGTCCCGGTCC
This sequence comes from Streptomyces sp. NPDC048295, assembly GCF_040652135.1. NCBI lineage: Bacteria > Bacillati > Actinomycetota > Actinomycetes > Kitasatosporales > Streptomycetaceae > Streptomyces > Streptomyces sp. NPDC048295. The sequence continues at coordinate 154,752 of NZ_JBEZLL010000022.1, forward strand.
GGGAGACGCCCGGGAAGCCGACGCCCACCCCGACGCCCCGGCCTCCGGCACCCCAGCCGCCGAAGCCCGAGGCCGGGCCCGCGGTCTCCGTACGGGCCCAGCCCAGTCCGGGCTACGTCGGCGGCCGGGTGGTGGTGACGTACACCGTGCGCAACGGCCGGAACGCGCTCGCCACCGGACTGCGGCTGAAGCTCGGACTGCCCTCGCGGATCCCGGCGGGTCCGCTTCCGGCGGGCTGCGCCGCCGGGGTGTGCACACTGCCCGACCTGGCACCGAACGCCTCCACGGTCGTCCGCGTCGTGCTCGAGCCGGACCGGGCGCTGACGACGAGCATCACCGGAACACTGACCACGACCGGCACGGACGCCGACCCCCGTGACAATGTGTCCAGGAAGCCGCTGCGCATCCTCCAGCCCCGGATCATCGCGGTGCCCGCCGTCGGCAAGCCCGGGTTCGTCACCTCCGTGCGGGGCAAGGACTTCCCGCCCGGGGCACCCGTGAAGCTGTCCTGGAAGCCGGGGATCACGGCGGCCGCACCGCCCGCCTTCCCGCGCCGGGACCGTACGTTCATCGCGCAGCTGCTGATCCTGGCGAAGGACCAGACGGGCCCGCGCACGATCACCGCCAGGGGGCCGGGGTTCAGTCCGGTCACCACGCCCTTCCTGGTGGTCAGCGGAACCATCGTCCCGCCGGACGAGGTGGGGCGCCGATGATCCACGAAGTGGACGAGGGGCTGCGGCTGTTGCTGGTCGACGCCGGCCTCCAGGAGAGCGGCGTCGACCTGGTCTTCGACGCGCCGACGAAGGACTGGTCCGCCCGGCGCAACGCGCCCACGATCAGCGTCTTCCTCCACCGCATCCGTGAGGACGCGACCCGGCGCCGCACCGGTGCGGCCGAGGAGCACGACGAGGAGGGAATGGTCATAGGATGGCGGACCCCTCCGCGCTGGTACGAGCTGACCTATCTGGTGACGGCCTGGACCAATCGCCCGCAGGACGAACACCGTCTGCTCTCCGAGGTGTTGCGCTGTCTCGTACGGTCGGACGTGCTGCCCGCCCGGATGCACACGGGCAGTCTCGCCGAGCTCGGGCTGGCGGTGGAGCTGGAGGCGGCGGGGCCGGGCATCGACGGGCCGTCCGCCTCGGACGTGTGGTCCGCGCTCGGCGGTGAGCTCAAGGCCGCGATCGATCTGCGGGTATGGGCACCGCTGGCCGGTGAACGGACGGCGGCCGGCCCGCCGGTCACCGAAGGCCTGGTGGTGAGGTCCGCGCCCGCACGGGACGGCGACGAGACCGGACCGGGGCGCCGGCTGCGCTACGACGGGGCGTCCGACCCCGGCGGTCAGGGCTTCGCCGCGGAACGGGAACGGCAGTTGCCGCCCGGCCGGCGCAGGCGTGGAGGCGCCGCCCGATGACCACGACACAGGACACCCGTGCCGCCCGCGAACCGGCAGACGCCCCGACGGCGGCGATCGAGGAACTCTGGGAGCGGCTGGTCCACGTCGAGCAGCGGGTGCGGACCGCCGTGGCGCTCCGGCGGGCGGCCGATCCGCAGCCGGACGATCCGTACCGGGGGCAGTACCTCACCCCGGAGGCGGCGGCGCGGATCGTGGAGTCCCGCGACGCGTTCGCGCCCGTCCCCGCGTACGGCTCCGAGCCTTCGCCGCAGTCGCCGCCCGGGAGCCGGATCCGGCGGCTCGCCGAGAACTTCGGCCTGGTCCCGCTGGACATCGATCTCCTGCTGGTCGCGACGGCTCCGGACATCGACAACCGGTTCGAGCGGCTCTACGGCTATCTCAACGACGACCTCACCCGGCGCAGGCCCACGATCGGCCTGGCCCTGGACCTCTGCGGACTGCCCGCCGCGGGCTCCGGCCGCTTCCGGTTCTCGCCGTCCGCGCCGCTGGTCGCGGGCGGGCTGCTGGAGGTCCTGGAGGCCGAGCGCCCGCTGCTGTCGCGGGTGCTGCGGGTGCCGGACCGGATCACCGCGTATCTGCTGGGCGACGACGGGATCGACGGAAGGCTGCGCGGTCTCGTCCGGGCGGTCACGTCCGGGGAGGGGCCGGACAGCGCTCCGGAGGTCCTGCGGGTCGCGGCGGCGCTGGGCACGGGCAGCGGGCTGGTGCATCTGCTCGACCGGGGCGGTGATCCCGGGAAACTGGCGGTGGAGGCGCTTCTCGCCGCGGGCCGCCGTCCGCTGGTGGTCGACATCGCGGCCCTGACGGCTCTTCCCGAACCGGCGGAAGCCGTACGGACTCTGGCGGCCGAGGCCCGGCTGAGCGGCGGCGGGGTGGTCCTCGGGCCGCTGGAGTCGCTCACCCCCGAGCGGCCCGAGCGGGCCCGGCTGCTCGGCGACGTCTGCGCCGCGGTCTGCGGTACTCCCCTGGTCGTGTACGGGAAGAAGAACTGGGATCCGCTATGGACGGCGGAGAGTCCGGTTCCGGTCCATGTCCTGTCCCCCGGTCCGGGGGGCGTGGCGCGGCAGTGGCGGCGGGCACTCGCCGAGGCCGGCGCTTCGGTCGGGCTGCCCGCCGAGAGCGCGTCGGCCGGCGAGGGGCTCGTCGAGGCCACCGCCTCCTACCGGCTCGACTCCGAGCAGGTGCGCAAGGCGGCCGTCGTCGCCACCCGGCTGGCCGTCCTGGAGGACCGTCCGGTGGACGCGCACGACCTGCGTACGGCGGTCCGGGCACAGAACGGGGCGGGGCTCGAACGGCTCGCACGCCGCATCGAGCCGGCGGTCGGCTGGGACGACCTCGTGCTGCCCCCCGCGACCCGTCACGAGCTGTCCGAGCTCGCCCTGCGCGCACGCCACCGCGAGCAGGTGCTCGGGCAGTGGCGGATGCGGCCGGGTGGCGGCCGGGGACGCGGGATCATCGCGTTGTTCGCCGGCGAGTCCGGGACCGGCAAGACCATGTCCGCCGAGGTGGTGGCGTCGGAGCTGGGCATGGAGCTCTATGTCGTGGATCTGTCCACGGTGGTGGACAAGTACATCGGCGAGACCGAGAAGAACCTCGAAAGAATCTTCGCGGAGGCGTCCGACGTCAACGGCATCCTGCTGTTCGACGAGGCGGACGCCATCTTCGGGAAGCGCTCGCAGGTCAAGGACGCGCACGACCGGCACGCCAACGTGGAGTCGGCGTATCTGCTGCAGCGGATGGAGTCCTTCGACGGGATCGCGGTGCTCACCACCAATCTGCGGGGCAATCTCGACGAGGCCTTCACCCGGCGCCTCGATGTGATCGCCGAGTTCCCCATGCCGGACACCGTCCAGCGCCTGGCCCTGTGGGACCGCTGTCTCGGGACGGCGGTCCCCCGCGAGGCCGGACTCGACCTGGAGTTCTGCGCGGGCCGCTTCGAGCTGGCGGGAGGGTCGATCCGTGCCTGCGCGGTGACCGCCGCCTATCTGGCAGCGGAATCGGGGAAGCCGCTGGGGATGGAGCAGATCGTCTCGGCCGTGCTCCAGGAGTACCGCAAACTGGGCCGGCTGGTCCGGGAGAACGAGTTCGGTCCCTGGCTGGAGCGGGCGCGGGGCGGCGGCGCGGGGTAGCGCCGGAGGTCAGCCTCCCGAGGCGGACGTTCCCGGTGCCCTGCGCACGGGGTGCTTGCTCAGGATCGAGACCCGGTTGAAGGCGTTGATCGTGATCGCCACCCATATCACCGCGGAGATCTCGTCGTCGCCGAACACCTCGCGGGCCATGCCGTAGGCGGCCTCCTGCGCCATGGCGTCGGCGGGTTCGGTGGTCGCCTCCGCCAGCGCGAGCGCCGCGCGTTCCCGCGGGGTGAACACCTCCGTGTCCCGCCAGGCCGCCAGCACGCCGAGGCGCTGCGTGGACTCGCCGGCGCGAAGCGCCGCCCTGGTGTGCACATCGAGGCAGTAGGCACAGCCGTTGAGCTGGGAGACGCGGAGATTGACCAGCTCCACCAGCACACGGTCCAGGCCGGCGTCGGCGGCGGTCGCACGGACCGCCTCGGAAGTCTGGACCAGAGCGTGGTACGCCTTGGGGGACTGTTTGTCGACGAAGATCCGCCGGCTGTCCGGTGTACTCATCGCGTCGCTCACTCCGGTCTCCTTCCGACCGCGCCGGTCCGCCCGACGTCGCCGTGCGTTTCGGGCGGTGGTGCCCTAAGATCCAACCATGATAGTTGAATATCCAACAAGCATGGTTCAGGGGGGTGCGGGGCGATGAGCAACGCCGAGACGGCCCCCACCGAGGTGCGCTGTGCGGCTGCGGTGAACGACGGGCACGGCGGAGCAGCACCGCAGGTCGAGGTGTTGACCCCGCGCGACGTCCCGCTCGGCGGCCCACGGGCGATGACGGTACGGCGCACCCTGCCACAGCGCGGCCGCACCCTGATCGGCGCCTGGTGCTTCGCCGACCACTACGGCCCCGACAATGTCGCCGAGACGGGCGGGATGGATGTCGCACCCCACCCCCACACCGGGCTGCAGACCGTGTCCTGGCTCTTCAGCGGGGAGATCGAGCACCGCGACAGCATGGGCAGCCACGCCTTCGTGCGCCCCGGTGAGCTCAACCTGATGACGGGCGGGCACGGCATCAGCCACACGGAGGTCTCGACCCCGCGGACCACGGTCCTGCACGGCGCCCAGCTGTGGGTGGCGCTGCCCGGGGAACACCGGCACGCGGAGCGCGACTTCCAGCATTACGTCCCCGAGCCCGTCCGCCTGGACGGGGGCGAGGCCCGGGTCTTTCTCGGAACACTCGCCGGCACCGCGTCCCCTGTGCGGACCTTCACCCCGCTGCTCGGCGCCGAACTCCTCCTCGACCCGCACGCGACGGTCACGCTCACTGTGGACACCGGCTTCGAGCACGGCGTTCTCGTCGATCAGGGCAGCATCCGCCTGGACGGGACCCCAGTGCTCCGGGCGGAGCTGGGCTACGTGGGTCCGGGAACCGAAACCTTGACGCTCAGCAACTCCTCCGAGGAGACGGCCCGGTTGCTGCTGCTCGGCGGCACCCCGTTCGCGGAGGAGATCGTCATGTGGTGGAACTTCATCGGCCGTAGCCACGAGGACATCGTCCGGGCCCGCGAGGACTGGGAGAGCGCCTCCGATCGCTTCGGCACCGTCGACGGATACCCCGGTGACCGCCTCCCCGCTCCCGCCCTGCCGAACGCCACCATCCGGCCGCGCGGCAACCCCTCGCGCCACTGAGCCACCCGCACCCACCACCCACTCGACGATCGGAATGACCATGACGACTCCCAACGCCTCCGCTCCCGTCGTGGAGCGCATCGACGCAAGGCACCGGTACACGATCCAGGTGGACGGCACGGCCGCCGGCTTCACCGTCTACAGAGACCGGGACGGACAGCGGGTCTTCTACCACACGGAGATCGACGACGCCTTCGCCGGGCAGGGCCTGGCCTCGATTCTCGTGACGGCGGCCCTCAACGACGTACGCGAGAGCGGCATGCGCATCGTTCCGGTCTGCCCCTACGTGGCCAAGTACCTCAAGAAGCACGTCGAGTTCGCCGACATCACCGACCCCGTGACCGCTGAGGTCCTCCAGTGGCTCGGGGCCGGGAAGCCGTAGCAGCGGCCGGTGCGCTCCAGATCTCGGTGGACGCCGACTGTCTCGGCCGGGGTCTGTCCCCTCGCATCCTGGCCGCGCTGCGGCAGGCGGCCGGCCGGGGCACGACGCCCTGTCGGCACCGGTCAGCCCGACGGCCAAGCACGTGGAGCCTCGTGTGCCCATGGCCGAGTACCTCGGCCGGCGCCGGGACGACGGGCTGCCCGCAGACCCGTGGGTGCGGGTGCACGTCAGGGCGGGCGGCACCATCGAGAGGATCGCTCCCGCCTCGATGGCCGTCAGCGGTTCGTCGGCGCGGTGGCGGCAGTGGACCGGCCTGCCGTTCGACCGTGACGGTGCCGTCGAGGTAACCGGCGCGCCGACACCGGTGCACCGCGCACGACCACGCCGTCCATGTCGAACCCGGCGTCTGGATCCGGCACGCCATCGGGCCGCGTCCCGCCTGAGAACGCAGCTCGGCTAGGACAGTACGTCGGCGACCACGGACGCGGCCTGCGCGATGAGTTCGTTGTCGTAGTCGGCGTCCGCCGTGCTGCGGTTCGAGAGGATCGCCACCACGATGGGGGCCCTGCCGGGCGGCCACACCACGGCGATGTCGTTGCGGGTGCCGTAGGTGCCACCGGATCCGGTCTTGTCGCCGATGACCCAGTCCTTGGGCATCCCGGCCCTGATGAGCTCGTCTCCGGTGGCATTGGCCCGCAGCCACTTCGTCAGCCGGGCGCGTTCACCCTTGCCGAGAACGTCTCCGAGGACGAACTCCCGCAGGTCGCCCGCGAGCGCCCGTGGCGTGCTCGTGTCGGACAGGGCACCGGGAGACCACTGGTTGAGTTGCGGTTCTTGGTGTTCCATCCGCGTCACGTCGTCGCCGATCCCGGCGAGCACGGCGTCCAGGCCCCGGGGGCCGCCCAGTCGGTCGAGGAGGAGGTTGGCCGCGGTGTTGTCGCTGAAACGGACGGCGGCGTCGCACAGTGCGCCCAGGCTCATCCCGGTCCCGACGTGTTTCCCGGTCACCGGGGAGTTGCCGACCAGATCGTCCCGGGAGTACGTGATCACCTCGTCCAGCCCGCCCACGGAGTACTTGCGCAGGACCGCTCCAGCTGCCAGTGCCTTGAACGTGGAGGCGTAGGCGAAGCGTTCCCCGTCGTTGTGGGCGACCTCGCGACCGGTTCCGGTGTCGATGGCATAGACGCCGAGCCGCGCGTCGAACCTGCGCTCGAGCTCCTTGAACCGTCCCGTGAACGGCTTCGCGCTCTCGGCCGGTCCCGTCGCCCCGGCATGCGGGGAGGACGCCGCCGGGGAGGAGCGGGACGAGGGGTGTGGGTCCTCGCCGCTGCACGCCGTGAGCGGTACGAGGGCGAGCGCGGCCAGTGCGCATACGGTGACGCGCCGTTCCATCCCGATCAGCGGTTTCATCGTCGTCCGGTTCCTTCTGCTCGTTTCGAGGGCACGGTGGCGAAGTCACGGACCCGGAACGGGTGCCCCGGCGGGACCGTGCCGGCCTCCCCCTTCTTCCGGCCCCGAAGCGCGGTGGCGATCGTCCGGTCCCTGCCGAAGCGGAGGTATGTGCGGGGCAGCCGTACCCATGCCCGTACCCGTGCCCGCGGCCATCACTCGCTTCGTGGTGTGTTGTCATGCCCAGACGCCCCGGCAGGCGGTGACTTCCGGAATGAGGACAACCCTACGGAACGTGGTGAAGAACGCTCCCGGGGCACGCCGCGCGTCCATGTCGTACGCGGACAGGTGCCACCGCATCAATTGGGGCGCGCCGGCGCGTCCCCGGGCGGTACCTTCCCGGGATGCACAGTGACGACGGTTTTTTCGGGGAGAACATCGCGGCGGGCTACGACGAGTCCTCGGCGGACATGTTCGCACCGGACGTGGTGGGCCCTGCGGTCGACCTGCTGGCGGAACTCGCCGCCGACGGGCCCGCGCTCGAATTCGGTGTCGGCACCGGGCGGATCGCCCTGCCGCTGGCCCGGCGCGGTGTCCCGGTGCACGGAATCGACCTGTCCCGGGCCATGGTGGCCCGGCTGCGCGCCAAACCGGGCGGTGACACCGTCGGTGTGACGATCGGTGACTTCGCGACGACGCGGGTGCCCGGCACGTTCGCGGTCTCCTACCTCGTCTTCAACACGATCAACAATCTGACGACGCAGGACGCCCAGGTCGACTGCTTCCGCAATGCCTCGGCGCACCTGCGGCCCGGTGGCTGTTTCGTCGTCGAGGTGGGGGTGCCCGAGCTGCGCCTGCTGCCGCCGGGGCAGACTGCCGTGCCGTTCCACATCGGTCCGGCGCAATGGGCGTTCGACATCTACGACACCGCCTCCCAGGCGATGAGTTCGAACTACGTCACGATCGTCGACGGTCGCGCCGAGCACCGGTCCATCCCGTTCCGGTACGTGTGGCCGGCTGAGCTGGACCTGATGGCGCGGCTCGCCGGACTGCGGCTGCGCGACCGGTGGGAGGGGTGGACCCGCACCCCGTTCACCGGCGAGAGCCGCCGGCACGTCTCGGTCTGGGAGAAGCCCGGCGACTGAGGTGTACGGCTCAGGCGTGGAAACCGTTGCAGACGACGGAGGTGTACTTCGTGGGCCCGCCGTCGACGTGGTACAGCACCACGGTCCAGTCCCCCCTGTCGTCTCCCACCGGGAGCGCGTCGACGGTGCGTCCGCCGAAGTGGGCGCGGAAGTCGTCGGGGTACTTGAACCTGACGGTTCCACCGGAGGACCAGCCGGAGTAGATGTCGACGGGGTCGCTGGTGAAGCCGATGCCCTTGCTGACGGACCGGAGGGGCCGTCCGGTGGCCCGGTCCGTCTCGTGCGGGGGCCGCACCCCCACGGATATGTAGTAGGGCGCGGGCCTCTTGCCCTCTCCGGCGTTCTGTGGGCGCAGCTCCAGCCTGGCAGTGTCGGAGCCCGTGGTGTGGGAGACGGAGGAGCGCAGTCCGGTGGGTGGTGAGGCATCGGTGATGCTGGACAGATCGCAGGAGCCGATGCCCTGGGCTGCCTGCGCAGGATCGTCGGACAGGGTCCAGCGGTCCTGCGAGACACGGTCGTTCACGATGTGGTCCGGCGGTCCATCGGCCGACCGCTTGTCGGTGGACGGCGAAGTGGCCGTCCGCGGCGCGGTCGGCCGGCCGGACGTGGTGATCTCCGTCGTGGGTTCGGCGCCGGTCTCCCCGCTGTCCGGTTCCGGGAGCAGCCAGACCGCCATCGGCACCGCGACCGCCACCGCGCACACCGCGAGCCAGGCTCTGCCGCGTGAGGCCCGGGCGGGGCTCCGCTGCGGGTCCGGGCCGTCTTCCGGCGCGGTGTCCGGCAGCCCGACGGGCCCGGTGGTCGCGGCCCGCTCCGCCCGGCCGGCGGCCGGCCCGTGATACGTCGGCCGTGTACCGGCGCCGCCCTCCGGTGCGCGGACCGTCCCCGTCCCGGGCTCCGCCTCCGGGCGCGCGCCGGGCGACCTGGGCGGCGTCGTGGCGTACCCGGGTCCGGGGACGGGTTCGGCGGTGCGTACCAGCATCCGGTAGTGGGCGTCCGACGCGAGCGGCGAGTCCACCGCGCAGTGCGCGATCACGGCGGCCGGATCGGGCCGGTCCGCCGGGTCCTTGGCCACGCACCGCCGGACGATCTCTGCCAGCTCGGGCCGCACGCCTGCCAGGTCGATGTCCTCGTGCACGGTCCGGTAGCTCACCGCCGCCGGTTCGCCGGTGCCGTACGGAGGCCGGCCCGTCGCCGTGTACGCGAGGGTCGCGCCCAGCGCGAAGACGTCGGCCGCCGGGCCCACCTCGTTGCGCAGGAGCACTTCCGGTGCCGTGTAGCCGGGGGTCCCCGAGACCATTCCGTCCCGGGTCAGGATCGTCTGATCAAGTCCTCGCGCGATGCCGAAGTCGATCAGTTGCGGCCCCTGCGGGGAGAGGATCACGTTGTGCGGCTTCAGGTCCCGGTGCGTGACTCCGTGTGCATGGACGGCGGCCAGCCCTTCGGCGAGCGCGGCGAGCAACCGGAAGGCGCTGTCCGGCGGGAAGGGCCCGCTCGCACCCACGGCGCCGCGCAGGGTGGGCCCTGACACGTACTCGGTGGCCAGCCAGTAGGGCGGCGCGTCGAGCGAAGCCTCGATCAGCTGCGCGGTGTAGGCGCTGCGTACGGCCTCGACGGTCTCGGTCTCCCGCCGGAACCGGGCCAGCGCCTCGGGGTGATCGCTGATCTCGTCGCGGATGACCTTCACGGCCACCAGTCGTCCACCGGGCGATCTGCCGAGATACACCTGTCCCATGCCGCCCGCGCCGAGACGGGCGAGCAAATGATAGGCGCCCATGCGCGCAGGGTCCTGAGGTCGCAGTGCATCCACGGCACGACTGTGCCACAGGTGCACACGTCGTGGAGCGACGGTCGTCAACTCGTGACCGGACCGCTCGCTCTCAACGCAACGGGGCTGAAGCCCTGTTGAGGACCGGGTCGGGCCGTACCAGGGCGGAAGCGCTTCGGGACCGGCGAAGGCCGCGGCGCTCCCCCCGGCCCCGCCGAGCCTCTGAGCCCCCGTGGCCCGGCGGCCGGGTCACGGGAAACGCTTGAGCATCGACGGCGCGGGCGGTGCCAGGATCATGGGCATGTCTGGTCGCGCACTGAGTTTCGGAGTGATGGCGGAAGCGTACGAGCGGTTCCGGCCGGGGTATCCCGTGGAGCTCTTCGACGAGGTGATGGCGTACGCGGGCGAGCCGGCTCGGACCGCCCTGGAGATCGGCGCCGGTACGGGCAAGGCAACCCGCCTGTTCGCCCGACGGGGGGTCGTGGTCACCGCGACCGAGCCCGACGGGGCCATGCTCGCCGAACTGCGCAGGCATGTGCCGGCAGGCGTCAGGACGGTGCGGGCCGCGTTCGAGGACGTGCGGCCCGGCCGCAAGTACGGGCTGGTCTATGCGGCGGCAGCGCTGCACTGGACACATCCGGAGGGCCGGTGGTCACGCATGGCCGCGCTGGTGGAGCCGGGTGGTGTGTTCGCCTCGTTCGGCGGGCCGGTCCAACTGGCCGACCCGGCTGTGGCGGACGCCGTTCGCGCGGCGCGAGCACCGTTCTTGGAGAGCGACGAGGTTCCGTCCCCGGACGGAACGCCTCCGGGGCACGACATGCAGTGGCCGGGTACGGAGCTCCAGCGGTCCGAATGGTTCACCGACGTTCAACAGTCGGTGATCGAACGGCGCTTGACGATGAGTGCTGCCGACTACGTCGGCCAGCTCTCGACCGTCTCGGCCTATCTCGTACTGCCGCCCTCGGAGCGGGAGCAGGTGTTCAGCCGGATCATGCGGGTTCTGCCCGAGACCGTTGAGATCGACGCCGACATCACGGTCCACCTCGCGCGTCGGCGGTGTGCACGGTAGTGGACCGTCTCGGCGCACCATCGGCCTGTCAGTAGGCGGAGTTGACGTTGTCGATGGAGCCGTAGCGGTCGGCGGCGTAGTTGGCGGCGGCGGTGATGTTGGCGACGGGGTTGGTGAGGTCGT
>NZ_JBEZLL010000023.1:0-165556 GCF_040652135.1 Streptomyces sp. NPDC048295
CCGTCCCGACCCTCCACCAACAGATCCCACAGATCATCCGGAGAACCCACCCCACCCGGATAACGACACGCCATCCCCACCACCGCGATCGGTTCGGTGGCGTCGCCGACCAGCTGCTCGTTGCGGGAGCGGAGCCGTTCGTTCTCCAGCATGGATGCGCGGAGTGCCGCAACCAACTGCTCAACTGATGCTTCCATGATGTCCTCAGCCCTCGCTACGGTTCGGGTCGGCGGACGCGAGCGCGGCGCGCACCAGGTCGTCGACGTCCATGGTCCTGATCGCTTCGCCGGCCTGGGCGGCCTCGCCCTGGGGCGCCGGTGTTCCGGAACCGCCGGATTGTGCGGCGTCCGACGGGCCGGCGAGCTTCAGCAGCGCGTCCAGCAGCCCGGCCTCGCGGAGCGCGGTGACGGGAATGGCTGCCAGTGCCCGCCGGATCTCCGTGTCGTCCGGTCCCTGGGGTGTCCCCGGGTGCTTCTGCGCGGCGCCGGTCGTGTCGGGGGTGGTCTCGTCGATGCCGTGGGGCAGTTCGTCGAGGAGGAAGTCCGCCAGCACCTGCGGGCTGGGGTAGTCGAACATGAGCGTGGCCGGCAGCCGGAGGCCGGTGGCCTTCTGCAGGCGGTTGCGCAGGTCGATCGCGGCGAGCGAGTCGAGGCCCAGCTCGGTGAAGCCCTTGGACACGTCGATCGTGGCCGGGACGCTGTGGCTGACTCCGGCGACCTCGGCGCGGACGATGTCGAGGACGGTGCGCTTGCGTTCGGCCTCCTTCATCCCGGACAGCCGCTGTTCCAGGGGGAGTTCGGCTGCGGGGGCCGCCACCGCGGTGACGGCGGGTGCGCGTACCTCCTTGCGGGGGGCCGGCCGGGACGGTGCACCGAGGACGTCCTTGAGAAGCAGCGGCGGTTCGCCGGTCGTGTGCTCGGCCGGCTCCACCCGGATCGGTACGAGGACCGCTTCGTCGAGGGTGAGTGCCTCGTCGAGCAGGGCGAGCCCGTCGGCGGTGGGCAGGGCGGGCATGCCCAGGGTGCGCATCCGTCGCAGGTCGGCGTGGGTGACGCCGCCGCCGAGTCCGGTCCGGGTCTCCCACAGTCCGAAGGCCAGGGAGGTGGCGGGCAGTCCGGCTGCGCGGCGGTGGGCGGCGAGGGCGTCGAGGAACCGGTTGGCCGCGGCGTAGTTGCCCTGTCCGATCCCGACCACGAGGCCGGCGCAGGAGGAGAACAGGATGAACGCCTTCAGGTCCAGGTCACGGGTGGCTCGGTGCAGGTGCCAGGCCGCGTCGGCCTTGGGGCGCAGCACGGTGTCGAACTGTGCGGGGGTGAGTGAGCCCACCAGGGCGTTGTCCATGGTGGCTGCCGCATGGACCACGGCGGTCAGTGGGTGGTCGGCGGGCACCGTGCCGAGCAGCTCGTCCACGGCTGTCCGGTCGGCCACGTCGCAGGCGGCGACGGTGACCTGGGCGCCGAGCGCGTTCAGTTCGTCCCGGAGCTCGGTGGCGCCGGGGGCATCCGGACCTCGTCGGCCGGCCAGCAGCAGGTGGCGTACGCCGTGCTGTTCGACCAGGTGGCGGGCGACGACGGCGCCGAGCCCGCTGGTGCCGCCGGTGATCAGCACGGTACCGGTCGGGTCCCAGGGCAGGGGGCGCGTGGGCGCTGCGGCGGCCATGCGGGCGAGCCGGAGTACGCGTACTTCGGCTCCGCGCAGGACGACTTCGGATTCTCCGGCGGCGGCCACGGCGGGCAGGGATTCGCGAGCCGTCGTGGATCCGTCGGAGTCGACGAGGACGAATCTGCCGGGGTATTCCTCCTGGACCGCTCGCAGCAGCCCCCACACCGGTGCCTGGGCGAGGTCCACGGCTGCGGCGTCGTCGTCGGTGACGGTGACTGCCTTGCGGGTCACGACGAGGAGGCGGGCGGTCGCGTACCGTGCGTCGGCCAGCCAGGTCTGCAGCGTCTCCAGGACGTGTCCGGTCACGGCACGGACGGCGGCCGGGAGGTCGGCTCCGTCGGCGGACAGGACGGGAAGCAGGACCACTTCGGGGACGGGTGCTCCGTCCGTGACGGCCGCGCCGAGCGCCGAAAGGTCCGGGTAGGTGGTGAACGCGTTGTCGGCCCCGGCGGTGAGGGTGCCGTGCGGGTCGCTGCCGACGACGGCCCAGCGGTCGGTGGACGCGGCGGCCGCGGCACCGAGCGGAAGTTGCTGGGAGACCAGGTGGAACATGGCTTCGCGTTCGCCGCCTCCGGCGGCCGCGGCGGCGTTGACCTTCGCCGCGGTGACGGGGCGCACCACGAGGGATTCGACGGTGGCGACCGGTGTGCCCTGCGGGTCGGCGAGTTCGAGCCGTACCGCGTCGGATCCCTGGGAGCGGTGGGACTCGACGGCGGTGATGCGGACGCGCAGCTGGGAGGAGCCCGCGGCGTGCAGGGTCACTCCGGACCAGGCGAAGGGCAGCTGGGTACCTCCGACGTCCTGCGGCCGTCGGCCGTCCATGAAGTCGGTCGCGCTGAGGGCCGCGTCGAGAATGGAGGGGTGGAGCCGGAAATCGGCGCCGACGGCGAGGGAGTCCTCGGGCAGGGAGACCTCGGCGAACGTCTCCTTGCCGCGGGACCAGATGCCGCGCAGGCCGCGGAACATGGGCCCGTATCCGTAGCCCTGGCCGGTGAGGTAGTCGTAGACCCCGTCGATGTCGACGGCGGTGGCTCCCTCGGGCGGCCAGACGGTGGTGTCGAGTCCGAACGGGGCGGCGCTCGCCAACTCCGTTGTGCCGGGGGCGAGTACGCCGCTGGCGTGCTTGCTCCAGGGTGCGTCGACGGCGGCGTCGTCGGGCCGGGAGTACACGTTGAGCGAGCAGCGGCCGTCGGCGTCCGGTGCGTCGACGACGACCTGGACGGCGAGTCCGCCGTGCGGCGGGAGCGGCATCAGGGCCTCGATGGTGAGTTCCTCGACCACGTCGCAGCCGACCTCCTCACCGGCCCTGATCGCCAGTTCCACGTACCCGGTGCCGGGGAGGAGGACGGTGCCGAGGACGTCGTGGTCGGCGAGCCAGGGGTGGCTGCGGATCGAGAGGCGTCCGGTGAGCACCACGCCGCCCGCCTCCGGGGAGGCGACGACCGCGCTGAGGAGCGGGTGCGCGGCGGCGGTCTGGCCGAGACTCGTCACGTCGCCGGTGTCGGCGGGGGGTGCGTCGAGCCAGTACGTGGTGCGGTCGAAGGCGTATGTGGGCAGTTGGACGCGTTGTCCGCCGCGGCCGTCGAAGATGTCGCCCCAGCGGGGGGCCGAGCCGGCGACGTGCAGCCGGGCGACGGCGGCGAGCAGCGATGCGGCCTCCGGGCGGCCCTTGCGCAGGGCCGGTACGGCGAGCGCTTGTGCGGGCAGGTGGGAGGAGGACTCGGCGAGCGCGGTGAGCACGGCGTCGGGGCCCAGTTCCAGGAACCGGTTGACGCCTTCGGCGGCCAGGTGACGGATGCCGTCGGCGAAGCGGACGGCTTCGCGCACATGGGTCACCCAGTACTCGGGGGAGGTGAGCTGTTCGGCGGTCGCGGCGGTGCCGGTCACGTGGGAGACCACGCGGAGGGCCGGTGTGTGGTACGAGATGCGCTCCGCGACCTGGCGGAATTCAGCGAGCATGGGGTCCATCAGCGGGGAGTGGAACGCGTGCGACACCGTGAGCCGCTTCGTCCGGCGCCCCAGACCCGCGAAATGCTCCGCCACCCGCAGCACCCCCTCCTCCACACCCGACACCACCACCGACGACGGACCATTCACCGCCGCCAACCCCACACCCCCACCCAGCAACGGCAACACCTCGCCCTCCGACGCGGCCACCGCCACCATCACCCCACCCACCGGCAACGCCTGCATCAAACGACCACGCGCCACCACCAACTCCGCCGCATCACCCAGCGACAACACCCCCGCCACATGCGCCGCCACGATCTCACCGACCGAATGACCCGCCACCACATCCGCACGCACACCCCACGACTCCACCAAACGGAACAACGCCGTCTCCACAGCGAACAACCCCGCCTGCGCAAACAACGTCCCGCTCAACACACCCGCATCCCCACCCCACACCACATCACGCAACGAACACCCCAACCGGACATCCAACTCCCCCACCACCGCATCAAAAGCCTCAGCGAACACCGGGAAGGACCGATACAGCTCCTGCCCCATCCCCAGCCGCTGCGCACCCTGACCCGTGAACAGGAACGCCGTCAGGCCTTCCGGAAGGGTTCCGGAGCCGGTGATGACATCGGTGGCGTCGTTGCCCGCATCGCCCCCGGCCAGTTCGGTGAGGGTGCGTACGGCCCCTTCGCGGTCGGCCGGAAGGAGGACGGCCCGGTGGTCCAGGGCGGCGCGGGTGGTGGCGAGGGAGAAGCCGATGTCGATGAGCGACTGCTCCGGCTCGGTCTCCAGGTGGGTCAGGAGCCGGCCGGCCTGTGCACGGAGCGCCTTGGAACTGCGGGCCGACAGCAGCAGGGGGATGACGGGCAGTTGCTCCTGGTGGACGGGCCCGGCGGCCTCGTCCGGTGTGCCGGCCCCGGTGGCCGGTGCGGCGGCCCGGGGCGCTTCCTCGATGATGACGTGGGCGTTGGTGCCGCTGAGCCCGAAGGAGGAGATGCCCGCGCGGCGCGGCCGGTCCTGCGGTTGCCAGGTGACCGGTTCCGTCAGCAGCCGTACGTCGCCGGATTCCCAGTCCACCCGGGGCGACGGCTCGTCCACGTGCAGGGTTCTGGGCAGCAGACCGTGGTGCAGGGCCATCACCATCTTGATGACTCCGCTGACACCGGCTGCCGCCTGGGCGTGCCCGATGTTCGACTTGACCGAGCCGAGCCACAGCGGACGGTCGGCGGGCCGGTCCTGGCCGTAGGTGGCGAGCAGGGCCTGCGCCTCGATCGGGTCGCCGAGCCGGGTTCCGGTGCCGTGGCCCTCCACCGCGTCGACATCGGTCGGTGCGAGTCCGGCGGCGGCCAGTGCCTTGCGGATGACGCGCTGCTGGGAGGGGCCGTTGGGCGCGGTGAGGCCGTTGGACGCGCCGTCCTGGTTGATGGCGCTGCCCCGGACCAGGGCGAGGACCGGGTGGCCGTTGCGCCGGGCGTCGGAGAGCCGCTCGACGAGCAGGAGCCCGACGCCCTCGGCCCAGCTGGTGCCGTCGGCGGCACCGGCGAACGCCTTGGAGCGGCCGTCGGCGGCGAGGCCCCGCTGCCTGCTGAAGTCGACGAAGATCTCGGGGGTCGGCATGACCGTGACGCCGCCTGCCAGCGCGAGGTCGATCTCGCCCGTGCGCAGCGCCTGGCAGGCCATGTGGAGGCTGACGAGGGAGGAGGAGCAGGCGGTGTCGACGGTGACGGCCGGCCCTTCGAGGCCGAGCGCGTAGGCGACGCGGCCGGAAGCGATGCTGCCCGCGCTGCCGTTGCCGAGATAGCCGGCCAGGTCGTCGGGGACGTCGGTGACGCGACTGCCGTACTCGTGGTACATCACACCGGCGTAGACGCCGGTCTGGCTGCCGCGCAGGGTCTCCGGGTCGATCCCGGCGCGCTCGAAGGTCTCCCACGCGGACTGGAGCAGCAGCCTCTGCTGCGGGTCCATGGCGAGGGCCTCACGGGGCATGATGCCGAAGAACTCGGGGTCGAACTCGGCGGCGTCGTAGAGGAATCCGCCTTCGCGTACGTAGGTGCGGCCGGGCAGGCCGGGCTCGGGGTCGTAGAGCGCGTCCGCGTCCCAGCCGCGGTCGGCGGGGAAGTCACCGATGGCGTCGACGCCGTCGGCGACCAGGTTCCACAGGTCCTCGGGCGAGCGGACTCCGCCGGGGAAGCGGCAGCTGATGGCGACGACCGCGATGGGTTCGTCGTCGACCGGGGCCGAGGGGGTGGTGACGGCCGGCGATGCGGGTGCCGTGCCGGTGAACAGGGTGTCGAGGTAGCTGGCCACGGCACGGGAGCTGGGGTAGTCGAAGACAAGGGTGGCGGGCAGCCGCAGCCCGGTGGTTCCGGCCAGCAGGTTGCGCAGTTCCACCGCGGCGAGGGAGTCGAAGCCCTGCTCGCGGAAGGCGGTGTCGGGGCCGACCGCCTCGGGCGACGGCTGGCCCAGGACAGCGGCCACCTGGGTGCGGACCGCGTCGAGCAGGATGCGGGCGCGCTCCTCGGGGGCCGCGCCGGCGAGGCGTCCTTCCAGTGCGGAGCCGGACGCCCCTGGCTGCACGGTGCGGCGCACGGGTGTGCGGACGCGGCCGCGGAGCAGCGCGGGCAGTTCGTCGGTGCGCGCGGCGAGTGCCTTCGCGTCGACGGTGAGGGGGACGACGACGGTGTCGCCGGTGGTGACGGCGGCGTCGAAGAGGGCGAGTCCCCGGTCGGCGGGCAGCGCGGGCAGGCCGAGCCGCTTCATGCGTTCCAGGTCCGCCGCGGTGAGGTCACCGCCGAGGCCGGTGCTGACCTCCCACATGCCGAACGCGAGGGAGGTCGCGGGCAGTCCGGCGGCTGCGCGGTGGGTGGCCAGCGCGTCCAGGAAGACGTTCGCCGCGGCGTAGTCCGCCTGTCCCGCGGCGAGGACGAGGCCGCCCGCGGAGGAGAACATCACGAAGGCGGTGAGGTCGGTGTCCCTGGTCAGCTCGTGCAGGGTCCACGCCCCGTGGGCCTTGGGGCGAAGAACGGCGTCGAATCCCTCGGGGGTGAGAGTGCCGACCAGTCCGCCGTCGGCGACCGCGGCGGCGTGCACGACGCCGCGCAGCGGGTGTTCCGGCGTGATGCCGTCGAGGAGTCCGGCGAGCCGGTCTCGGTCGGCGACATCGCACGCGGCGACGGCGACCTCGGCCCCGAGGCCGGTGAGTTCGGCGACGAGGAGTTCGGCACCGGGCGTTTCCATGCCGCGCCGGCCGGCGAGCAGCAGGTGCCGGACACCGTGCTCGGTGACCAGGTGGCGGGCGACGAGTGCGCCGAGACCGCTGGTGCCTCCGGTGATGAGGACGGTGCCGTCCGTGTCCCACGGGGCGGGGCGCGCCGGGTCGGCCGGGGTGGCCCGGCTCAGCCGGGGCACCCACGACTCCGCCTGCCGGACCGCGGTTTCGGGCTCGGCGCTGGAGGCGGCCGCGGCGATCGCCGCGGCCGTCGCGGGTGCGTCGCCGTCGTCCTCGGGGCCGAGGTCGACGAGGTGGAAGCGGCCCGGATTCTCTGCCTGCGCGGCCCGTACCAGCCCCCAGACGGTGGCCTGGACCGGGTCGGGGTCCTCGCCCGGGTGCACGGCCATCGCGCGCCGGGTGACGACGACCAGGCGGCGGGTGGCCGACGCGGGGTCGGCGAGCCACGCCTGGAGCTCGGCGAGGACGTGGTGGGTCAGCGCGCGCACGGCCGCCGGGACGTCCGGGTCGGCGGGCGTGGCCGGGCAGTGGAGGACCGTGTACGCGGAGGCGTCGTCGGCGGGTGCGGGCTGCGGGGCGGTGGGTACGGACCGCTGCCATGCGATGCGGTGGAGCGAGGCGGACAGGGCGCCCGAGGCTGCGGCGATCTGCTCCGGCGAGACCTCCCGGGAGACCAGGGACCCGACGGTGGCCACCGGGGCGCCGCTGTCGTCGGCGACCATGATGGCGGACACCTCGTCGCCGCGGATGCGCTGGATGTGCACGCGGAGCGAGGGCGTTCCGGCGGCGTGCAGCGTGACACCGTTCCAGGAGAACGGGAGCAGCGTCGCCGCGTCGGCGGCCGGGTCGCTCAGCAGGTCGGCGTGCATGGCGGCGTCGAGGAGCGCGGGGTGCAGGCCGAAGGCGGGGGCCTCGTCGCGGGCCGGTCCGTCGAGGGACACCTCGGCGAACACGTCGTCACCGCGTCGCCATGCCGCGCGCAGCCCCTGGAAGGCGGGCCCGTAGGCGTAGCCGCGTGCGGACAGCCGCTCGTAGGCGGAGGTGACGTCCACCGGGTCGGCCCCGGCCGGGGGCCACTGGGTCAGTTCGAAGGCGGGCGCGGGGGCTTCGCGGGTCAGCGTGCCGTAGGCGTGGCGCGTCCAGGGGCTGTCCGGGTCGTTGCCGGTGCGGGAGTGGATGCTGACCGGCCGGGCGCCGGATCCGTCCGCCGCGCCGACGACGACGCGCAGGGAGACACCGCCACGGGCCGGGAGGGTCAGGGGTGCTTCGAGGAGCAGTTCCTCGACGCGGCCGCAGCCGACGTGGTCGCCCGCCCGGATCGCCAGCTCGACGAAACCGGTGCCCGGGAGCAGGACGCTGCCCAGCACTCCGTGGTCGGCGAGCCAGGGCTGGGCGCTGGTGGTGAGCCGTCCGGTCAGGACGACGCCACCGGTGTCCGGGGTCGCCACGGCGGCACTCAGCAGGGGGTGGGCGACCGGTTCGAGACCGGCCGCGTCCAGATCGCCGGCTCCGGCGACCGCGTCGAGCCAGTACCGCTGGTGCTGGAAGGCGTAGGTGGGCAGGTCGGGGCCCTGTCCGGTGCCGCTGAGGCCGCAGAGGGCGTCCCAGTCGACGGGAACGCCCCGGGTGTGGAGCCGGCCGACGGCGGTGAGGAGTTCGCGGGCCTCGGACCGTTCCCGGCGCAGTGTGGCGGCGAACGCCGCGGCGTCCGGGTGCTCGACGCAGTCCTGGCCCATGCCGCTGAGCACGGCGTCCGGGCCGAGCTCGACGTAGGTGGTGATGCCGCGGCTCTCGGCGAACCGTACGGAGTCGGCGAAGCGGACCGCGTCCCGCACGTGCCGGACCCAGTAGTCGGCGCTTCCCCAGTCCTGCGCCAGGTCGCCCGTGACGCCGGACACGACCGGGAGCGACGGGCGGCCGAGGTCCAGGCCGGCCACGACCGCACCGAACTCGGCGAGCATCGGCTCCATGAGCGGCGAGTGGAAGGCGTGCGACACCCGCAGGGCGGTGGTTCTGCGGCCCTGGCCGCCGAAGGCGGCGGCGAGGTCCGAGACCGCGTCCTCCGCACCCGAGACGACCACGGCGCGCGGCCCGTTGACCGCGGCGATGCCGATCGCGCCGGTCAGCAGCGGCAGCACCTCGGCCTCGGTCGCCTCGACGGCGGCCATCGCGCCGCCGACGGGCAGCGCCTGCATCAGCCGGCCGCGCGCGACGACCAGCCGGGCCGCGTCCGACAGCGACAGCGCCCCCGCCACGTGCGCGGCGGTGATCTCACCGACCGAGTGCCCGATCAGGAGGGCGGGGCGTATGCCCCACGAGTCCAGCAGACGGAACAGCGCGGTCTCCACCGCGAACAGGCCGGCCTGTGCGTGCATCGTCCCGTTCAGGGCGTCGGCGTCCTCGCCCCACATCACGTCGCGCAGCGGACTTCCCAGCTGTGCGTCCAGTTCGGCCAGCACCGCGTCGAAAGCCTCCGCGAACACCGGGAAGGACCGGTACAGCTCCTGTCCCATACCAAGGCGTTGGGCGCCCTGGCCGGTGAACAGGAAGGCGGCCTTCCCCTCACTGACCTGGTCCCGTACGGGCCCGGTGCCGGAGGCGACGGCCAGGAGGCCGGCTGCCAGTTCTGTACGGTCGGCGCCCAGGACGACGGCCCGGTGGTCGAGCGCGGCGCGCGTGGTCGCCAGCGCGTGCCCGGTGGCGGCGAGGGCGTCGTCGGAGACGGTTTCGAGGTGGCTGATCAGGCGCGTGGCCTGTGCGTCCAGGGCCTGTGGGGTCTTCGCCGACAGCGGCCACGACACCAGGCCGGCCGGGGCGACGGGCGGGGCCGCTGGTGCGTCGTCGGCCGGCCGGGTGGGCGGCTCCTCGATGATGACGTGCGCGTTGGTGCCGCTGATGCCGAACGACGACACCCCGGCCCGGCGCGGGCGGCCGTGCGTGGGCCAGGGGGTGGAGCCGGTCAGGAGTTCCACGGCGCCCGACGCCCAGTCCACCTGCGGCGAGGGCTCCTCGGCGTGCAAAGTCGCGGGAAGGATGCCGTGCCTCATGGCCTGCACCATCTTGATGACGCCCGCGACTCCGGCGGCGGCCTGGGTGTGGCCCATGTTCGACTTGATGGAGCCGAGCAGGAGCGGGCTGCCGTCCTCGGGGCGTTCGCGGCCGTAGGTGTCGAGCAGGGCCTGTGCCTCGATCGGATCGCCGAGGGTGGTGCCCGTGCCGTGTCCCTCGACGGCGTCGACGTCGGCGGGTGTGAGACCGGCCTCGCTGAGGGCCCGGCGGATGACGCGCTGCTGGGCAGGACCGTTGGGGGCGGTCAGACCGTTGGACGCGCCGTCGGAGTTGACCGCGGAGCCGCGGACCAGGCCGAGCACCCGGTGCCCGTTGCGTTCGGCGTCGGACAGCCGCTCCAGCAGGAGCATGCCGACACCCTCGCCCCAGCCGGTACCGTCGGCGCCGCTGCCGAAGGACTTGCAGCGGCCGTCGGCGGCGAGGCCGCGCTGCCGGCTCATGTCGACGAAGGTGTCGGGGGTGGACATGACCGTGACGCCGCCCGCGAGGGCGAGCCCGCAGTCGCCCCTGCGCAGGGCCTGGGCGGCCCAGTGCATCGCGACCAGTGAGGACGAGCACGCGGTGTCGACCGTGACGGCGGGGCCTTCGGTGCCCAGTGTGTAGGCGACGCGCCCGGACACCACGCTGGCGAGGCTGCCGTTGCCGTGGTAACCCGCCACGTGCTCGGGCAGGGGACCCAGGCGCAGGCCCCAGTCGTGGTACATCACGCCGGCGAAGACGCCGGTGTCGCTGCCGCGCAGCGTGTGCGGATCGATGCCCGCGCGCTCGACAGTCTCCCAGGCGATCTCCAGCAGCAGTCGCTGCTGGGGGTCCATGGCCTGGGCCTCGCGGGGGCTGATGCCGAAGAACTCGGCGTCGAAGTCCGCGGCGTCGTAGAGGAATCCGCCCTGGTCGGTCAGGCTTCTGCCCTGCGCGGTGGGGTCGGGGTCATGGACGTCGGCGTCCCAGCCGCGGTCGGTGGGGAAGGCGGAGACGACGTCGCGCCCCTCGTCGACCAGCTGCCACAGCTCCTCGGGCGAGGTCACGCCCCCGGGATAGCGGCACGCCATCGCGACGATGGCGATGGGCTCGTCGTCGGCCGCGGTGGTGACCGCAGGGGCGTGCGGGCGACCGGTGCGGTCGGTGTCGCCGCCGAGCCGTCCCGCGAGGTGGTCGGCGAGCGAGCCGGGGGACGGGTAGTCGAAGACGAGGGTGGCCGACAGTGTCAGTCCGGTCGCCGAGGCGAGCCGGTTGCGGAGCTCGACGGCGGCGAGGGAGTCGAAGCCCGTCTCGTTGAAGGCCCGGGTCGGGACAACGCGTTCGGGTCCCTCGTGACCGAGGACGGCGGCGACCTGGGTGCGGACGAGGTCGAGGAGGACGTCGCCCCGTTCGGCGCGGGTCAGGCCGGTGAGCCTGCGGCTGAGCGACTGCTCGACGCTGACCCCGCCGGCGTCCACGGAGCGGCGCGGCGGGCGGACCAGGCCGCGCAGGACGGCCGGGATGTCGGCGGCGCGTGCGTTCAGGGCGCGCAGGTTCAGGCGTACGGGGACGACGGCCGGCACGGCGTCGGTGGTGACCGCGCGGTCGAGCAGGGCAAGGTTCTCCGCGGCGGACAGGGGCTGCAGACCGAGGCGTTCGATGCGCCGGAGCGCGGCCTCGTCGAGGGAGCCGCCCATGCCGCCGGTGCCGGTCCACAGGCCCCAGGCGAGCGAGGTGGCCGGCAGGCCGAGGGCGCGGCGGTGCGCGGCGAGGGCGTCGAGGAAGACGTTGGCGGCGGCGTAGTTGCCCTGTCCGGCGCCGTCCAGGAATGTCGCCGTCGAGGAGAACAGGACAAAGGCCGAGAGGCCGTGGTCCCGGGTGAGTTCGTGCAGGTTCCAGGCTCCGTCGGCCTTGGGCCGCAGAACGGTGTCGAGCCGTGCGGCGTCGAGCGCGTCGACCAGTCCGTCGTCCAGGACGCCTGCCGCGTGGACCACCGCGGTCAGCGGCAGCCGGTCCGGCACGGCGCCGAGCAGGGCGGCCGTCGCCTCGCGGTCTGCGATGTCGCACGCGGCCACCGTGACTTCGGCGCCCAGTGAGGTGAGCTCCGCCCGGAGTTCCTCCGCTCCGGGTGCCGCCATTCCTTGACGGCTCGTCAGAAGTAGTCCGCGTACGCCGTGTTCGGTGACCAGATGACGGGCCAGCGTGGCGCCGACACCGCCGGTGCCACCGGTGATCAGGACGGTGCCGGCGCTCCGCCAGGGGGTGGCGGCGGGCTGCGGGATGTCGGGGACCCTGGACAGCCTGGGTACGTACACCTGGCCCGCACGCACGGCCAGTTCGGGCTCGGTCGCACGTGCGGCGATGCCCAGCAGTTCGTCGGGGGCGAGGGAGCCGTCGGTGTCGACGAGGACGAAGCGGCCCGGATGCTCGGCCTGGGCCGAGCGCACCAGTCCCCAGACGGGTGCCTGCGCCAGGTCGGGCCGATCCCCCGGTGCGACGGCGACGGCGTCACGGGTCACTACGGCCAGCCGGCCACGCCGGGGCTGTTCGTCGTCGAGCCGGGTCCGCACGGCCGTGAGGATGTCGTCGAGCGCGGCGCGGACGTCGGCGGGCAGGTCGTCCCCGGTCGCAGCCGGCACGGTGTGCAGCGTCGTGTCGGCGGTGCCGGGGCTCGCCGAGGGGACGGGCAGGGGGATCCACCGGACGTGGAAGAGGGCGTCGTGGTGCGCGGCGGCCGCCAGTCCGTCGGCGGCCATCGGACGGACGAGGAAGGAGTCGACGGAGGCGACGGACGCGCCGGTGGTGTCGGCGAGTTCGAGGGCGACCTCGTCGGTTCCGGTCGCCGTGATGCGCACCCGCAGCGAGGTGGCACCGCTCGCGTGGAGGGTGACGCCGCTCCAGGCGAACGGGAGCAGGACGCGCCCGTCCGTCTGCCGGGTGCCGGTGGCGAAGTCGGTGGCGTGCAGGACCGCGTCCAGGAGCGCGGGGTGCAGGCCGAAGGCGGCCGACCGGTCACCGGCCGGTTCGGGGAGCCGGACCTCGGCGAACACCTCACCGGGCGCCCCGCGCCACACCGCCCGCAGGCCGTGGAAGGCGGGGCCGTATCCGTAGCCCTGTGCGGCCAGGTCGTCGTAGAGGCCGGTGATGTCGACGGGTTCGACGCCGGGCGGCGGCCAGATGCCCGCGGCGAAGTCCGCCGTTCCGGGCCCGGGTTCGTCCTGCGGGACCAGCTGTCCCGTCGCGTGCCGGGTCCACGGTGCGTCGTCGGCGGCATCCTCGTCACGGGAGTAGAAGGCGAGGGCTCGGTGTCCGGCCGCGTCGGCCGGGTCGACGACGATCTGCAGGGCGACACCGCCGGTGGTGGGCAGCGGCAGCGGGGCCGCCATCACGAGTTCGTCGAGACGCTCGGCACCTGTCTGTGCGCCCGCCCCGACCGCGAGGTCGACGAAGGCGGTACCGGGCAGCAGGGCGTGGCCGGCGATGACGTGGTCGGCGAGCCAGGGGTGCGAGCGGAGCGAGACCCGGCCGGTGAGGACAGCGCCGCCGGTGTCGGCGAGGCCTACGACGGCACCCAGCAACGGGTGTCCGGCGGCGACCTGGCCGAGCGCGGTCGCGTCCTGGGCGGCGACCGGAGCGCTCAGCCAGTACCTGCTGTGCTGGAAGGCGTAGGTGGGCAGTTCGACCAGGTGCGCGCCGGTCCCGGCGAAGAACGCGTGCCAGTCGGCGCGGGCGCCGCGGGTGTGGGCGACGGCCAGCGCGGAGAGCAGCTGCCGTGGCTCGTCCCGGCCGCTGCGCAGCACGGAGGTGAACACGGCCGCCGGACCGGCACTCTCGCGGCCCATCGCGCAGAGCACCGGGTCGGGCCCCAGTTCGAGGTACGTGGTGACGCCCCGGTCGTCCAGCAGGCGGACGACGTCGTGGAAGCGGACGGCTTCACGGATGTGCCGGACCCAGTGCTCCGGGTCGCCGAGGTCCTCGGCGGTGGCGATGCGGCCGGTGAGGGCCGAGACCACGGGGAGCTTCGGCGGCGCGTAGGTGAGGATCTGCGCGACCTGGCGGAACTCGTCGAGCACGGGGGCCATCAGTGGCGAGTGGAAGGCGTGGCTGACCCTGAGCCGCTTGGTCCGGTGCCCGGCGCCTTCCAGTTGCGCGGCCAGCGCGGTCACCGCGTCCTCGTCCCCGGACAGCACGACGGACTCAGGCCCGTTGACCGCGGCGATGCCGACCGTGTCACGGCAGTGCGCGATCAGCGGTTGCACCGTCTCCTCGGACGCCTGCACCGCGATCATCGCGCCGCCCTCGGGGAGTGCCTGCATCAGCCGGCCGCGGGCGGCGACGAGGGTCGCGGCGTCGTCGAGCGAGAGCACACCGGCCACGTGGGCCGCGGTCAGCTCGCCGATCGAGTGCCCCGCCACGTAGTCGGGGCGCATCCCCCAGGACTCCAGGAGCCTGAACAGGGCGACCTCGACGGCGAAGAGGGCCGCCTGCGCGTACATGGTGCGGTCCAGCAACGCGGCCTCGGGGGAACCCTCGTCGGCGAACAGGACGTCCCACAGCGACTGGTCGAGCTGGAGGTCGAGATAGCCGATGGCGTTGTCGAGGGCCTTGGCGTAGACGGGATAGGCCTCGTACAGCCGGCGGCCCATGTCGAGCCGCTGGCTGCCCTGTCCGGTGAAGAGGAAGGCGGTGGTCCCGCCGGTGACGGATGCGCTCACGCCCGGGGCGTCCCGGCCGTCGGCGACCGCGCGCAGTCCGGCGAGCAGGCCGTCGCGGTCGTCGGCGAGCACCACGGCGCGGTGGGGCAGGGCGGCGCGGGTCGTCGCGAGCGAGTGGGCGACGTCCAGCGGGCGCAGGGCGGGATCGCCCTCGACACGGGCGATCAGGCGCCTGGCCTGGTCGCGCAGGGCCTCCTCGCTCCTGGCGGAGACCATCGCGGGCAGGGGCTGTCCGGCCGCGGCCCGGGTGCCGTCACCCTCGCCGGCAGCGGATCCGGTCTCGGCGGCGGGCGGTTCCTCGACGATGAGGTGCGCGTTGGTGCCGCTGACGCCGAAGGAGGAGATGCCGGCCCGGCGCAGGCGGGCGGACGGGGCCCAGGGCACGGCTTCGGTCAGCAGGCGGACCTCGCCGGCCGTCCAGTCGACGTGCGGAGAGGGTGCGTCGACGTGCAGGGTCGCCGGGAGGAGACCGTTGCGCATCGCCATGATCATCTTGATCAGTCCGGCCGACCCGGCCGCTGCCTGGGTGTGCCCGATGTTGGACTTCACCGATCCCAGCCAGACCGGTCCGCCGGTCCGCTCCCGGCCGTAGGTGGCCAGGAGCGCCTGAGCCTCGATCGGGTCACCGAGGGTGGTGCCGGTGCCGTGCGCCTCGACGGCGTCGACGTCTGCCGCGGTGAGACCGGCGTCGGCGAGCGCCTGCCGGATCACCTGGCGCTGGGCCCGTCCGCTCGGTGCGGTGAGACCGTTGGACGCGCCGTCCTGGTTGATGGCCGTGCCTCGGATGACGGCGAGCACGGGGTGGCCGTTGGCCCGTGCGTCCGACAGGCGCTCCAACACGAAGACGCCGACGCCTTCGGCGAAGGCGGTGCCGTCCGCGGCGGCGGCGAAGGCCTTGACGGTCCCGTCGGGTGCGAGACCGCGCTGTCTGCTGAACGCGGTGAACGTGCCGGGGCTGCCCATGACCGCGACGCCGCCCGCGAGCGCGAGGCCGCACTCACCGCGGCGCAGCGACTGGACGGCCAGATGCAGGCCGACCAGCGACCCGGAGCAGGCGGTGTCGACGGTCAGCGCCGGTCCTTCGAGGCCGAGGGTGTAGGAGACCCGCCCGGAGACGACGCTGGGGGCGTTGCCGCTGAGCAGATAGCCGTCCAGGCCGTCCGGTGCCTCGTGCAGCCGCATGGCGTACTCCTGCGGCTCGGCGGCGACGAACACTCCGGTACGGCTGCCGTGAAGGGTCCCCGCATCGATGCCGGCGCGCTCGACGGCCTCCCAGACGGTTTCCAGCACGAGCCGCTGCTGCGGGTCCATCGCGAGCGCCTCGCGGGGGCTGATGCCGAAGAAGTCGGCGTCGAACCCGGCGGCGTCGGACAGGAATCCGCCGTGCCGGGCGTAGGTGGTGCCGGGGGTGGTGGGGTCGTCGTCGAAGAGCCGGTCGAGGTCCCAGCCGCGGTCGGTGGGGAACTCGTCCCGGACATGGGTGCCTTCCGCGACCAGCCGCCACAGGTCCTCCGGCGAGGCGACATCACCGGGGTAGCGGCAGCCGATGCCGACGACGGCGATCGGGTCGTCGGTCGCGCCGGCCGGCGCGACGACGGGCTCCGGCCGGTCGGGCAGACCGAGCGCCTCCGTGCGCAGATGCGCGGCCAGAGCGGCCGGTGAGGGGTGGTCGAAAGCGACGGTAGGGGGAAGGGTGAGGCCGGTCGCCGCGGTGAGACGGGCCTGCAGCGCGACGAGGGCGACGGAGTCGAGCCCCAGTTCCCGGAATGCGCGGTCGGCCTCCACGACCGCCGGCGCGTCGGGACGGGCCTGCCGCAGCGCGGTGAGGGCGTTCTCCTGTACCAGGTCGAGCAGCACCCGCGTCTGCTCGGCGGTGGGGAGGGACTCCAGCTCGCGCACGAGCGCGGCCTGCTGCAGCGTGATCCCGCCGGGCACACCGTCGGTGCCAGAGACGAAGTTTCCGGACTCGGTCATCTGCACTCCACACAATTCGTCGCCCGTCACCGGACGGAAATCACCAAGGAACCGCACCACTGCGTGTCACGCTATGAAGGCGAGGGGGCCGGACACAGCCCCTAGGGCCCCCTAAGCTTTTCGCGGCAATTCACGGCGGGAAGGGGGTCCGGCACGCACGGGGGAAATCCCAGGACCCGTCCACTGCTCGGGTCCGCCGGAATCCAGCGCCGCCAGGTCGAATGTCCGTTGTACGTAGGAAAGATCGGCGAGCAGACCGGACGAGGTGACCTCCCGGGCGCTGCCGCGCCCCACCAGCCCGCCGAGTGGGAGCCGCCCGGTACTGGCCCACTGCAGCCGCCCGTCGCCGTCGATGTAGCTCCGGGCACGGCCGTGGTTGTCCGGGTGGAGGCAGTAGGGGATGTCCAGGCACCCCTGTTTGAAGGCGAGTTCCAGGGCGCGCCCGATGTCCGGCGCCAGGTCGAGGACTCCTTCGATCAGGGCTCTGGCCTCGGCATACGTCTGCGAGTCCGCCTCGGCGGCGAACTCGTTGGGCCTTGCGCTCTCCTCCCGGGCGACCCGGGCCGCCGACTCCAGCGCCGCCACGTTCTCCGCGATCGTCGGGATGCGGCGCGACTCGGCGACCGTCTTGACGATGAGCCGTTCCGAACCGGAGCGCACGGCGAGGCGGGCCGCTTCTTCCAGCAGCCGGCGGGCGCCCCGGGCCGTGGTCGGATACATCCCCATGTAGGCGTAGACGACCACGTGCCAGTTCTGCGTGGGAAGTAATTCGCGGCTCAGCCGCCGCAATGCGGCGATCGCTTCGAGGTCCTGCCCGGCATGGGTCTGCTGGGCGTAACTGAGGGAGACGCTGCGTATTCCGTACCGGCAGAAGAAGAGCGCTTCGAGGACGCTGAGTGCGACCAGCTGGCTCGGTGGGCACAATTGCCCGAGCATGCAGCCCCCGAACGTCTCCAGATGTGGTTCCACGCCCGAGTCCCGCAGTTGCGCGAAGTCCCCGGTGCAGCGGATCCAGTTCCGTACGGAGTCGCCGAGCGGGGTTCGGCTGTAGGGCAGGCAGTACGAGACGGGCCCGCCCTCGGTGGCGTTGATCAGCGAGGTGCGCAGCGCGGCGAAGATGTCGTCGGGCACCGCCGATCCGTGCCGGACCTGGACGGGGAACTCCTCGGACCGGATGCCGGCGAGGACCTGCTCGGTGACGGCCGGGGCGTAGCTGACGATGGGGTAGCCGTTGAGGTCGGTCCCGGCCCGCAGGGCACTCTCGACGAAGGCCAGTTCGCCGACCCTGGTGTAGCTGTCGAGGGTGACGGTGCCCACCGTCACGGCGTCCGCCGCACGAGTCGCGGCGAGCCCCGTGCGCATGGCGGCGGGGTCGCTGAATCCCATGCGCGGCTGGACCACGAGTGCTCCGGAGCCGCTTCTCGCCCGGACGAAGGCTCCGAAGTCGACCGGGCGCGCTCCCTCGGCCGTCCGCACCGGTGGACGCGCGCCCGGTCTCACGCCACGGCCTCGGTACGGGCCGCCCGCCGGGGCGAGGCCACGGGAAGCGCGGTGACGAACCGGCTGAACTCCAGTGTGCTGGTCGAGGCGTCGTCGAAGACCGCGTCGAATCCGGCGGTGATCAGCTCCTGGATCGACCCGGTGCTCTGCTTCCCGGCGATGCCGAGCTTGCCCCCGATGACTACGGGGGTGGCGGCGAGTTCACCGCAGGAGCGCAGGGTGTCGATGACGCGCAGTCCGTCGTGGTGTCCGTGCCCGTTGACGGTGCTGATCACCACGAGGTCGGGGGCCAGTTCCCGGCAGGTGTCCACCAGGACCCGGTCCGGGACGCAGGCGCCGAGGTTGACCACCTCGTAGCCCAGTTCCTCGATGAGCAGCTGGAGGAAGACCAGGTTCCAGGTGTGGGAGTCGGAGGCGACGGTGGTCACGACGACGGTGCCGCGCCGCTGCGCCGCGGTGACCGAGCTGGTCCCGCGGTCGGGGGTGGGGCCGCCGGTCACCGGGTGGCTCCCTCGGTGCTCGTCGGGACGGAGCCGTCCAGGGTCCGATAGGCGCGCCGGTGCTCGATCCGGGAGACGGACAGCACCTCCTCGCCGCGGACGATCACCTCGGTGGGCGCCGGCCTGCCGAGGAACATCAGGAGGCTGGCGGTCGGGCCGTACGCCCCGGCGTTGGGGATCGTGACCAGGTCTCCGGGGGTGAGTGCCGGAAGGTCTATCTCCCGCCCCAGGATGTCGCCGGGTGTGCACAACGGGCCGACCAGGCTGGCGGATTCGACCGTCTCCCCCGGCTCGACACCCACGGCGACGGGGAGCAGCCGGCCGAGACCCGACATGCCTCCGAAGGTGTTGATGCCGGCGTCGAGGATGACGAACTTCCGGCCGCGGCTGACCTTGACGTTGCTGACACGGGCGACCAGGGTGCCGCTCGCGCCGACCAGGTAGCGGCCGGATTCGCAGGCGATCTCCGGCCCTTCGGTGCGCCACTGCGGGAGGTGGGTGTCGAGCGCGGCCTCCAGCTCGCCACGCAGCTTGGGATAGGCGCCCCGCTCGCCGGGGACGGCGTAGGGGACGGTGAATCCGCCGCCGATGTCCAGGAGGCGCAGCGGGAGACCGAGCTCGCGCCGGAGGCGGGCGGCGAGTTCGATGGTGTGCTGGAACTCGCCGATCAGACTGGACTCGTCCTTGGCGTTGCTCAGCGGGAAGAAGTGCAGGCCGGCGATGCAGGCTCCGTCGATCTCCCTCAGCTGGGGCAGTACCTCGGCCAGGGTCTCGCTGTCGAAGCCGAACTGCGAGGGGGTGCCGGTCATCCGGATACTGCTGGTGGCACTCGCGGAGGCGCTGTTGACGCGGAGCAGGCAGTCCGCCGTCACTCCGTGCATCCGGGCGGCCTCGGCCACATGGCGTACGTCGGAGACGGAGTCGGTGGAGAAGAGCCGCACCCCGAGGCCGATCGCCTCGTCCAGTTCGCCCGGGGTCTTGCCCGGTCCGGTGTAGAGGCAGTCCTCGGCCCGGAACCCCGCGGCGAGGGCAGCCTCCAGCTCACCGGTCGAGCTGATCTCGGGCCGGCAGGACCGTCCCTCGCCCTCTCTCAGCGCCCGGACCACGCCGGGGTGCGGGTTGGCCTTGAGGGCGTAGAAGAGGGTGAACTCCTCGGGCAGCGCACCGAAGAGGTCCTGCCGGGCCGCGTCGAGCTCATCGAGGTCGTACACGTACAGCGGTGTGCCGAATCGTTCGGCCAGTGCCTGGTAGCGGCTCATCGCCCTTCTCCGTCGATCATCTCCACCAGCGCCTGGCGGGCGTTCTTCCCGTGCAGGCTCAGCGGCAGTTCGGCCAGGACCCGGCACTGTGCGGGGACCTTGGCGGACTCCAGGCGTTCGGCCAGTTCCTTCAGTACGGTGTGCGGCGCCAGCTCGGTCTCGGCGAAGATGATCAGGTCGCGGCTGTCGGTGGGAGGCAGTGCGGCGGCGGTGCGCACCCCGGGGATGTCCATCGCGGCGGCCTCGATCTCCACCGTGCTCATCCGGATGCCCTTGCGTTTGAACATGTCGTCGCGGCGGCCCTCGAAGTAGAGGTAGCCGTCCTCGTCCAGCCGGCCGTAGTCCCCCGTGTGCAGACGCAGGGCGCCGGTCTCCGGGTCGCGGCGGAAGGTACGGGCCGTCAGTTCGGGCCGCTGCCAGTAGCCGGGCATGACGTGCGGACCCACGGCGACGATCTCGCCGGTCTCCCCCACCGGGACGGGCTCGCCGTCGGCGTCGAGGATGAGCACGGACGTGCCGGGCAGGGGCAGGCCGACGGAGAGCGGCCTGAGGTGTTCCTCGTCGGGCGGCATGACGGTGATGCGCTTGCACTCGGTCTGGCCGAACTGACGGACGACCTGCGCGCCGGGGAACGCGTCCCGCAGCGCGGTGACGGCGTGGGAGGGCAGCGCGGCACCGGTGTTGGTGAACATGCGAACCGGGGCAGGGTCCTCCTGGTCGCGCCGGGCCAGGGTGCCGATCATCGCGGCCAGTGAGGGGACGATCGGCACGACGGTGGCACCGGTCTCGCGCATCCTGCGCAGCAGGACGAGGTCGGACTCGCCGCCGGCCAGGACGAGTTCGGACCGGCCGAGTGCGGTGAGCAGCACCTTGTACAGACCGTAGTCCCAGGAGATCGGGAAGCGGCAGAAGACGACGTCGTCCGGACCGTAGCGCAGTACCTGCTGGATGGCACGGGAGGCGAAGGTGACCTGCTGGTGCGGGCAGATGACGGCCTTGGGTGCCGCGGTGCTGCCGGAGGTGTAGACGAGGAAGGCCGTCTCGTCGGGCCGTACGTCGACGGGCGGCGGTGCGTCCTGCTGTGCCGCCGCCTCGATCTCGGGCCAGACCGCGGCGAGGTCGACCACGGGTACCTCGGCGATTCCTTCCAGCACTGCGGTGCCGGGACCGTCGCCGATGACCAGGGCGGGCTGTGCGTCCTCGATGACGGAACGGAGGTGGTACTCCTTCATCGCGGGGTTGAGCGGTACCAGGATCACGCCGGCGCGCGAGGCCCCGTAGACCATGGCGACCAGCTCACGGCGGCTGGGCAGTTGGACCAGCAGCCGGTCGCCGCGGCGGGCGCCCCGCCGGGTCAGCCAGGCGGCGAATCCGTGGCTGAGGGCGGCCATCCGTTCGTAGGTGACCCGGCCGAACGGGTCGGTCAGGCAGGGGCGTCCGGGGGTCTCGGCGGCTGCTTCGTCGAGCAGGGAATGGACCGTCCCGCCGTTCCCGTGCGGCATCCGCGCGCAGGTGGTGTTCGGATTCTCCACGGTTCCAACGTCGCTTTCGGGTGAGGGCGGTAGCGGGACGGCCGTCGTGGCCGACGGGTCCGGGCTCTTCGGGGAATGACGGGGCGTCCGGGGAGCCGGGGCAGGGCCGTCCCGCAGGCGAGTGCAAGACGGCCCCCTCAGGGCCAGGAAGGGGTGGGTCGCCTGCCCCGGCGGACCGGCGGGGCCCTTCCGGTCTCAGTCGGCGACGCTCAGCGCCGCGACCGGGCACACGTTGACGGACTCCAGGACTTCCTCGCGGAGCTTCTCGTCCGGGGTCTCGATGAGCAGCACCACCTTGCCGTCCTCGTCGTTCTGGTCGAACACGGCGGGAGAGGTGATCACACAGGAACCTGCCGCGACACAGCGCTCTCGGTCGACGATCACACGCATGGGAAACTCCTTTACCAGGTAACCGGCAGCTCGTGGAGGCCGTCGATGAGTGCGTTGGCCTTGAAGGGAAGTTCGTCCAGGGTCGCGTCCAGACGCAGTCCGGGGATGCGGCGCAGCAGGGTCGTGAAGACCACCTCCAGCTGCATGCGGACGAGCATCTGTCCCGCGCACTGGTGCCGTCCGAAGCCGAAGGCGACGTTGTGGCGCGCCTCGCGGCGTGTCAGGTCCAGGGTGTTGGGGTCCTTGAAGACCGCCGGGTCGTGGTTGGACGCGGAGAGCGAGCAGATGACTCCTTCACCGGCCCGGATGAGCTGGCCGCCGATCTCGACGTCCTCCAGGGCGACCCGGACGGTGCCGTGGTCGGAGATGCTGGAGTAACGGGACAGCTCGTCCACGGCCTGGCCGGACAGTTCGGGGTGGGCGCGCAGCCAGTCGGCCTGCTCCGGATGCTGGAGGAGTACCAGAGCACCGACGGAGATGCCGTTGACGGTGCTCTCGTGGCCGGCCGCGATCATGGCGCGGACCAGGGCGCTGATGTCTGCGGGTTCCAGTTCGTTCTCGGTGGCGTTGCGCTCCAGCAGGCTGCTGATCAGGTCGTCGCCCGGGTTCTCCTGGCGCTCGGCGATGAGCTGGTAGAGCAGCATCTCGACCTCGGCGTTGGCCGAGGCGTGCTCCTCGGCGCTGCCCTGGGTGACGAGCAGGGTGACCCAGCGGTGGAACAGCTCGGCCGACTCCTGTGGAACACCGACGAGTTCGCACATCCCGATGGACGGCACCGGCATCGACAGCATGGACACCAGGTCCACCGGCCCGCCGTGCTCCAGCATCGCGTCGATGCATTCGTCGACGATCTCCTGGGTGCGCGGCCGCATGGCCTCGACGCGCTTCACGCTGAGCTCCGGCATCAGCATCATGCGGTGCGTGGTGTGGTCCGGCGGGTCCATGTGCAGCAGGGCGGGCTTGACCTTGCCGAGGAGCTCCATGGGGAAGGCGAACTGGAGCGGGTAGCCGGGGTCGGCCATGTTGGAGCTGAAGCGGGGGTCGACCAGCATCTGTCGGACGTCCTCGTAGCGGGTGAGCAGCCAGGCCTCACGGCCGTTGAACTTCAGCTTGACCCGGGAGACCGGCTCCGTCTCCCGCAGGACGGCGTACTCGGGGGCGGGGTCCAGCGGGCAGCCGGTGCGCTCCAGCGGGAACGGACGGGGCTGGGCATGGGGGCATGTGTCGACGAGATCCGACATGGTTCCTTCTCTCGATGTCGCTGCGCTCGGGGGTTCGGTGTCGGCTGAAGGACCCGGTCAGCCGCGGGCCTTCTCCAGGGACTGGCGGACGGCGGCGAGGGTGCGGCCGACGTTCTCGCTCAGCGGCAGTGCGCGCAGATCGGTCGAGAGAACCTCCACCGAAGGGGTGAGGTCGACGCCCTTGGCGTCGAGCGTGCGCAGTAGTCCGGTGATGTCGAAGTCGCCGTCGCCGGGCAGCAGCCGGGCGTTCAGCACCTCGTGCATCACATCGGAGGACGGGGTGCCGCAGCCGTCGCTGAACTCCACGGCCGCGATCTGCGCAGCGGTGAGCTGCTCGATCGCACCGAGTCCGGTCGGGTCACGGAACAGGTGCCACATGTCGATCAGCAGGCCGGAGTTGGGGCGGCCGGCGCCGGCGATGACATCGGACGCGACCTGGTAGGTGAAGCCGGGCATGACGGCCATCGCTTCGAGGGAGATCGTCAGCCCGTGCTCAGCGGCGCGGTCGCACATGGCGGCGAAGCGCTCGACGAGGACCTCGGTCGGCGGCATCTCGACCCCGGGCGGGTAGACCGCGCAGGACTTGACCGTCGTGATGCCCGCCGCCTCGGCGAGCTCGAAGACGTGGGCCTCACCGGCGCGGGCGGCTTCGGCCTCCTCCCCTCCGGCGTTCCAGCCGAAGAGGACCTCCAGCTCGTGCAGGCGCACCCCGTACTCGGTCATCAGACCGCGCAGCTTGTCCGCGGAGTGCTCGGCCAGGTACTTCTCCAGCTCCTCGACGCTCATCCCCATCGAGGTGCAGCCGTGCTCGGCCAGCGCGGCGAACCGCTCCTCCAGGGTGTGGCGTACCGGCTCCTGCCAGGCCGAGCCGGTCAGCTGCAGGTAGCTGAAACTCAGGTCGGTCCTGTTCAGAAGGGTCATGGGATGCCTCTCGATCCGAAATCCGCGGCCGGTCCGTGTGCCGGTCACCGGGACGCGGCGCCGGCCTGAGGCGCGTCCCACCGGAAACCCTTGGTGGTGCGGGAAGTCGGTGCCGCGGTCAGGCGGCGAAGCTCCTGCGGACGGGCTGGAGTGCCGATCTCGGGTCCACGGCGACGACTTCGAAGTTCCGGGTCGTGACGGGGACCCGGCCGAAGAGACTGTCGGATCCGGAGACGTACAGCTTTCCCACACCGTTCCGGCGAAGCGCCGCGACGACATCGGGCCAGCGGACCGGGCGGACGATGCCGTCCAGAAGCATGGTGCGCACCTCGTCGCCCTTGGTCAGAAGGGTGCCGTCCTGGTCGGCGACGACCGGGATCCGCGGGTCGCGGAAGGTCAGTCCGTCGAACAGTTCGGCTTCGGCCCGCTCCCGGAGCGGGCCGAAGACGCTCGCGTGCATGGGCGGATGCATCGTGTAGAGGGGAAGGCCCCCGACGGAGCGCAGCCGTTTGTCGAGCCCTTCGAGCACGGCGGAGCGGAGCGAGACCATGTAGAAGTCGTCGTCGACGTGGCACGAGATCTCGTACCACTCGTCCTGTGCGTCGAGTTCGGCGAGCACCTGGTCCAGTTCCGCACGCGGGACGCGGGTGAAGGAGTGGGTGACCACGTCGCGGTGGTGCTCGGCGAACCATTCCTCCAGCAGCCGGGCCCAGCCGGCGGTCAGCCGGACCGCTTCGGCGAAGTCCAGGACGCCGGTGTAAGCCGCCGCTGTCTTCCCGCCGAAACTGGGGCCCACACAGAGCGTGGGCTCCGGGTCGAACCGGTCCCGGGCCCACTCGGCGAGCGCCAGGCAGTTGACGAGGAAGGCGACCTGCGCGTATTCGCTGTAGTCGCCCTCGGCCCGCCGGTAGCGGTCCAGGAGCGGGTAGCCGAGCACGTCGTCGGCCTGGGCGACCAGGCGGCGGGCCACAGGGTTGACGAGCATGAATTTGGCCGAGTCCTGGAAACGCGTGGGGCTCATGCCAGGAAGGACGAGGGCTCCGGCGGTACGGATGTCATTCGTCATGGTGTTCCTGCCCTTCAGCGCGTCGTACGGGAACGGCAAACCCTTCGGTACTCCGAGTCCGTCCTGTTCGGCACCCAGGCTGAGGTCTGCCGCGGCAATGCCAAAACCCCTAAGGTTGCGGGTTCCAAGTCCGTTGACAGTGGCCACGGCCCGTGGTGCGGATCCCTCATGCGCCCTTTCCGGAAAGGGACTTCGCATCCACTTCGCAGTCCCCCGTAGAGCCCCTAAGGGTTCGCCCGGACGGTTGCGGCCACGTGGTGCGGAGGCGGGGAGGCGGCCCGGACGGAGCTGCGGCCCGCCCGCGGACGGCGGCACGGCTCTTCGGCCCCGTCGTCACGGGGCGCGACGGCACGCCACCGCTTCGGGCGGCCGGATCGGCGCTCCACGGCCTTGTGCCGTTCGCGGCGATCCGGGCCGACGGCCGGCCGCCTCGTCCCGGGGCACCACCCATCGGGCCGCTCCGGTCCTTGTTCTCCACCCGATCACGTCGAGGACACGCCGGTCGTTCCGCGTCCCGCCACTGCCCGTCCCGCTCCCGGCCACTGGATGTATTCGGGCGTTCCGACAACGCGGCGAGGAGTGGGGCCTCCCTGTTCGAGCGCAGCCGAGAGAGCTCGGGGAAGTGGGTTTCGCCGCACGCCCTCCGGGGATTGCGGGACAGCCCTTCAAGCGGGTCGCAGAAGCCTGCGGGGTGGGTATTTCTCCTGTATCAGTGGGGTGTTACGGGCTGAGCCGTTGGGTTTGAAACGTTGGACGGCCGTGGTTACCCGGACGCCCTCCTGCCCCGGCCGGGAAACGGACAACGCATAGCACCGACGCGTACGGGCCCGCGTGGAACAGGCCTTCGCCCGCATGAAGCACTACAAGTTCCTCCGCGACTGCCGACAGCCCGGCAACGGCCTCAACCACGCGGTCCAAGCCGTCACCACACTCCACAACCACGCCCTGACCGCGTGTTCCACAAGAACACATGACCCGGCCTCACCTGCCCGGCCCCAGCCATCTGCCACACGCATTAGGGGTGGCCCGCGCAACTTAGGGGAGGCGGCACGCACCCTTTCGCGGCTTCAATGAGGGAAGTTTCGCAGTTTCCCGTATTCCGGCGCTGGTGGCCGAAGTCATCGCGCACCGCCGGCCCATGGATGGGTGGAACCATGACCGTGATTCAGGACGCCTCGTCGGACGGCGACGCGGGGCCCGCCGCGTCACCTCGGCCGGACATCCGTTCCCTGGTGGCGCAGGCGCAGGAACTCAAGCGCGCCGCACGTGAGGGGCTCGGACCACGATCGACACAACAACAGCACGCCCGGGGAAAGCTGACGGCACCGGAGCGGCTGGAGCTGCTCTTCGACGCGGGAACGTTCCAGGAGACGGAGCCGCTGCGCAGGCATCGCTCCACCGGTTTCGGTCTGGAGAGCCGGCGGCCCGCCGGGGACGGGGTGATCACCGGCTGGGGGCAGGTCGGCGGCAGGACCGTCTTCGCGTACGCGCACGACTTCCGGGTCTTCGGCGGCTCGTTGGGCGAGGCCCACGCGCAGAAGATCCACAAGGTGATGGACCTGGCCATCGCGGCGGGAGCGCCGCTGGTGGGGCTCAGCGACGGCGCCGGGGCGCGGATCCAGGAGGGTGTGACCGCGCTGGCCGGATATGGCGGTATCTTCCGGCGCAATGTGCAGGCGTCCGGGGTGATCCCGCAGATCAGCGTCATTCTCGGACCCTGTGCGGGTGGTGCCACCTACTCACCGGCACTGACCGATTTCGTCTTCATGGTGCGGGACATCTCCCAGATGTACATCACCGGGCCCGACGTGGTGCAGGCCGTCACCAACGAGCGGGTCACCCACGACGAGCTCGGCGGAGCCGAGGTGCACGCGACGGTCTCGGGGGCGGCGGGCTTCATCCACGACGACGAGGCGGAGTGCCTGGAGGAAGTCCGGCACCTGTTGTCGCTGCTGCCCTCCAACAACCGGGAGCTGCCGCCGGCCGTCGCGACCGACGACCCGCCCGACCGGCGTTGTACGGGCCTGCTCGACCTGGTGCCGCAGCATCCGAACCGTTCGTACGACATGCGGGCCGTGATCCGCGAGATCGTCGACGACGAGGACTTCTTCGAGGTGCACGCGGAATGGGCCACCAACATCATCTGCGCGCTGGCGCGCCTGGACGGCCACACCGTGGGCATCGTCGCGAACCAGCCGTCCTCGCAGGCAGGTGTCCTGGACATCCATGCGTCGGAGAAGGCGGCGCGGTTCGTACAGACCTGCGACGCGTTCAGCATTCCGCTGGTCACCCTGGTCGACGTGCCGGGCTTCCTGCCCGGCACGGATCAGGAACACCGCGGCATCATCCGGCACGGAGCGAAGCTCCTGTACGCCTACTGCGACGCCACCGTGCCACGGATCCAGGTGATCCTGCGCAAGGCGTACGGCGGCGCGTACATCGTGATGGACTCCCGCTCCATCGGGGCCGATCTGTCCTTCGCCTGGCCGACGAACGAGATCGCGGTGATGGGTGCGGAAGGCGCGGCCAACATCGTCTTCCGGCGGGAGATCGCCGCGGCACCGGACCCGGAGACCGCCCGCGAGCAACGGATCAAGGAGTACCAGCAGGAGCTGATGCACCCCTACTACGCGGCGGAACGCGGCCTGGTCGACGACGTGATCGATCCCGCGGAGACCCGTGCGGTGCTGGTGCGTTCGCTGGCGATGCTGCGGACCAAGGACGCCCGTGTCCCGGAACGCAAGCACGGCAATCCCCCCACCTGATCCGGCCACGGGCCCCGCGTCGCACCGGGCGGAAGCCACCGGCCGGGTTCGTCCCGCACTATCGTGCCGACCGCCATGACTGGAGTGAGGAACGGATGACAGCACCTCTCCACCTGCCCCCGACAGCCCGGAGGCCCGCACCGGACGGGCCGACGCTGCGTTTCGTGAGCGGCGAACCCTCCGTGGCGGAGATAGCCGCCGTGACCGCCGCACTGATGAGCCTGCGCCGGGCTTCGACAGCGGGTACGGAGGACCGGCCCACTGCCGCCGCACCGCGCTGGACCGCGCCGGTCCACTACCGTCCGCCGGGCAGTTGGGCCGCCAGGTGAGACGGCCGGCCACGCCCGGCGCCAGTAAGCCCCCCTGCCCGTTCCCCCACCCATCGGCCACCCGACAGAAGGATGTAGAGCAGTGAAGACGGACGACTCCCGCGAGACCGGGGCCTGGATCCGGCGGTTCCACCCGGCGCCGGAAGCCCGCAGCCGACTGGTCTGCTTCCCGCATGCCGGTGGTTCGGCCACCTATTACTTCTCGGTCTCGCGAGCGCTGTCACCGGCGATGGACGTCCTGGCGATCCAGTACCCGGGCCGCCAGGACCGCAGGAACGAGCCATGCATCGAGGACATAGAGACGCTGGCCGACAAGGCCGTCGAGGAGCTGGCGCCCTGGGGCGATGTGCCGTTGACACTGTTCGGGCACAGCATGGGGGCCACACTCGCCTTCGAGGTGGCCCGCAGGCTGGAGGCTGCAGGAACACGCCCCGAGTGCGTCTACGCCTCCGGCCGGCGGGCACCGTCGCGGGTCCGGGACGAGACGGTGCACCTGGCAAACGACGACCAGCTCATCGCCGACATCGGCCGGTTGAGCGGTACGGATTCCGCGGTGCTCGGCGACCCGGAGATCCTGCGGATGATCCTCCCGGCGGTCCGCAGCGACTACAAGGCGGCGGAGACCTACCGCTACCGCCCGGGTCCGCCGCTCGCCTCACCGGTCGTCGCGCTCGTCGGCGACGACGATCCGCAGGTGACCGTGGACGAGGCGGATTCCTGGCGCGACCACACCACCGGCCCGTTCGACCTGAGGGTGTTCCCGGGCGGGCACTTCTTTCTGGACCAACACGTCCCGGCGATCCTAGACCTCATCCGCGGCCGGCTCGGAGCACGGTCCACCATCTCCTGAGCCACTGCGGTCACCGGGCACACGTTCTCGCGCACCCGGTGACCGCAGCGCACGGAGTGATACCTGCCCGCACCGAGGGCGAAGCCGTCCGGCACGGGCGTATCAGCGCCGTGGAGTTCGCCGCGGGGGCGCGCTGCCACGGCCCTGGCCCACAGGACGATGGATTCCGGACAGAGTTCCCGATACCCACACCAGAATCTAAACGACCGTACTAGACTAACGTCTAAATCGGCACCGGGCCCGCCCGCTCTCTGCCGCCGGCACGCAGACAGTCCCGGCCGGCGCCCGCAGAGTTGCGCGAACCGACGCCACCACCCGCCTCACGTACGCGGTCACGCCTTCTCTCGTGGTTGGCCGTCAGCGAGCGGCTGTCGAGTACGGAGGCAAGAGTGCCGGTACGGCCTGAGCACGGTGTCACCTCACGCGTGGCGGAGGACGGGTCGCTCGAACTCCTCACCGGGACGGGGGGCGCCAGCTTCCGGTGCAGCCCGGTCGGGGCCGCCATGTGGATCGCGCTGCGCCAGCACGACGGACAGCTCGGCCCGGCGGCCGAGATGCTGGCCGAGCTGTGGTGTACGGATCCGGAGAACACCCGGTCCGACATGGACATCTGGGTGAGCGAACTGCGGGACGCCGGGCTGGTGCGCGAGGAGCCCTGACCCGCCACCGCCCCGGTTCAGACAGCCGGGCCCGCGCCCGCCGTGGCACCCCCATGGAGCACCAGAATGGCTCGCATCGCTTCGGCCAGGTCCCGCCCGGAGGGTGCGGTGTCGGGCGAGAAGAGCCAGAGGGACATCACACCGTTGAGCAATGCGGCGTAGAAGCGGCCGAGCGTGCCGGCCATCTGCTCGTCGACCTCGCTCTCGTCCACA
Organism: Streptomyces sp. NPDC048295; assembly: GCF_040652135.1. Classification (NCBI taxonomy): domain Bacteria; kingdom Bacillati; phylum Actinomycetota; class Actinomycetes; order Kitasatosporales; family Streptomycetaceae; genus Streptomyces; species Streptomyces sp. NPDC048295. The sequence goes on from NZ_JBEZLL010000023.1 coordinate 29,795, forward strand.
CCGTGGAACAGGGCCACCAGCGCCGACCAGCCGAACGGCTGCGCCCTGGACAGCCCCTCACGCATCTGCGGAAGGTCTTCCGCATGCACGGCGACCTCCACGCTCAGCGCCCACAAGGACTTGCGCGCGGGGAAGATCTCGATGATGCGGTTCCAGACCATCTCGAAGCGCTCGATCATCGAGGAGGCGGATTCCAGGTCGGCACCGATCGCCGTGCCGGGCTCGAACTCCTCGCCCCACTCCTGCATCGCCTGGACGTAGGCCTCGACCAACAGGGCGTCCTTGGAGCCGTAGTGGTAACCGATCGACGCCAGGTTGGTCCCCGACGCCGCCACCACGTCCCGCGCGCTCGTGCGCGCGAATCCTTTCTCCAGCAGGCAACGCTTGGCACCCTGCAGCAGATCCTCACGGTGACCCACAGCACCCCCTCGTCTCGAAGCCGTCCGGGCATCTTAGACTCCCGCCCGCCCGGCTCCGTCCCACTTCACCGGCGGAGCGGCCATGGCCGGGGTCGACCGCAAACCCCTCGCGGCGACTGAGCGTTGCCCCACTCTAAGGGCTGCCCCGCGAACCCTGCCGAGCGGATGACGGGACATCACTCGGGCCCCTCCCGCACCCCCGCCCGTGCAGCTTGTGACCACTAGAGAATCAGCCATGCGTGCGCCACACTCATTGGCGTGTGGCGTACGCACACGCGTTCTACATACGCCACACACTGTTCCACCAGGGTTTCTACCCAAAAGGAACACAAAAGTTGCAGTGTGAGGCATGGGGGAGACTTCTGTGACATTGATCGAACGCGAGACGGAAGTCGAGGCCCTGCGCGCCGCCCTCACGGACTGCACGGCCGGACCGGCTCGCATCGTCCTGATCGAGGGGGCCGCAGGATGCGGCAAGAGCGTGCTCGTCGACACCCTCGACGAGTGGGCCGATTCCGACGGCGTCCTGACCTTGCGGGCGTTCGGATCCCTGGCCGAGCGGGACCTTCCGCTCGGGGTGATGCGGCAGTTGGCCGGCGACGCCCCCGCCGGATCCCTCCCCGAGGTCTCCGCGGCGGCCGACGGTCAGCCACAGGTCAGTGCCGTCCGCGAATTCCAGACGGCACTGGAGCGGCTCAGCGCCTCGATCCCGCTCGTCATCTCCGTCGACGATGTGCACCACGCCGACAGCGCCTCCCTGTGCTATCTCCAGCACATCGTCCGGCACGGACGCTCCACCAGGATGCTGCTGGTACTCACCACACCGGTGCACCAGGACGGCCGGGACGCCGCTTTCAGCACGGAGCTGCTGCGCAGCCGTCATGTGCGGCGCATCCGGTTGCACCGGCTGACTCCCGAGGGATCCGGACAGGTCACGGCCGGTTCGGCCACGCCCACGCCGCGCGAGGGCCTCGCCGGCGAGCTGCACGCGATCAGCGGCGGCAATCCCCTGCTGCTGCGCGCCCTGCTGGAGGAGCACCGGTCCGCGCCGTGCGGTGCCGGCCCCTTCCGTCCCGAGCCCGGCGGCCTCTTCGGCCAGGCCGTGCTCACCTGTCTGCGCCGCAGCGGGCAGCACGCCCTGGACCTCGGTGCGGCGCTCACCGTGCTGGGCGACTCCTACACGCCGGAGCGGGCCGGCCGGCTCCTGTCCATTCCCGCCTTCACGGCCGCGCAGTCGGTCGCCTCGCTCCAGGCCTCCGGCATCCTCGACGGGCACGGCTTCCCGCACCCCTGCACCGAATCCGCCGTGCTGGACCAGATCCCCACCGAAGTGCTGGCCGACCTGCATCTGCGTACCGCCGGACTGCTGCACCAGGAAGGGGGATCCCTCACCACCGTCGCCGGCCACCTCCTCACCACAGCCCAACGCGGCGGATCCCTCGCCACCACCCCGTGGGCCGTGGACGTCCTGCGCGAAGCCGCCGAGCAGCTGCTGCGAAACAACGAGGGCGCCCGCGCAACCGACGCACTGGAGCTCGCCCACGAGTTCAGCCAGGACGAACAGCAGCGGGCCGACATCAAGACCCGGCTCGCGGCCATCACCTGGCGGGTCAATCCCGGCAGGGCGGAGAAGCACCTTTCGGCACCTCTGGAAGTCCTGCGCTCCGGCCGACTCGCGTCCGAGCGCATGGCCCCGCTGGCAGAACTCCTTGCCGGTCAGGGGCGGATCGCCGAAGCCGCGGAGGTCAGATCGATCATTCTCCGGGACTCCGGCGGAGCCCAGGACAACCGCCGCAGGGCCGGATACGGAACCGCTTCGAACGAAGTACCGAAAGCGGCATCCACCCGCGCCGAGGAGCGGAGCGGCCGGGACGACAGCCGGGCGGACGCGGAGACGGCCGCTCAACGGTTCCTGCGGACCACGGTCCTCACGGACGAGACGCTGGAGCCGGTCGTACGGGCGCTGCGGGTCCTGACCTATTCCGGGCATCCGGAGCGCGCCGCCCAGTGCTGCCGCGAGCTGATCGCCGAGGCGGAACGGCAGAACGCCCCGGCCTGGCAGTCCCAGTTCTCCTCCCTGCTCGCGACGGTGCTGCTGCGCCTGAGCGATCTGCACGCCGCCGAGGAGTACGCCCGCAGAGCGCTCGACTGCCTTCCCGAACAGAGCAGCAGTGCGTTCGTCGGCGCTCCGACGGCCACGTTGATCAGGGCACGCACCCTGATGGGCGACCACGCCGCCGTGGCGCGGCACCTCCATCAGCCGGTTTCCGACACCCTGTTCAAGACCATTCACGGTCTGGCCTATCTGCGCGCCCGCGGGCTCTACCTGATGGCGGCCCATCAGCTCGACTCCGCCCTGGGCGACTTCCTCGAAGCCGGCCGTCTCGCCAAGAGCTGGGGCGTGGACAGCCCCTCGATGCTGCCCTGGCGGACGGACGCGGCCGAGGCGCTCTTCCGCCTCGGTGAAACCGATCGGGCGCAGACACTCGTCGAGCAGCAGCTGGCGGATCCGGATGCCCGAAGACCGTGGGTGCGCGGCATCACCCTGCGGCTTCGTGCGGTCACGGCCGAACGCCGGCAGCAGCTCTCCCTGCTCAACCAGTCGGTGGACGAGCTGAGCCGTTCCGGCGACCGCGTGGAACTCGCACGCTCCCTCGCCGACCTCGGGCGCTCGCTACGGGCCGCCGCCGAGCCGGTCCGCGCGGAGGCGGTGATCCACAGGGCCTGGAATCTGGCCTGGGAATGCGGGGCCGAGGCGCTGTGTGCCGAGATCTCCCCCGCGATGGAGCCCGACGACCGGATGCGACAGCCGCCCACCTCGCAGCCGCAGTTCCGTTCGGACACCGACACGAAGCTCAGCGACTCCGAACGCCGGGTGGCCACGCTCGCCGCGAGCGGCTACAGCAACCGGGAGATCTCGCTGCGCCTGCACATCACCGTGAGCACCGTCGAGCAGCACCTCACGCGCGTCTACCGCAAGCTCAGTATCACCCGTCGCCAGGACCTGCCGGTGGACCTCCAGCTCACTGTGTCCACAGCCGAGGCCGTCTGAGCGCCGGGCGGCCGGACCCACTCCGCATCGACCGCGTCCGCCGAGCAACCGCCGGCGGGCGCGGTCGATGTGGTGCGTGGGCCCGGGCCCACGGATGAGCGGGAAAGCCCATGGGCTCCGCCGCTCCATGACGCACACATGACCGCAGCGGGACGCAGAAAAGCTTTTGCGAATTAAACAACATACCCCGCCCCGGCTAGCCAAAACGGACCGGATGGCAGGCACACCCACCAGAGTAAAGGAATAGTAAGTGGCGAGTATAAATTGAGTAAACGTTCACCTCAACGCGATGCCTCCGGTTACGCTCATGGTCGACCAGATGCTGAATATTGCTAATTACTGCCACAAGAGTCTTTCGCACCGGAGAGGCAATCCAACCGGACCGCCGGGTACCAGCGGGGCGGCCGCCTCATCAACATTTCTGTAATTTCTTCGCACGCTTTCCCCTCACTCGACGCAGAACCGCATCATTCGTGAATGAATGCACTCGGCATCGCCTCACGAAATCCGGATGCTTTAGAGTTGGCGCCCAAAGACTCGCGGGCACAAGGGGGCAATGAAGAATGTCGGCAGCCGAAGAATCCAAATCCACAGGGGAATACTCACCACTGGAACTCGGCACATCGACGCATGAATTCGCCGCGGAAAGAAGTCAGGTCCGACGCGAGGACGTCGCCGAGGTACTGAGCCTCAGCCCCGAGGAGTCCGTGGGCGCCGAACGGGTCCTGCGCCTCCTCGGACTGATGCAGCCCTCCCCCGCCGGCTCGGATCTCGTCCCGCCGACGGATTCCGAGGAGACCGTTGCCCTGCTGGCACGGGCGCTCGGCGGCCGGATCGGTGACCGACGCCCCCCCGACTCCCGCAGGCAACCCCGCCCGCAGCCGCACCCCTCCGATTCCTCCGGGCCACGGCCCCACCGGCGGGATGCTCCGCCGTCGCACGAGTGCCCCGACCCCGGCGCGGCGGCCCTTCAGGCACTGATCGCCGACATGAGCACCGGGTGTCACCAGGAGCTGATGGTCGTGCTCCCCAGTGGCACCCGGCCCTGCCACGCGTTCCCCGCCGCCCGCACGACCATACTGCGCCTGCTCGATCGCGGTGTGCACGCCAGGCTGATCTACCAGCACGCGGCCCGTGGCGACCTGGTCACCCGGTCACTGGTCCGCGAACTGACGGACCACGGCGCGGAGATCCGTACCAGCGCCGAACTCATCGACCCGCTCGTCGCCTACGACCGTAGGGCGATGATCCTGCCGGATTCCTCGTTCTGGACCCCACCCGCCCGAATAACCGAAGCAGTGACAATCGACGATCCCGTGATGGTCGCGTTCACCTGCGGCGCTTTTGAGAATCTATGGAACACCGCAACCCCGTTCAGGCCCGGCACCAAAGACCTTTCCCACTCGTTCGACGATCTCAAGATGTCGATCGTGCAGCTCATGGCCCTGGGCCACAAGGACGAAATGGTCGCCCGTCGGCTCGGGATATCGGTCCGAACCTGTCGACGCCATGTCGCCGAAATAATGGATGAAATCAAAGCCACCAGCAGATTTCAGGCAGGCGTCAATCTCATGCGGGCCGGACTTGTCGGCGACCCCTTTTCCAGTCTCTCGGCTCACAGCGGTACGGAGGAATCCTGAACCGTTGCCCGGACAGAAAGACAGCTGATCCGGGATACATCGCCGCGATACGGATAAACATATCCGTGAAAGACGAATACCCTTCCCCTGCAGGTACACCTGCCCGAAACCGGCCGTAGGGTCCACCGGCCACCCGCAGGAGCTCCGTCCGGACCGATGCCGCACACGACCGGAGTGCGGCCTCGGTCCCCGCCGTCGCTGGGTTCAGGTCCGCCGCAGCCGCGCTCGCCCCGCCGTGAGCACGGCGCTGATCTCCTGCAGCCGGAGCGGTCGCGCCAGCAGCGCCACCGTGAGCAGCAGCACGAGGGTGCCCACGCCGACCGCCGCGTAGTCCCCGGACCCCGAGCAGGCCCGGGCGGCCAGGTACCCGAGCAGACCGGCAGGCACGGCCGCCACCGCCAGCCGGAACTGCGCCCACAGCGTGGGCGAGCGCAGCGGTGAGGCCGCGCCGCCGCTGCCACCGACCCTGCGGTGCAGCACGTACCCGGTGGCGGCGAAGCCCGCGAACAGCGCGACGGAGTAGGCACCCGCCATCCCCGTCACGGCCCAGCGGACCGGCAGCAGGAGACAAGCGGCGAGCGAGAGACCGGCGTTGAGCGCCGCGATCACGAGGTTGAGGAAGAACGGCGTGCGGGTGTCGCTCATCGCGTAGAACGCCCGGGAGAGCACGTACTGCCCCGAGTAGGCGACGAGCCCGGGCGCGAACGCCATCATCATGCCCGCCATCACGGCGATGTCCGCGTCGTCCGTGCGCCCGTACCCGTACACCGCTCCCATCACCCACGGTGCCAGCGCGAACAGCAGGGCCACCGCGGGCAACACGACCGCAGCCGAGGTGCGCAGGGCGTACGAGACATCGCGCCGCAGGCCCGGGAGGTCGTTGTCGGCCGCCATCCGGCTCATCCGGGGCATCAGCGCGGTGACGAGCGAGACGGTCACGATGCCGTGCGGGACCAGCCACAGCTGATTGGCGTAGCTGTACGCGGTGTAGCCGGCGCCGCCCGCCAGTCCCATGTCATCGGCGCGCTGGCCGACGGTGGTGGAGAGCCGGGTCACCACCCAGTAGGCGAACTGGTTGGTCAGCACGAGCGCGACCAGCCACCCGGCCGCGCGCAGCGGCCGGGTGAGGCCGCTGCCCCGCCAGTCGAACCGGGGCCGCCAGCGGAATTCCGCAGTGCGCAGCGCGGGCAACAGGGCGAGCGTCTGGATGACGATGCCGGCCGTCGTGCCCCAGCCGAGCAGCCGGGCCTGATCCGTGGTCAGCGTGCCTTCGGAGCCCGCCGCGATGTACAGATGGAGCCCAAACACACCGATGACCACCACGTTGTTGAGGACCGGAGTCCACATCATCGCGCCGAACCGGCCCCGGGCGTTCAGCACTTGCCCGAGGAGGGTGAACAGTCCGTAGAAGAGGATCTGCGGCAGGCAGTACCGGGCCAGGGCGACGGTCAGTTCCGCCTGTGCGCCGTGATAGCCGGGGGCGTATACCGAGACGATCCACGGGGCGGCGAGGACCGTGAGCCCGGCGAGGGCCAGGAGACCGATGGCACAGACGGTGAGCAGCCGGTCGGTGTACGCGGCCCCGCCGTCGGCGTGGTCCTTCGCCGCGCGCACCAGTTCGGGGACGAAGACTGCGTTGAGCGCACCCCCGATGAGCAGGGTGTAGAGGATGTTGGGCACGGTGTTGGCGACGTTGTACCCGTCGGCCTGGAGCCCGGTGCCGAGTGCGGCGACCACGACTGCTGAGCGTATGAAGCCGGTCGCCCGGGACACCACGGAGCCGGCCGCCATCACGGCGCCGTTGCGCAGCACCGAGCGGGATCCATGGTCCGCGACCGTCGTGGTGGTCGCTTCGGCGGTGGTCACCGGCGGGCCGGATGCGCCCGGAACACCCGGTACAACATGCTGCTCACGGTTCCCGCCCACCGATGTCTCCCCACTCCTCGAGCGTCTCGACGATCCGGCCGACGGTGCCGGCCCCCGCGGAGCGAACGGCGGTCGTCGGGGTCAGCAGGGAGGGTACCCCGCGCCGTGTACGGCACAGGACGACGGTCCGTGGCAGCGCCGGGCGACGCGTGAGGCCGATCGGTGTCCGCTGTGCTGAGGTGCATCTCACACAGGGCATTTCCCGATTTTCGGGTGATATGCGGAACCAGGCGGCGGATGCCGCTCTCTTTCTCGGCGAGAAGCACTGCCATGGAGGTTTTTCCGTTGATCGCTGCACGTCGGCCCGTACGCCGCTCCGCTCCGCTCGGCCGCCCGGTCCGGCTCACCCTGATCGCCGGTACCGCGGTGCTCGGCACCGCGCTCACCGCCTGTTCCGGTGCCGCCGCGTCGGACTCGGGCAAGGGCGGCGCGGCCGCGTCCTCCGAGGCCAGGATCTCGGTCAACCTGCGGGGCGGCCAGGCCGCCCCGGGGACGCCGGTGAAGGTGACGCTCGCCGACGGAAAGCTGAAGACGGTCACGGTGAGCGCGAAGGGGGGCGAGGCGCTGACCGGCCGGATATCCGCCGACGGCAGGACGTGGACCTCCGACCGGCCGGCCGCGCCCGGCACCGCGTACGGCGTGGAGGCGAAGAACACCGAGGGCGCCGGCGCCGAGGCCGCCTTCACCACCGCCGCCGCGGACAAGGTCAACAAGCTGACGCTGGCCCCCGGCAAGAACACCACGGTCGGCATCGCCCAGCCGCTCTCGATCGTCTTCGACAACCCGGTCAAGGACAAGGCGGCGGTCGAGAAGGCCCTGAAGGTCTCCACCTCGAACAACACCGAGGGCTCCTGGGGCTGGCTGCAGGACTACTCCGGCAAGGACCGCGTCGACTGGCGGCCCAAGGAGTACTGGAAGTCCGGTACGAAGGTCACGCTCGACGCCGGTCTCAACGGCATCGACTCGGGCCCGTCCGGCGGCTGGTTCGTACGCGACTACCGGACCACCTTCACTATCGGCGCCGACCAGGTGGTCAAGGTCGACCTCGACCGTCACCGGCTGGCGCTGAAGCGGGACGGGAAGACCGTCATGGACGTGCCCATGTCGGCCGGCACCCCCGGCGGCGAGAAGGCGTCCTGGCGCGGCACCGCCGTGCTGATGGCCAAGGAGGGCACGATCAACATGCGCTCCGAGACGGTCGGCCTCGGCGACGCCTACGACAAGATGGTCGACTCCTCGATGCGTCTTACCTGGTCGGGGATGTACGCCCACGCGGCGCCGTGGAACGCGGCCTACTTCGGGGTGGCCAACCACAGTTCGGGCTGTGTCGGGATGAGCGACGCCAACGCCGGCGCGCTCTACCAGCAGGTGCGGGTCGGCGACCCGTTCGAGATCACCGGCGCGGACGCCAAGGGCACGGTCGCGGAGGGCAACGGATACGGGGCGTGGAACGTGTCGTGGTCCGACTGGCAGGCCAAGAGCGCGCTGTAGCGGTCCCGGAGCCGCGACGGGCCTCCGGCGGCGGGGCCGGCGCCGTCACCCCGAAGCGCACAGCACCGCGGCGCACCCGGAGCATCGCGGAGCTCCGCACCACGGTGACCGCGGACAAGGAAAGCGGCCTTTCGTCGCGCATCTCCACGACGAAGGGCCGCTCGGCCTCGGCAAGCTGGTCAGCAACGCCCCCTATACCTTCCACGGGCGGACGCAGGGCCGGCCGTTCCCCGTGGACCCGGAGCTTTTCTCCGCCGCCTACGGCGTTCCGGCCGGTCACCGTCTCACCCTGGTGATCGACACCGTCGACCCGCTGTACATCGAGCACGGCCCGACCGGATCACAGCTGACCTTCTCCTCGTCCCCGGCGGACCCGTCGTACGTGTCCGTTCCGTTGTGCGAGAAGTGATCACCGGCTGCTGCCGGGCGGGCAGCGCTCTGCTGGCTCCGCCTCGCGGCGGACCCCGGCTACTGCACTCCCGGCAGCAGCGTTCCTGGTTCGGCCGGTGCGATCTCCACGGCCTTCATCTTCGGATTGCGCCGTTCCCGCTTGGCCACCCAGGTCGCGAACCAGGAGAGCAGCATGCACATCCCGATGTAGATCGGCGAGATCACCATCACCACGGGGATGAAGGGAAGATCGTAGTCGAGGTTGGACGCGATGAGCTTGCCCGCGTGGAGGAATTCCTCGTAGGTGATCAGATAGCCGAGCGAGGTGTCCTTCAGCGCCACGACCAACTGGCTGATGATCGTGGGCAGCATGGCCCGCACCGCCTGCGGGGCCAGTACGAAGGTGGTGACCTGCGTCTTGCGCAGGCCCAGTGCGTACGCCGCCTCGGACTGGCCGCGCTCCACCGAGACGATCCCGGTACGGAACACCTCGGCGAGCACCGAGCCGTTGTACAGGGTCAGACCGGTGACCAGGGCGGGCAGCGGCTGCACCTTCAGCGCCACGAAGATGAAGAAGATCATCACCAGTACGGGCATGGCCCGGAAGAACTCCACGAACAAGGTGGCGATCCAGCGCACCGGCCGGTGATCGGAGAGCCGGCCCACGGCGAGGACCGCGCCGAGCAGGAGGGAGAGCACCGCGGCGTAGGCGAACGCCTTGAGGGTGTTGCCCAGTCCTCGCAGCAGCAGTTCCTGGATTCCCTTGTACGTGAAGGGGGTCCACTTGGCGCTGGTGAACTGTTCGGTGTCGAAGAGCAGATAGACGACCCAGCCGACCAGGGCGAGGATCAGAGCCGTCGAGACGATCCCGTACAGCAGGTGGCGCTTGCGGGTCGCCGGGCCCGGAATGTCGTAGAGCGCCGTGGCGGGCGGCGCGGTGCGGGTGGTCATCGGGCGACTCCCCAGCGCTTCTCCATCACGTTGAAGAGCGCACTGATGGACAGGGTGATGATCAGGTAGCCGACGGCGATCCAGACGAAGGTCCAGATGATGCTGTAGCCGAGCTCGTTGAGGGTCTTGTAGGTGCCCAGCAGCTCGGTGACGCTGAACGCCCCGGCGATCGCCGAGTTCTTGGCGAGGGCGATGAGCGTGGAGCCGACCGGCGGGATCACCGAGCGGAACGCCTGGGGCAGCACCACGGTGTTCAGCGTCTGGCCGAAGGTCATGCCGAGACTGCGGGCCGCCTCGCCCTGCCCCGTCGGCACGGTGTTGATGCCCGAGCGCAGCACCTCGCAGATGAACGCGGAGGTGTAGCAGCCGAGTGCCAGGACCGCGAAGACCTTGAAGGGAAGGACCAGTCCGAAGCGCGGCAGTCCGAGCAGGACCGCGAAGAAGAGCAGGGTCAGCGGGGTGTTGCGCAGCACCATCACCCAGACCGTGCCGAGTACCCGCAACGAACCGACGGGGGCCACCCGGAAGGAGGCCATGATGAAACCGAGGAGCAGGGCGAGGATCGAGGAGTAGACGGTCAGTTCGACCGTGCCCAGGAAACCCTTGCCGTAGAGCGAGAAATTCTCGGTGAGTACGTCCATGGTCGATGCCCGCCCTCTCAGGTGGCCGGGTAGCGGTCGATGGGCGGCGGCGTCGGCGCGGGCACCCCGGACAGACCGAGCGTCGCCTCGAACGCCTTCTTCCAGTTGCCGTTCTTCTCGTTCGCCTCCAGGGCGTCGTTGAGGGCGAACCTCAGCGCGTTGTCGCTGCGCGGGACTCCGATGCCGTACGGCTCCTGGGAGAACGGCTTGCCCACGACCTTCATCTCCTTGGGCGCCTTGGCCGCGAAGCCCAGCAGGATGGCATCGTCGGTGGTGACGGCGTCGACCTGGTAGGTCAGCAGGTTGTCGACGCAGATGGAGTACGTGTCGTAGGCGACCAGGATCGCCTTCGGATAGTCGGCGGCGATGCGCTGGTACGGGGTCGACCCGGCGGCCGAGCAGACCGTCTTGCCGGCCAGGTCCTGCGGGCCGTTGATGTCGTGCTCGTCGGTGCGGACGAGGAGACTCTGTCCGGCCATGAAGTAGGGACCGGCGAAGCCGACGAGCTTCTTGCGCATCGCGTTGATGGTGTAGGTGCCGACGTAGTAGTCGATCTGCCCGTTCTGCAGCGCCGTCTCGCGGTTGGCGGAGGCGATGGTCCTGAAGCGGATCGTCTTCGGGTCGAAGCCGAGCGAGGCCGACATCATCTTGGCGATCTCGATGTCGAAGCCGGAGTAGATGCCGGTGGCCGGGTCCTTCTCGCCCAGGTAGGGCTGGTCCTCCTTGGCCCCGACCCGGAGGTAGCCGCGCTTCTTCGCCTTCGTCCAGGTCGGCGAGGCGGGCAGGCGGAAGGCGGTGTCGACCTTGTACACCGGCAGTTGCTCGGGCTTGGGGCCCTTCACCGGCGGGCTGCCCTCCTTGCCGCACCCGGTGGCGAGCACGGCCAGCAGCAGACCGGCGCAGGCGGCCAGAACTCTTCTCGTACGCAACACGGAACCCCCCGTCAGTGCTTGAGGATCTTGGACAGGAAGTCCTTGGCGCGGTCGCTCTCCGGAGCGGTGAAGAACGCCTCGGGAGTGCGGTCCTCGATGATGCGTCCGTCGGCCATGAACACCACGCGGTTGGCGGCGGAGCGGGCGAAGCCCATCTCGTGGGTGACGACGACCATGGTCATGCCGTCCCGGGCGAGTTGCTGCATGACCTCCAGCACCTCGTTGATCATCTCCGGGTCGAGCGCCGAGGTCGGCTCGTCGAAGAGCAGCGCCTTGGGGTCCATGGCGAGGGCGCGGGCGATGGCGACGCGCTGCTGCTGGCCGCCGGAGAGCTGGGCGGGGAACTTGTCGGCCTGCGAGGCCAGTCCGACCCGCTCCAGCAGTTCGCGGGAGCGCCGGTCCGCGTCGTCCTTCTTGCGCTTGCGGACCTTGAGCTGGGCGAGCGAGACATTGGCCAGCACGGTCCGGTGCGCGAACAGGTTGAACGACTGGAAGACCATGCCCACTTCGGCCCGGAGCTGGGCGAGGCCCTTCCCCTCCTCGGGGAGGGGTCTGCCGTCGATCGCGATATGGCCGGACTCGATCGTCTCCAGCCGGTTGATGGTCCGGCAGAGCGTCGATTTGCCGGAGCCGGAGGGGCCGATGACCACCACCACCTCCCCGCGGCCGACGGTGAGATTGATGTCCCGCAGTACGTGCAACTGTCCGTAGTACTTGTTGACGTCCCGCAGCTCGATCAACGGATCGACGGCCATACGCTGCCCTACCCACTTTTCGCTGTGTCGAGGTCAGCGCAAACTATCCAGCCGTCAAAGGGACTTCATCATCGACACGCACAAATGGGGCATAAGGCTTCTTGTTCGGTTGTAGTGAAATTCCTACCTCTCGGCCGACTCCGAATACACCTGGGAGAGTTCGGGGCTGCCCGCCATCGCCCAGTCCAGCCCGGCCTCGACCACGTCGATCTCCCGCCCCGAGGCGAGCCGCACCACGGGCTGCCCACCGGGCCGGATGCCCCAGACCGCGCCGGGGACATTGCGCACCAGGACCGTCCCGAGGTACAGACCCGCGTCGTTGCCCAGCCAGGGCAACTCCTCGGGGTCGTCGCGCCAGCGTGGCGGCAACTGGTCGAGCGCCGCCAACGAGGCCGGGCTGTCGTCGAGTTCGAGCCCGCGCTGCCCCGCCCGGACCCGCAACAGCTCGCACTCGGCGAGGAGCTCGGCCACGCCATCGGGATCGGCCGCCACGGCGGCGGCGAGCCCGGCCCCCCGCACACCGTCGTGACGCTTGCGCCAGTTGTCCAGGAAAGGGATGTTCATGACCAGATCCCCACAGGGCCATTGCCGCCCGATCCGGCCCGCACCAGGGGAGCGCCCGGCGCGAGCGACGGCCGGCAGCCGGCTCCTGTTGGTGTCAGTCGACTCACGCCCACCATGCTCATCTCCCACTCGACTCCCACCGGACCCCACCAGGCCGGCACGGCGAAGTGCGACCATCAGGTCACCATGACACAGAACCGGCCCCGGGTCGCCGCACCTCGGGGGTGTGCTGCGACCCGGGACCGGCGAGCCGGCCGACGACGGAGACGACCGCAGGGTGATCACTCGTCCGATCGGACACATGTTTGAGTCACCCGTGCGTCGTACCGCACGGTCGACCGCGAAGCCGTGGAGAAGGAGTGCTCCTAGGACGGAGGCATGAGGACCGTGTCGACGAGGTAGACCGTGGCGTTGGCCGTCTTGATGTCTCCACAAACGATCTTCGCGGTGTCGTTGACCTTGAACGACGTGCCCGACCCGGAGGTCTTGAGCATGGAGCCCTCCAGCGTCTTGAAGCTGCCGTTGGGAAGGTCGTTCGGGGTGATGGTCTTGTCCACGACGTGGTAGGTCAGGACCTTCTTCAGCTTCCCCTTGTCCTTGAGGAGGCCGGCGAGCTGCATCTTGGAGATCTTGTCGAAGGCCGCGTTCGTGGGGGCGAAGACCGTGATGTGCTTCGCGTCGTTGAGCTTGGTGGTGAGCCCGGCATCCTTCAACGCGAGTGCCAGCTTGGTCAGTTTCGGGTTGTTGGCCGCTGCCGTGGCCACGCGTTCCTTGGACATGCCGGTGGCGCTGCCCTTGCCGCCGTGCGGCAGCTGGGAACATCCCGGCCCGAAGGGGCTCGGCGTGCTGGACGGGCTGGACGCCGCATCACCGGCGAACGCCTGCGGGGCGAACGCACCGAGCGAGAACGGAAGGGCCACCACAGCGGTGACCGCTGCGGCGCTCGTGCGGATGCGATGTGACCTCATACCGGTCCCTCTTTCCTCTGTCTGAGCGGAAATCCGTGGGTGTCGATGGCGACCCTCATGGGACGAGGACTGTGGCCGACCCGGCCGGGGTATCGTCTGCACCGCTCCGGCATACCTCGTGGACCACCGCATCAAGCCTAGACACCACGCAGCGGGAAGCGCACCCGGAAGACACTCGGCCGGTTGCGCCGCTCGCCCGCGGCTTGCGAAGACGGGTGCTCCACGGCGGGCGGATCAGCCGTGCGGGCACGCCCTGGAGAAGCGGGCACACCCCGGAGAGACGAAGGCCCCGACGGGCGTTCACCGCCCTTCCCCCGCCGGCCACCGGTCGGTCACCCTCAGTGACCAGTCAGCGCTTCTCCGTGGCGAAACCGCGCGCCATGCGCTCCGATGCGCGGTTCCGGCCGAAAAGCGGTGGAGGCGAGCCGATCCGGGCTGGTAGCTTCACGATCATGTCCAGCCCCGAGTCCGACAGAGGCTAGCCACCGGTCCGCCGGTGGCCGATCCCCCGCGGAATCGCTCCTCTCACGCCGAGTACCGGCCGGAGCCGATTCCCACCGGCTGCTGCCGCAGGACCACCGCTGTGTGGGCTGCGCTCTTCCCGTCCGCGCTCACGGATCGCTCTCGATGCGGCCGTGCACGGACCCTCCGGCTCCGGCGCCTGCCGTCGTCGGCTCACGTCCATGAACTCCCCGGACGTTCTTCCGCGTTGCCGCCCGTCGTGACGGGCGGGCGTGGGCCCACACCCCCTGTCTGGTCCATCCATCTGCCGTCCATGGGGTTCCTTCATGCCATTCGCCGTCTACGCGCTCGGGCTCGCCGTCTTCGCTCAGGGCACCTCCGAGTTCATGCTCTCCGGTCTGCTCTCGGACATCGCCGCCGACCTGAACGTGTCCATCCCCGCCGCAGGGCTGCTGACCTCGGCCTTCGCGATCGGAATGATCGTCGGGGCGCCGTTGACGGCGCTCTTCAGCCGGAACTGGCCGCGCCGCCGTGCCCTCCTGTTCTTCCTGTGTGTCTTCGCCGCCGTCCATGTCGTCGGCGCGCTCACTCCCGGCTACGGGCTGCTCCTCGCGACCCGGGTCGTCGGGGCGCTGGCCAATGCGGGCTTCTGGGCGGTGGCCCTGGTGACCGCGGTCTCCATGGTCGGGCCCGAGGCCCGGGCACGCGCCACCTCGGTGGTGGTCGGGGGCGTCACCGTCGCCTGTGTGGCCGGGGTGCCCGCCGGTGCGGCGCTGGGCGGGCACTGGGGGTGGCGGTCGGCGTTCTGGGCCGTGGCCCTGGTCTCCGTACCGGCCATGCTCGTGATCGCCAGGACCGTTCCGGCGGGGCGGCCCGAATCCGCCCCCGCCCCCGCGAGCGTCGAGTTGCGCACCCTGGCCGGTCCGCGGCTGCTGCTGACCCTGCTGACCAGCGCCCTCGTGCAGGGGGCGACGTTCTGCGCGTTCTCCTACGTGGAACCGCTCGCCACCCATGTCACCGGGCTCACCACGGGCTGGGTCCCCGGGCTGCTGGCACTCTTCGGACTGGGCTCGTTCATCGGCGTCACGGTCGCCGGCCGGCTCGTCGACACCAGGCCGGTCACCTTCACCGCGACCGGTCTGGTGGCGCTGGTCATCGGCTGGACCGGGCTGGCCATGACCGCGGGCAGCCCGTCGGCGACGGTGGTGCTCGTCCTCGTCCAGGGAATGCTCGCGTTCGGCACCGGTACGGCGCTGATCTCCTGGGTGTTCCGGCTGGCGGCCGACGCACCGACCATGTCGGGCTCGTTCGCCACGGCCGCGTTCAATGTGGGCGCCGCGCTCGGCCCCTGGCTGGGCGGCCTGGCGATCGGCGCGGGCTACGGATTCCGGTCGCCGCTGTGGGTGAGCGCCCTGCTGATGGTCCTGGCCCTGGGCACCGCCGGGGCGGCATTCGGGATGAGCCGTGCCGCCGATCGCGGCCGGGACGGCATCGCCGCGGTCTGACGGACTGCGGTGGATGAGGCCCCGCCCGGCGCTGAACGGGCGGGGCCGTCCTGGTCACGGCAAGCAGCCAGCAAGCGGAACAGGGACGGGAAACACGCTATCGGCCGCCACTGACAACGGGCCTCAGATGTCGAGGTCCACGACCACCGGGGCGTGGTCGGACGCGCCCTTGCCCTTGCGCTCCTCGCGGTCCACGTAGCTGTCCCCCACCGCCGCGACGAACGGCGCGTTGCCATAGACCAGGTCGATCCGCATGCCCTTGTTCTTCGGGAAGCGCAGCTCCCGGTAGTCCCAGAAGGTGTACGGGCGGTCGTACTTGAGCGGGCGCGGCATCACGTCCGACAGCCCTTCCTCGCGCAGTGCCGCGAGGGCGGCACGCTCGGCGGGGGTGACATGCGTGGCCCCCTCGAACACCGCCGGGTCCCAGACGTCCTCGTCGGTCGGGGCCACGTTGAAGTCGCCCAGGACCGCGAACGGCCGCGGGCCGGCGGCGTCCGCCGCGACGGCCTTCCGCAGTGCCTCGAACCAGCGCAGCTTGTACGCGTAGTGCGCGTGCTCGACCTCGCGGCCGTTGGGCACGTAGACCGACCAGACCCGGACCGGGCCGCAGGTCGCGGAGATCGCCCGCGGCTCCTGCACCCCGTCGTAGTCCGGGCCGTCGGGCAGCCCCTCGACCACGTCGGACAGGCCGGCCCGGGAGACCAGCGCCACGCCGTTCCACCGGCCGGTGGCGTTGACCGCGGACTCGTAGCCGAGCTCGCGGAGCGCGTCCGCCGGGAACTGTTCGGCGGTGCACTTGGTCTCCTGGATGCACAGCACATCCGTGCCGCTGCTCTCCAGCCAGGCCAGCAGCCTCGGGAGCCGGGCGGTGATCGAATTGACGTTCCAGGTGGCGATGCGCATGTACGTAAACCTAGCGGCTGGCACTGACAGCCGCCGGACGGGCACCGGTCACAGGGCGGTCGAGTCCCCCGGGACCAGCCGGCCGTGGTCGGTGCCGCCGAGGCTGCCGATCTGGCTGTCGTAGATCGGGCGGGCGAGATCGGTGAGCAGTGCGTCGTGGATGTCGATGGCGCGCCGCGGCCCGACCTCGCGTACGTAGTCGATGACCTCGGAGATCTTGTTCCAGGGGGCCATCACCGGAAGCAGCAGGGTGTCGACCGGCCGGTCGGGGACGGTGAGCGCGTCGCCCGGGTGGAAGAGCGAGCCGTCCACCAGGAAGCCGATGTTGGTGATCCTCGGGATGTCCGGGTGGATGACGGCATGCAGCTCCCCGTGGACCTGTACGTCGAAGCCCGCCGCGGTGAAGGTGTCGCCGTGGCCGACGGTGTGGACCCGGCCGGGGAAGGCTGCCGTGAGCCGGTCGGCGACGCTGCGCAGCGTCCAGATCTCGGCGGCCGGGTTGGCCTCCATGCCCGCGCGCAGCCGTCCCTCGTCGAAGTGGTCGGGGTGCTCGTGCGTCACCAGCATCGCGTCGGCACCGACGGCGGCGTCCTGCTCGGAGAAGCCGCCCGGGTCGATGACGAGCGTCCGCCCGTCCTTCTCCAGACGGACGCAGGAGTGCGTCTTCTTGGTCAGTGTCAGGTGCATGGGGTTCACGGCGTCCATGACTCCCATACTGCTACGGGCGGGGCCGTGTTTCCTCCTCGATCACGGTCCGGGCGACGGAGAAGGCGGCACCGGCGGCGGGCACGCCGCAGTACACGGCGGTCTGCATCAGCACCTCCTTGATCTCGGTGGGGGTGAGGCCGTTGCGCAGGGCGGCCCTGACATGTGCGGCCAGGCTCTCCAGACGGCCGGAGGCGACCAGTGCGGTGAGCGTGACGCAGCTGCGGGTGCGGCGGTCCAGGCCCTCCCGGGTCCACACCTCGCCCCATGCGTAGCGGGTGACCAGCTCCTGGAAGTCCTCGGTGAAGTCGTCGGCGGCGGCCAGGGCCCCGTCCACATGGGCGTCGCCCAGCACCTCGCGGCGCACCTTCAGGCCCGGCTCGTACGGGTCGGGGCGCCCACCGGTCCCGGGCCGGGGCTGCGGGGTGGCGGCGGTGATCTCCGCGACGGGCAGCACGGGTGCGGAGAGCTGCGGGGTGGACGGCGGGACGGGGATGGCGGCGAGGGTGTCCTGCCAGGCCGTCGAGAAGTGGGTGAGCAGCAGATCGGTGACGGCTCCGGGCTGCTCGACCGGGGCGAGGTGGGAGGCGCCGGGGACGAGGGCGAGCCGGGCGTCCGGTATGCCCGCGACCAGGACGCGGGCGTCACCCGGTCCGGTGACCCGGTCCTCGGCGCCGACCAGGACGAGGGTCGGGGCGGTGATACGGCCGAGTTCGCCGCGTACGTCGAAGGCGGCGAGGGCCTCGCAGGCGGCGATGTAGCAGCCGGGGTCGGTGGTGCGGACCATCTGGACGGCCCAGTCGACGATGGCCGGCTGGGCGGCGGAGAACCCGGGGGTGAACCAGCGCTCGGGTGCGGTGCGTGCCATCGGCTCCAGCCCGTTGGTACGCACCACCACCCCGCGCTGACGGAATTCGTCGGCACTGCCGAACCGGGGCGAGGCGGCGACCAGGGCCAGCGAGGCGACCCGGTGCGGGTGGCGCAGCGCCAGATCGGCGCCGATCGCACCGCCGATGGAGCAGCCCGCGTATCCGAAGCGCTGGACGCCGAGTCCGTCGAGGGTGGCGAGCAGCCGGTCGGCGAGGTCACCGATGGCGGTGGCGGGGTGGGCGGGGGCGCCGCCGTGCCCCGGGAGGTCGTAACGGAAGACCCTCCAGTGCGGGGTGAGCTCCGGTATCTGCCGGTCCCACATGTGCCACGAGGTGCCGAGGGAGGGGCCCAGGACCAGGATCGGTGCGTCCTCGGGCCCGTCAAAGCGGTACTGCAGGGTTTCAGTCGTCGTCTCACTCACCCGCCCACGCTCCCATATCGCACACTTTCCGGCGGGAGAGGGGGTCGGGACGCTCGCCGGACCTCCGCATGCGTGCACCGACGGGCGAAGATCCTCCACATCCGGCGTCGCCTACCGGCGCGCCGTGGTCCTGGTCCCGGTCCGGACCGCTCGCTACCGGTCCCCGGTGCTCCCGCCCCGGCCGGAGGTCCGTACCGGAAGGAGCGTGGACCAGCGCACTTCCTCCTCGCGCTGCTCCTGCCCCCGTCGCAGCCTCGCCCGGACGGCCAGGCACACCACGGTGGTGGTGCCCGCGACCGCCGTCAGCGCGGCCAGGACCGGGGTGACCGGCATGAGCAGCAGAAACATCGTGAGGGCCGCCGCGCCCCACCCGGTCAGCACGGCGGCGGCGGCCGGCCGCCGTGAGCGGGGCCGGTCCTGGCCCGCCCGCAGGTCGACATAGGCGGGCAGGTACCAGACATTGCCGGCTGCGAGGAGCACGACGACACCGGCCGCCAGAACACCGTGGGACATCGGCAGCACTCTCCTGTGGGCGGGGTTTGCGGGGACGGGGGCGGTGGGGCGGGAGGGTCAGTGCGGTACGGCGGGTTCCGGTTCGAGTGCGGCGATCTCCGGGTGGTGCAGATCCAGGGCCGGGGACTCGCTGCGGATACGGGGCAGGGAGGTGAAGTTGTGCCGGGGCGGAGGGCAGGACGTGGCCCATTCCAGGGAGCGGCCGTACCCCCAGGGGTCGTCGACGGTGACCTGCCTGCCGTACTGGCTGGTCTTCCAGACGTTGTAGAAGAAGGGCAGGAAGGACAGTCCCAGCAGGAACGACCCGATGGTGGAGAGGGTGTTGAGAGCGGTGAAACCGTCGGCGGCGAGATAGTCCGCGTACCGGCGCGGCATTCCCTCGGCTCCGAGCCAGTGCTGGACGAGGAACGTGAGGTGGAAACCGATCGTCAGCACCCAGAAAGTGATCTTTCCCAGGCGTTCGTCGAGCATCTTGCCGGTGAACTTCGGCCACCAGAAATGGAATCCGGCGAACATCGCGTACACGACCGTACCGAAGAGCGTGTAGTGGAAGTGCGCGACGACGAAGTACGAGTCGGTGACATGGAAGTCGAGCGGCGGTGAGGCCAGGATGACTCCGGTGAGTCCGCCGAATACGAAGGTGATCAGGAATCCGGTGGTCCACAGCATCGGTGTCTCGAAGGAGAGCGACCCCTTCCACATCGTGCCGATCCAGTTGAAGAACTTCACCCCGGTCGGTACGGCGATCAGGAAGGTCATGAAGGAGAAGAAGGGCAGCAGCACACCACCGGTCGCATACATGTGGTGTGCCCAGACGGTGACGGACAGTCCGGCGATGGCGATCGTGGCGGCGACGAGACCGATGTAGCCGAACATCGGCTTCCGGGAGAAGACCGGGACGATCTCGGAGACGATTCCGAAGAACGGCAGGGCCAGTACGTAGACCTCGGGATGACCGAAGAACCAGAAGAGGTGCTGCCACAGCAGCGCGCCCCCGTTGGCGGGGTCGAAGATGTGCGAGCCGAATTTTCGGTCCATCTCCAGCGCGAAGAGAGCCGCGGCCAGCACCGGGAAGACCAGGAGGATGAGTACGGCGGTCAGCAGTACGTTCCAGGTGAAGATCGACATCCGGAACATGGTCATTCCCGGGGCACGCATGCAGATGATGGTGGTGATGAAGTTGACCGCTCCGAGAATGGAACCGAAGCCGGAGAGCGCCACGCCCATGATCCACATGTCGGCGCCGATTCCCGGTGAGTGCGTGGCGTCGGACAGCGGGGCATAGGCGAACCACCCGAAGTCGGCGGCGCCCTGCGGAGTGAGGAACCCCGCGGCGGCGATCAGTGAGCCGAAGAGGAACAGCCAGTACGCCAGCATGTTCAGCCGCGGGAACGCCACATCGGGCGCGCCTATCTGAAGCGGCATGAGCCAGTTGGCGAATCCGGTGAACAGCGGCATCGCGAACAACAGCAGCATCACCGAACCGTGCATGGTGAATGCCTGGTTGAACTGCTCGTTGGAAATGATCTGTGTCCCGGGGCGGGCGAGTTCCGCGCGCATCACGAGAGCCATCGCGCCGCCGATGATGAAGAAGACGAACGCGGTGACGAGGTAGAGCGTGCCGATCTGCTTGTGGTCGGTCGTGGTGAGCCACGAGACGACGATCCGCCCGCGGGAGGGACGGCCTTTCCCGGCGGGGGGCGTGTCGGCGGTGGCGGCTCCGGGGCCGGGGGGCCTGGGCCCCTGTGCGGGGGCGGCTCGATTGCCCTGCTTTTCCATTGCGTCCACCGGACCGTGTCCTCCAGCTCTTGCGGTTCTTCGAGCGCTCCCCGGCCGCACGGGCGGCGGGGAGCGGTCGGAAAGGTCCGGCGAATCACGGGGGGACGGGACCGGACCTTCCCGGCCGCACCATGCTGGCCGCGCGCCTCGAAGCCCTCCAGGGACCGACGGGGTACGTTCCGCCGGGCCGACCGGCCCTACTTGCCGGGGCGTCGGGGAGCCGACCGGCCTCACCGGGGCGGCGGCGCACGGCCGGACCCGCCCTGCGGCTGCCGTAGGCTGACCGTCCGTGGACCGGTCCCAGCCCTGCGGTGATCCGGTGAGCGATTTCCCGGCATACGGCACACGGATCCTGAGAGCGGCGCCCGATGACAGAGACAGCCCCCAGGGCCTTGCCCGACTCCCCCTGTGCCGGCCCGGCGGCCTGGCCCCAGCCCAGCCGGCCGGACCGGATGCGCGGTCTGCTGGATGCCGTGATGAGCCTGGGGCGGGGCCTGGAACTGCCCGAGGTGCTCCGCGGGATCGTGGAGGCCGCGGTGACCCTGACCGACGCGGAGTACGGGGCGCTCGGCATCGTCGGGGACGGACAGAAGCTGCTGGAGTTCCTGCCGGTCGGCATATCGGAGCCGCTCGCCGCCGTGATCGGCCAGACGCCGTGCGGGCGCGGCATCCTCGGTGAGCTGATCCGGCATCCGGAACCGCTGCGGCTCACCGATCTCAGCAGCCATCCGCGCAGCTTCGGGTTTCCGCCCCACCACCCCCCGATGCGCACCTTCCTCGGGGTACCGGTGCGGGTGCGCGACGAGGTGTTCGGCAACCTCTACCTCACCGAGAAGCGGGGCGGGGTGAGCTTCGACGCCGACGACGAGGCGGTGCTGACCACCCTGTCGATCGCGGCCGGGGTCGCCATCGACAACGCCCGCATGTACGACGAGAGCCGTCGCCGGGAGCGGCGGCTGGAGGCGCTGGGCGAAATCACCCGCACCCTGCTCTCGGGGACGGACGCCGACGAGGTGCTGCATCTGATCGCCGAGCGGGCGATGGAGGTGGCGGGGGCCGACCGGGCCGCGATCCTGCTGCCGACACCCCCCGGGCCGCGCTCCGGGGCTCCGGAGACCTCCGGGGCCGAGGCACGTCTGACCGTTGCCGTCGCCCACGGCAGGGACTCCGAACGCGTCACGGGGCTGTCCGTACCCGCACAGGGTTCACTGGCCGGCCTCGCCGCCCGTACCGGGACCCCGGTGCACTGCGCCGATGTGCGTACCGATCCCCGGGCCCACCCGTTCGGTGACGGTGCCGAGGACGGTCTGGGGCCGGTGGTGACGGTTCCCCTGCGGGTCGACGCGGAGACCAGGGGCGCCCTGCGCCTGGGACGGCCGGTGGACCGGCCTCCGTTCGACGACGGCGAGGTCGCGCTCGTCTCGGGCTTCGCCGACCAGGCGGCCATCGCCCTGGAACTGGCCCGCAGGCGGGCCGAGTCCGAGGAACTCGCCGTCATGCACGACCGGGACCGGATCGCCCGCGATCTGCACGATCTGGCGATCCAGCGTCTCTTCGCGACCGGGATGACCCTGCAGAGCACCACGCGTGCCATCGCGGACCGGCCGGGTGCGGCCGAGCGTGTCAGCCGGGCGGTGGACGATCTGGACACCACGATCCGGATCATCCGGTCCACCATCTTCGACCTGCGGACGGCGGACGGTCCGGGCCGCGGCGGGCTGCGGCACCGGATGGCGGAGACCGCCCGCACGGCGGCCCACGCCCTCGGTTTCCGGCCCTCCGTGCGGATCGACGGGCCGGTGGACACCACGGTCCCGGACGAGCTGGCCGAACACGTGGTGGCGGTCGCCGCCGAGGCGGTGTCCAACGCCTCCCGCCATGCCCGTGCCACACGTATCGGCATCGTGCTGTCGGCCGACGACGCGGTGACCCTGACGGTCACCGACAACGGCATCGGAATCGGCGTCCGGGACGGTGTCACGGCCCCGCCCGGGTCAGGAGCCTCGGCCGGGCGCCCCGGAGGGCTGGCCAACATGCGTACGCGGGCGGAACTGTGCGGCGGCACCCTGGCCGTCGAACAGCCGGCGGACGGCGGCACCCGGATCATCTGGAGCGCGCCGCTCCACGACTGACGCCCGGGGCCGCCCCCTGAGTGCCCGTCAGCCTCTCGGGACCTGAGGCCACCCCTGGCGGTCCTTGACCCGGCCGACGAGCATCGCGGCCTGGATCCGGCGGCCCACGCCCAGCTTGGCGAGGATCGAGGAGATGCGGTTCTTGACGGTCTTCTCGGCCAGGAAGAGGCGTTCCGCGATCTCACGGTTGGTGAGTCCCTCGCCGATGAGATCGAGGATCTGCCGCTCCCTGGGCGTGAGTCCGTCCAGTTCCGATCCCGCCGACGCCTCGGCGGGCGGCCTCTCGGTGCCCCGCAGCCGCTCCATCACGCGCGCGGTGGTCCGCGGATCGAGCATCGAGGTGCCCGACGCGACCCTGCGTACGGCGGTGATCAGATCCGCACCGTTGATCTGCTTGAGCACATACCCCGCGGCGCCCGCCATGATGGCGTCGAACAGCGCCTCGTCGTCGTCGAACGACGTCAGCATCAGGCAGGCGAGTTCGGGCATCAGCGCGCGCAGCTCCCGGCACACCTCGATGCCGGCGTGATCACCACCCCGGTCGTCTCCGAGGCGTACGTCCAGCACGGCGACCTGCGGTCTGCTGGCCGGTACCCGGGCCAGCGCCTCCCGGGCGTCGGATGCCTCGCCGACGACCTCGATGTCGTCCTCGGCCTCCAGCAGATCGCGTACGCCGCGCCGGACGACCTCGTGGTCGTCGAGGATGAAGACGCGTACGGGGGGCGCGGACCGGGGCGGATCCGTGCTCGGCGGGGTCGTGCTCGGCGGGGTGTTCGCGAACTCATTCACCACATGCTCGATCGGTTCGGGGAGAGGGGCGAAAACAGTATGTGCCCGCCCGCGGGACAGTCCCCGCCGGGGGGCAACAGCATGGAAAACAGCGCCTGAACAGGGCCGAAAGGCCCTGTGGCCAGGGGCCGGTCAGCGGGTGGGGCGCGGTGCCATACTGACGCCGCCAAGATCGTCCGGGCGCCACGGACATCTCCCTTCCCGGCCACCCCACTGTGCTGCAACGAGGAGCAACCGGCCCATGAACACACCGAGCGAGGACTACCACGCACTGCTCGCACGGCATGACGCGATGCGGCTGCGGCGACGCATCCTGGCCCCGGCCGGCAGCCGTGCCGGGGAGTGGAGCGCCGAGGCGCCGCAGGCGTACGACGGAACGGCCGACCAGCGGCTGATCGGTGACTCGCTGCCGCTGGTGAACCCGCTGGAGGAGCTGATCGCCGAGCTGTACCGGATCCTGTTCGAGCGGCACCCGTATCTGCGGTCGCTGTTCCCCGAGTCGATGGCCTTCCAGCAGGCCCATCTCGCCGGGATCTTCCGCCATCTGATCGGCAATCTGCACCGTACGGACGAAATGATCGCCGTCTTCGGGCAGTTGGGGCGCGACCACCGCAAGCTCGGTGTGCGCCCCGCGCACTTCGAGGCCTTCGAGGCGGCTCTGATCGAGGCGCTGCGCGTGCGCGCGGGCGCCCGGTGGACCCACGCGCTGGAGCAGGCCTGGCTGCGGATGCTGCGGCTGGCCGTCTCGGCGATGGTCAGGGGCGCGGACGAGGCGATCGCCGAACCGCCCAGCTGGGAGGCGACGGTGATCTCGCACGAACTGCGCACCCCCGATCTCGCGGTGCTGCGGGTACGGCCCCATCAGCCCTATGCCTTCGAGGCCGGGCAGTACGCGTCCCTGGAGTCGCCGCTGCTGGAGCAGGCCTGGCGTCCGTACTACCTGGCCCGCGCCCCGCACCCGGACGGTGAACTGGAGTTCCACGTACGGGCCCGGGGCGCCGACGGGGTGAGCGATGCGCTGGTGCACGGGACGCGGGAGGGCGGCGCGGTCCGGCTCAGCGCCCCGCGCGGCGCACTGGCCCTGCCGGATCATCTGCCGGCCGCGGACCTTCTGCTCATCGCCTCCGGTACGGGCTGGGCTCCGATGAAGGCGCTGCTCCAGCGGATCGACGCCGAGCGCTCCCGCGCGCACCGGGTCCGGCTGCTGCTGGGTCCCGCAGGGGAGACGGCGGCGGCCGGGGAGATGTACGACGCGGCGTGTCTGGAGGCGTTCCGGCGCAAGCGCCCCTGGCTGACCGTCATCGCGGCCGACACGGCGAACACTCGCTTCGCGGGTGCCGGGCTGCGGGCCCTGAACGGAATACTGCCCCCGCAGCCCGGGGCCGCCGCCCGGCAGCACGCCTTTCTGGCCCTGGCCCCCGAGGCGGCCACGACCGGGGCGGTGCAGGCCGTCGCCGCACGGCTGGCCGCCGCCGGAGTACCGGCCGAGCAGATCCGTCATGACGCCACCGGCGTGGTCGCGGTCACAGAAATGTCTGCCAGTACGACCAGAACCGGATTGCTATCAGCATGACGATGGCCAGACACCAGGTCACCGGCACCACGAGGGGGAACTCCAGCACCGCCGCGACCAGGGCGCGCGGCGCGGGCAGGACGCCGTGGCGCAGATTGTGCACCGTGGTGTGCCAGAACATGAAGATGGTGGCCACCCACACGAGCACACACCACAGGCAGAGTGCGCCGATCTCGAACAGCGCCTGGGACATCAGCCACATGCAGAAGCCGGCGCCGAACAGCGTGCCGAGGTTCAGCCCGCACCAGTACCAGCGGCGGTAGCGCGCACCCGCGAGCAGGCCCGCGCCGGTCCCCAGCACCGTCCCGAAGGCGACCAGCCCGATGAGCGGGTTGGGAAAGCCGAACGCCGAGGCCTGCTCGCTGCGCATCACACTGGTGCAGGACACCACGGGGCTCAGCGAGCAGGCGGGCACGAAGCCGGGGTCGGCGAGCAGTTCGAACTTGTCGATCGTGATGACGAACGAGCCGAGCAGCCCGAGCGCGGCGGTGACGACCAGCAGCCAGCCGAACCCCCGCCTCGCCCCGGCGCACTCCCGTTCGTCGCCCGCCCCGGACGCGCCGGCGCATTCCCGCTCCCCGGCCTCGGCGCCGTCCGCCGCCCTCCCCCTGCCGTGCTCCGACGGTTTCATGCCCGCCCCCGTACGGAACCGTCCGGCCAGACGACCTCCACCCGGATTCCTCGCGCACGCGCGAAGGCGACCAGATGCGCCGTGGCGTCCCGTCCGTCGGACGGCGATCCGTCCCACACGGCGAGCACGGTCCGGCAGGTCTCCACCAGCCGTTCGTCGGCGCCGACGCACGCGTCGCGGTCGGCCGGGTCGAAGGGCAACAGCCGTACGTGCTCGGCCAGGACCAGCAGTTCGCCCGCGGCCGACCGGTCCCGCTCGGGCAGCACGGCGGGGACCGCGCCCTGAGCCGGCAACAGCACGGTCAGCTTCCGCCCGGCCTCCCGGGCGGCCCGCCCGAACACCAACGGCAGCCCCGCCCCGACCCGTACCAGGGCGGCGGCACCTTCCGCCAAGCGGTCCAGCCGCGCTCTCAGTTCGGCTTCCACCAGCTCCAGGGTCCTGTTGCCGAGGTCCCTGTGCCCGACGACTGCGATCACCATGATTCCCTCCTCGCGCACCCGCGGCGTGCGATGCATCGCAGTGAACCCATCGCAGGCCGGGCGCCGCTAGGGCCGATCGGCCCTCCTGGCCGGAACCCGGCGGCAGCGGCCCCGGAGCGAACGGCAACTCCCTTCATTCACACGGAATCACGACAATTTAGGTTAGGCTAAGCTAAGTCTGTGGACAGGGTGCGAGGCGGCGCGGTCGTCGTCAAGTTCGGCGGGAACGCCATGGTGGACGCGAGCCTGAAGCGGTCGTTCGCCCGGGACGTCGTGGAGCTGTGGCGGACGGGACTGCGCCCGGTCGTCGTGCACGGGGGCGGGCCGCAGATCAGCGCGATGCTGGATCTCCTCGGCCTGGAGTCCCGCTTCGAGGCGGGGCTGCGGGTGACCACCCCGGAGGCCATGGACGTGGTGCGCATGGTGCTGAGCGGCCGGGTCCAGCGGGAGCTGGTCGGCCACATCAATGAGCACGGACCCTTTGCCGTGGGGATGACCGGCGAGGACGCGCACACGATGACGGCGGTGCGGCGGCCGGCCTGGGTGGACGGGCGGCCGGTGGACATCGGTCTCGTCGGCGATGTCGTGGACGTGAACCCGGGCATGGTGCGCACGCTCCTGGCGGAGGGGCACATACCGGTGGTCTCCCCCGTGGCACGCGGCGAGGACGGGCAGGTCTACAACGTCAACGCCGATCTCGCCGCGTCGGCCCTGGCCGTGGCCCTCGGGGCCGAGCGACTGGTGATGCTCACCGATGTGGCCGGGCTGTACGCCGACTGGCCGCACAGCACCGAGGTGATCGAGCACCTGACGGCCGATGCGCTGGACGGAATGCTGCCCGGACTGGCGAGCGGGATGCTGCCGAAGATGGAGGGCTGCCTGCGGGCCGTCCGCGGCGGCGTGGGCAAGGCCCAGGTGCTCGACGGGCGCGTACCGCATGCGGTGCTGCGCGGCGTCCTCGGCGAGGCCGGCCCCGGCACGACCGTGGTACCCGGCACCACCGTGACTCCCGGCAGCAGCGCGGACCACTGCGGCAGCACCGTATGACCGCGACGGCCGGCCCGCACGGGCGGGCCGGCCGTCACAGGGTCTTCGTGAGGATCCGCGCGTTGCGCCGGGGGTCCAGGGACCGCGCCCAGGACGCGGGCGCCCGGCGTGCGGTCGTGGGCGCGAAGCCGTACCGGAGGAACAGGCCGCCACCGCCGGTCGTCGCCGTGAACAGCGCGCCGAGCGACTGGGCGTGCGCCATGGCCAGCGCGGCCCGCAGGAGCCCGGCCCCCACTCCGCTCCCCTGCCGGTGACCGGCCACGCAGAAGTTGTACAGAACACCCACGGGGCCGCGCCCCTCCCCGGGGCCGGCCGGATGCACGCGCAGGCCGACGCAGCCCTCGACGGGCCCGGAAGGGGCCTGCGCCACGAGGAAGTCGCCGGCGCGGGCGGCATAGAGAGGGACGGACCGCTCCCGCAGCGCGCCCGAGCGCACGAACGGCCGGGACAGTTCGGCGAGTTCGGCGGCGTCCTCCTCACATGCCGAGCGTACGCGGTACGCCGGCACGGGGAGTGCGGACGACAGCGGGGCGGGGCGCGGCGAAGCCGTGATCAAGACGTTCCCCACTCGGTTCAGTCGGTGGACGCGGCGAGGGACCGGGGGCGCAGGTCGGTCCAGTTGGCCTCGACGTACTCCAGGCACGCCTCCCGGGTGGTCTCGGCGAGAACGACCGTCCATCCTCCGGGAACCTCGGCGAAGGAAGGCCAGAGCGAGTGCTGTCCCTCGTCGTTCGCCAGGACCAGGAAGCGGCCTTCGGGGTCGTCGAAAGGGTTGGTGCTCATGTGTCGGTGTCTCCTCGGGCCCGACGGGCCGGTGACGGCCGCGTCGTGACTGTGCGTCGGATCCGGAGGCGGATCGGGGATGGAGGGAGCAAATCACGTTAGGTTAGGCTCACCTAATGCAGGATGAGCCTAACCCCTCCCCTCCCCTCTCACAAGGAGACGTTCATGCGCCGGGTGATCGCACGGGTCCGCACGCGGGACCGCATGGACACGCCCCCGGGCACACACCGCCGGACCGCCGACGACCGCCGCACCGGCCGGTCATGACCTCCCCCGGCCCCGGCCCCACGGCCGACGGGGAAAGCCCCTTCGCCTCGTTCGGGCTGCCCGGCAGGCCCGGCACCGAGGCGTTCTGGGCGGCGGCACGGACCCCGGCGCCGGTGCCCGACGGCGACGGCGGCTGGCGGACCCTGTTCCTGTGGCGCGGGTCCGGGGCCTGCATCGATTTCGAGAGCTGGTCGCAGCCGGTTTCGCTGCGCCGGTGGGCGGACACGGACTGCTGGTACGCCGAAGTACGCATGCCCGCACGGCTGCGGGTGACCTACCGGATCGTCGAGGGCGACACGGTCCACGCGGATCCGTTCAACCCGGTCGGTGCCGGCGCGGACCGGTCCATCGCCGCGACCCCGGACGCCCCGGCGCAGCCGCACTGGCCCGTCGTCGGCCCCGACGACGTCCTGCCCCTGCCCTCCGCCCGGCTCCGCTGGAACAGCGCGCGGCTGGGCGGGCGGCGCACCGTGCGCGTCCACCCGGCGGGCGGCGGCGGGCCGGTGGTCCTGCTGCTCGACGGGGACGACTGGCTGTATCTGCACCCGGCCATGGCCGCGTTCGACTCGGCGGTTGCCGGTGGCGCGATGCCCCCGGTGACGCTCGTCTTCGTTCCGGCCAAGGACCGGGCGGCCGAGTTCGGGTGCGCGCCCGGGCTGTGGGAGGCGGTCCGGGACGAACTCCTGCCGCTGGTCGCGGAATCCGGCGTACCGGCCGACCCGGACCGGCTGGTGGTGGCCGGGCAGAGCCTGGGCGGACTGAGCGCGCTGTACGCGGCGCTGGAGTTCCCGGACCTGGTCTCGCGGGTCGCTGTACAGTCGGCGTCCTTCTGGTGGGCCCCCGGCGCCATGGACCTGGCGGACCCCCTGGGCGGCCCGGTCGGCGGCGCCGTCGCCGCGCGGCTGCGCCGGGGTCCCGATCTGTCCGGTCTGCGGTGCGCGTTCGACGTGGGGGAACACGAGACGCGGATGCTGCCCCACTGCGAGATGGCCGAGACCCTGACCGCACGGGCCGGTGCGACGGTGCGGGTCTCCCGCTCGCCCTCGGACCACGACCGGGCGGGCTGGCGGCACGCCCTGCTCAGGGATGTCTCCTGGGCCCTCGGCTGAGCGGTCCCGGGGACGTGTCCGGCCACGTCCCCGGAGCCGCCCGGCGCCTCACCGGGCCACGGCCAGACAGTAGTCGGCGTCGCGGGCCAGCAGGTTGCGGTGGGTGTCCTCGGCGGTGACGACGCCCTCGTCCAGGACGAGAACGCGGTCGGCGGCGTCGAGCAGGGCCGGGCTGCTGGTGATCACGACGGTGGTGCGGCCGCGGCGCGACTTCGCGACGTTGCGCGCGATGAGCTGCTCGGTGACCGCGTCGACCGCCGTCGTCGGGTTGTGCAGCACCAGTACGTCGGTGTCGGCGGCCAGGGCGCGGGCCAGGGACAGCCGCTGGCGCTGCCCGCCGGAGAGGTTCGCCCCGCGGTCGCGGACCACGTGGTCCAGGCCGTCGCGGTGCAGGGCGACGACATCCGTCAGCATCGACGCCTCCACGGCCTCGGGAATCGTCCGGCTGGTGCCCGAGGGGTCGATGTTCGTGCGGAGGGTGCCCGCGAAGATCTCCCCGTCGTACGGATTCACCAGCATGTGTTCGCGGACCGCCTCGACCGACAGCTCCGCGATCGGCTGCTCGCCGAGCCGTACCACTCCCTCGTACGCGTCCGGCGCGACGTTCACCGCGAGGACCGCCGCGAGGTCGGCCGCCGCGCGCGGCTGGTAGACGGCGATCGCCACGAACTCACCTGCCGCCACCCGGAACTTCAGCCCGCGCAGCGACCCGTGCCGGACGCCGTCCACCACGAGTCCTCCGCCCGGTGCCGGGCGCTGCGATCCCGGGGTCGTCACCGGGGGCGCGGAGAGCACCAGGGCCATCCGCTCGGCCGAGGCGCGTGCCGTCATCACGTACTTGGGCATCTCCGAGAACATCTTGAGCGGCTCGATGATGAACTGCGCCAGGCCCACGGCCATGACCAGTTCCCCGATGGTGATCCGGCCGTCGAAGGCCAGCCAGCCCGCCGTCAGGGAGACGGCGGCGGCGAGGACCGCGTTGAGGGCCAGCGCGGTGCCCGCGTACGCGCCGTTGACCCGGGCCACGGTGACCGCCTGGCGTTTCGCGTCCGTGCTGACCTTCCGGTACGACCCGAACGCGGCGTGGTTGCCGCCGAAGCCGTGCAGCGGGCGCAGGCCGATGATGAGGTCGGCGACCTTCGCGCCCGCCCGCGCCACCCGGGCCTGCTGTTCGCGGGTACTGGCTCCGATCCGTCTGGACATCACGGCCAGGACGGACAGGATCGCGACGGTCCCCACGATGACCAGCAGGCCGAGCCGGATGTCGGCCAGGCCCAGCGCGACGGCCGCGACCACCACCGCGACCAGCGAGCTGACCAGCAGCGGCACCACCTCGACGATGTCGGCGGTCTGGTCGGCGTCCTCGGTGGCGATGGTCAGGATCTCGCCGGACTTCAGTTCGACGTCCCTTGCCACCGGCTGGAGCCCGCAGGCGGCCACCCGCACCCGCCAGCGGTGCGCCTCGGTCGTGTTGGCCTTCTGCAGGACCCGCATCCCGAACCGCCACGACAGCGACACCGTCGTGATGATCACGGCCAGCGCGCCGACCGACAGGCCGAGTGCGGCCGGGCTGCGGTCCTGCAGCGCGTGCTCGACGATCAGGCCGAGCGCGATGGGGAAGGCGGTCTCCCCCGCCTGGTACAGGCCCATGAGGACGGTGCCCCGGACCATGGCGCCGATGTTGCGGCGCAGCGCGGTGCGCAGGATGTCCGCCCCCGGCCGGGGGCGCTGCGTGTCAGGAGTTCTCATCGAGGTGGCGGGCAATCGCTTCCGGGGTTCGCAGGGTGAACAGATCACGGATGGTGATCACGGGACCGTACTCGCGGCGGAGCAGCCCGGTCAGCCGCACCGCCAGCATGGAGTGTCCTCCGAGGGACACGAAGTCGCCCACGGCGCTCACCTCGTCCTCGTCCAGGTCCAGTGCTTCGGCGAAGAACTCGCACACCAGGGTCTCGGTCGCGGTTCGCGGGCCGCGTTCTCCCGCCGTGGTCAGCGCGCCGAGCGGCCTGGCCTCCGGCAGCGCCCTGGTGTCGGCCTTCCCGTTCACGGTGAGCGGGATGCTGTCGACCTGGGCGTAGTGAGTCGGGCGCAGGAAGTCCGGGAGCCCGGCGCCCACTTCGGCGGCAACCTGCGCCAGGCCGGCGCCGTCCAGTACGAGATGGGCGGCCAGCCGGTACGCTCCGTCGACCTGGGGGTCGGGCTGGGCGACCGCGGCGACGAACCGCACCGCCGGGTGCGCCGCGAACACGGCCTCGACCTCGCCGAGTTCGACCCGGTGCCCGCGGATCTTGACCTGCTGGTCGGTGCGGCCCAGGTACGTCAGGTTCCCGTCGGGCCGGCGGATCACCAGGTCGCCGGTGCGGTACATCCGCTCGCCGGGTCCGGCGAACGGGCAGGCGACGAAGCGGTGCGCGGTCTGGGCGCTCTGCCCGAGGTAGCCGCGCGCGATGCCGATGCCCGATACGTACAGCTCGCCGGGGACCCCGTCGGGCAGCGGGCGCAGCCACGGGTCCAGCACGTACACCTCGGTGTTGTCGATCGCCACGCCCACCACCGGGTCCTGACACTCGAAGGTCCCGACGCCGAGGGTGTTGATGGTGTACTCGGTGGGCCCGTACAGGTTGTAGCCGACCGTGCCCTCGGTCCCGGCGAGCCGCTGCCAGAGCGTCGGGGTGACGGCCTCGCCGCCCAGCAGCACCAGCGCCGGCCGCCGTGCCGGGTTGTCCAGCAGTCCCTCGGCCACCAGTTGCTGTGCGTAGGTCGGCGTCACATTGATGACGTCGATGGCGTGCTCGCGGCAGTACTCGACCAGGCGGGGGGCGTCGCGGCGCAGTTCCTCGTCGCAGATGTGGACCTCGTGGCCGTCGGCGAGCCAGAGCAGTTCCTCCCACGACATGTCGAAGGCGAACGACACGGTGTGCGCGATCCGGAAGACCCGGTCGCCGTGCTCGGCGAGGACCGGTTCGAAGATGCGTCGCTGATGGTTGATCAGCATGTTGGTGAGTCCCGCGTATTCGGTCACCACGCCCTTGGGTCTCCCGGTCGAGCCGGAGGTGTAGATGATGTACGCGGGGTGCCGCAGGCGGTCCGGGTCGCCGGGCGCGAACGTCACGTACGGTTCGGCCTCGGGCAGGGGCCGGTCCAGCTCGATCAGCTCGCCGCCGAGCCGGGGCGAGACGGCGCTCACGGTGAGGATCACCTCGGGCCGGGCGTCCGCGACGATGGCCGCGATCCGCTCGTCCGGGTGGTCCAGTTCCAGCGGTACGTACGCGGCGCCGACGCGCAGCACGGCGAACAGCGCCACGATCGAGTCGAGGGAGCGCGGGATCGCCAGCCCCACGGTCGTCCCGGGTCCGATGCCCCGGCGGGCGAGCACCCCGGCCAGCACCTGGCTGCGGCGCTGGAGTTGGCCGAAGGTCATGGCCGAGCCGTGGGCCACGAGCGCGACCCGCCCGGGGTCACGGCCGGCCGCCCGGTCGAAGCGGTCGACGACGGTTTCCGTGCCGATGTCGGTACGTGCGGCGGGCCCGGGGGCCGGGGCGAGCCCCGGCAGTGCGCCCAGCCGCCCCGTCGACCGGGCGAGGTCCTCCAGTACGCGGAGGTAGTCGTCGAGGAGACGACGCGCGCCCGCGGGGTCGCCGTCGCGGTGCTCCAGCTTGACCGTGAGCCGCTCGCCGGGCGTGACGACCCAGGTGAACGGGTAGTGCGTGGAGTCGTCGGCCCGCACCGAGGTGATGCCGTGCCGGGCGTTCATGTCGGCGAACGCGTCCGGGTCCAGGAAGTTCTGGAGCACGAACAGGTTGTCGAAGAGGGTGTCGTGCCCGCTGGCCCGCTGGATCTCGCCGAGCCCCAGGTGCTCGTGCTCCATCGCCTCGACCCGGGCCGCCTGTACGGCCGACAGGTACGCGCCGGCCGTGTCGCCGGGCCGGGCCCGCGTCCACATGGGCACCGTGTTGAGCAGCACACCGACGATGCCGGAGTGGCCCTCGCCCTCCCGGCCCGAGACGGTCACACCGAACACGGCGTCGCCGCGGCCGGTGCGGGCGCCGAGGAGCAGGCCGAACGCGCCGGTCAGCACCGTGTTCAGGGTGACGCCGTGCACCCTGGCCGCGTCCCGCAGCAGTTCGGACAGTTCGGCGGAGAAGGTGTGCGTGAGTGCGTGCGGCAGTCCGTCCGGGAGGGACGGGGCCGGTCCGGCGAGCAGCGTCGGGCCCGGCAGGCCGGCGAGGTGCTGCGCCCAGAAGCGGTTCGACGCCTCGGGGTCCCTGGCGTCGAGTGCCCGGGCGTACTCCTCGAAGCCCGGTGCGGCGGGGACCGCGACCGGCGGCTCGCCCGCCACGACGGCCTCGTACGCCTCGAACAGGTCGCGCAGCACGATCTCGCGGGACCAGCCGTCCCAGAGCAGCAGGTGGTAGCTGAGCAGCAGGCCGTCCCGGCCGTCGGGCAGCCGCACCACGGTCAGCCGGATCAGCGGCGGTTCGCCCGGGTCGAATCCCGACTCGCGGTCCCGGGTGCGCAGTTCTTCGGCCTCCGCGTCGCTCGTCACGGCGATCGTACGGACGCCGGCCCGCCGGCCCGCCTTGAGGACCTGGACCGGGTTCCCGTCGTCGTCGGTGGTGAAACCGGCACCCACGACCGGGTGGCGCGCGATCACGTACGCCATCGCCTCGGCCAGCGCGTCGGGGTCCAGGCGCCGGTCGAAGGTGAACCAGCTCTGCGCGACGTAGTGTCCGGCCGCGCCCGCCATCTGGGCCTGGAAGAACAGGCCCCGCTGGAGAGGGGTGACCGGTGCGGTGCGCTCGGCCGTGGCCGAGGCCTCCGCGATCTGCTCCAGTGCGCTGCGCCAGTGCTCGGTGATCCCGTCGGGTACGCCCCCGGCGAGGGTGAAGGCCGCGTGCAGGCTTCCTGTGGTGTCGTCGGTCCAGGCGTTGACCTCGACGGCGTAGGGGCTGCCCTGGTCGCCGCCGGTGACGCGGAGGGCGTGGGACTCGCTGCCCCGGCCCAGGTAGTTGAAGAGCACCTGCGGACGGGCGTCCAGCAGCGGGGCCGTCTGCGCGTCGAGGTACCTGAGCCGGCCGTAGGCGACGTGTTCGTGCTCGTCCGGCCGGCGTTCCGCGGCCTCGCGCGCCGCCGCGACGGGGTCGGTGTGCGCCGTGAGCCGCACCGGTGCGACGGCGGTGAACCAGCCGACGGTACGGGAGTAGTCGTGGTGCTCCAGGGCCGGGACCCGGCCGTGCCGCTCCAGTTCGATCGCGAGATCGGTGGGTGCGGGCTGGATGTGTGTCAGCGCGGTGCGCAGCGCGCCGCACAGCAGCTCGGTGAGGTCCACGCCGAGAGCGGCGGGGGCGCTGCGGGTGACGCGGTCGCTCACCTCGGGGGCGAGCACGACGGTGGTCTCGCGCAGGTCCCCGACCTCGGGCAGCAGGGCGGGCGCCTCCAGGGTGGTGATCCAGTGGCCGAGAGCACCGGCCGCCGGGCCGGACCGCACCGCCAGTGCCTCGGCGTACTCGGCGTACGGCGTGGTCGGCGGTGGCAGGGCCGCGCCGCCGAGGGCGGTGGCCAGGTCGTCGAGGAGGATCAGCCAGGACACCGCGTCGACGGCGAGGTGGTGGACGGTGACCACCAGGGTGCGGCTCGCCGCCAGCCAGGAGAACGCGATGACGTCCCCGGACTCGGGGTCGAGCCGTCCGGCGGCCTCGTTCGCCGCGGCGGTGGCGTCGGGGACGTCCGTCGGTGTGACGGCGGCCTCACGGGCGGGTTCGGTGCACAGGGTCCACACACCGTGCTCGACGCGCAGCCGCAGCCGCAGGACCGGGTGGGCGGCCACGACGGCGTTCGCGGCGCGCCGGACATCGGCGAGGCCGGTGCCCTCGGCCACCACCACCGCCCTGGCCTGGGCGAACCGGGCGAGTGAACCGCCCAGTTCGCGTTGGCGCAGGATGATCGGGGTGGCCGGCAGCGGGCCGTCCTCGCGGCGGGCCGGTGCGGACGCGACGGGCCGCGGGGTGTGCGTGGCCAGCTGCCCGGCGAGCGCGCGCGGGGTCTTCAGCAGGAACACGTCCCGGGGGAGGATCCGCAGGCCGAGCGCCCTGGCCCGGTTGATCACGGTGATGGCGACGATGCTGTCGCCCCCGGCGCCGAAGAAGTCGGTGTCGGCGTCCACGGCCACGCCGGGCAGCGTCTCGGCGAAGATGCCGACCAGTGCCGTGAGCGCGGAGTCGCTCGTGGCCGCCGGGGTGTCGTCCCGGGCGGCGCGCGCGGTCAGGGCCTTGCGGTCCAGTTTGCCGTTGACCGTCAGCGGCAGGACGTCGACGGGCAGCACCCGGCCCGGGACCATGTGTGCGGGCAGCTTGGCGGAGAGCAGGGCGGTGAGGTCGCCGGGGACCCGGCCCACGACGTGTGCGACGAGGTGGTCGCCGCTGTCCGCCACGGTGACGGCCGCGTCGACGACACCGTCGAGTTCCCGCACGGCGGACTCCACTTCGCCGAGCTCGATGCGGAAGCCCTTGAGCTGCACCTGGTCGTCGGCCCGGCCGGCGAACTCCAGCTCGCCGTCGAGGGTGCGGCGGGCGAGGTCGCCCGTGTGGTACATGCGGGAGCCGTCGGCAGCGAACGGGTTCGCCACGAAGCGGCCCGCGGTGAGCCCCGGCCGGCCCAGGTAGCCGAGCGACAGCTGGTCCCCGGCGACATAAATGGCGCCCACCCGGCCCGGCGGCACCGGCCGCAGCCGGTCGTCGAGCAGATGGACGACCAGGCCGGGGACCGGGCCGCCGATCGGGCTGACGTCGTCGCCGGGGCCGAAGTCCTCGTCGGTCAGCACCCGTTGGGTGACGTGGACGGTGGTCTCGGTGATGCCGTACATGTTGACCAGCTCGGGCGCGGCGGTGCCGTGCCGCTCGACCCATCCGCGCAGCCGGCCCGGGTCCAGGGCCTCGCCCCCGAAGACGATCCGGCGCAGCGCCGTGACCGGTTCGGCCGCGAGCCGGTCGGCCTCGGTGAACTGGTGGAACGCCGAGGGGGTCTGGTTGAGCACGGTCACCCCGCGCTCGCGGACCAGCCGGTGGAAGTCGACCGGGGAGCGGGTCAGCGCGTACTCCGGCACCAGCAGTTCACCGCCGTGCACCAGGGCGCCCCACAGCTCCCAGACCGCGAAGTCGAAGGAGAAGGAGTGGAACTGGACCCAGACGTCGTGCGGGCCGAAGTCCATCCCGGGCCGGGTGTTCGCGAGGAGCGCCACCACGGCGGAGTGCGGGACGACGACGCCCTTGGGGCGGCCGGTGGAGCCGGAGGTGTAGATCACGTACGCGGGGTCGTGCCGACCGGCCCCGGGCCCCGTGGTGGCGGCCGGTGCCGGCTCGTCGCCCTGGACGAGCACCCGGGCCGCCACGCCCGCCCGGGCCAGCAGGCGGGTGAAGCGGCCCCGCTGTTCGCGGTCGACGAGCACGACCTGCGGGGCGGCGTCGGCGAGGATGTACTCCAGCCGCTCGTCCGGGTACGCCAGGTCCAGCGGTACGTACGCGCCGCCCGCGGTGACGACCGCGACCAGGGCGACGACCTGTTCCAGGGAGCGCGGTACGGCGACGGCGACCCGGGTGCCCGGCCCGGCCCCGGCGGCGCGCAGGACCGAGGCCAACTCGTTCTTGGCGTCGGCCAGTTCGCCGTACGTCAGTGACCGGGTGGCCCCGTCGAGGGCGCACTGGGTGGCGGCGGTGGCTGCCGGGTCGCGGTCCGCGGCGGCGTCGAACAGCTCGCCCAGGGTCGCCCGGGAGACCGGTGCCGGGCTCCGGCCCGCACCGGGGGCCAGGAGTTCGCCGACCGGGGTGTCGGGCCGTTCGAGCAGGGCGGCGAGGGTCCGGGTGAAGGTGTCCAGGATCGCCTCGGCGCTCTCCCGGCGCAGCAGCTCCCCGTCGTGGATCAGGTTGAAGCGCGGACGGCCGTCGGCGGAGCGCTCCACGACCAGCGTCAACGGGTAGTGCGGGGCGCCCTCGTTGACGATGTCGGTGATGACCAGTTCGTCGCCGGGGCCGCGCAGTGCGTCCACGTCGGTCGCGACGTCGAACACCACCAGGGTGTCGAAGAGCGGGCCGGTGCCGGCCCGGCGGCCGATCCTGGCCAGCGAGACGTGCTGGTGCGCCAGCACCGTGCTCTGGTGTTCCTTCACCGCGGCGAGCAGCTCGCCCGCCGTGCTGGTCGCGGACCAACGGGCTCGCACGGGGACGGTGTTGATGAACAGACCGACCATGTTCCCGATGCCGGGCACCTCCGCGTCGCGCCCGGAGACCGTGGAGCCGAACACGACGTCCCGGCCGTGCAGGACTGCGCCCAGCGTCACCGCCCACGCGCTGTGCACGGCCACGCTCAGCGGCACACCGGCCGAGCGGGCGGCGGCGTCGATGTCGAGGGCGGGCTCGGCGGCGGTGTCGGCGAACCGGTCGGAGGGGGTGTGCCCCTCGGCCACCAGCGAGGGGCCGGGCAGACCGGCGAGCTCGTCGTGCCACACCCGGTCGCTCTCGTCCTGGTCGCGTCCGGCGAGCCAGGCCACGTAGTCGCGGTAGCCGCCGAGCGGGTACACGCTCCCCGGCGCGTGGTACTCGGCGAGCAGTGCGCGGAGCATCGGCGGCACCGACCAGCCGTCGGCGACGATGTGGTGCACGGTCTGCACCAGGACGTTGCGGCCGGAGCCGGCGCGGATGAGGGTGTAGCGCATCAACGGCCCGGTGGCCAGGTCGAATCCGGCGCGGCGGTCCCGTTCGGCGTGGTCGCGGATCTCCTCGTCGGTGAGGCCGGGGCGGTCCAGCGTGGTGAAGGGTGCCTGTACGCCGCTCTCCACGACGGAGACGACCCGGCCGTCGGCGAGGGCGGTGAACCGGGCGGCCAGGTTGGGGTACAGCGTGAGCAGCCGGGTGGCCGCCGCCGCGAGCCGGTCCGCGTCCACCTCGCCGTCCAGGGTCAGGAGTTGCTGCTCGACGTAGCTGCCGGTCGCGTCGTCGTCGAAGACCGAGTGGAAGTACAGGCCCTCCTGGAGGGGGGTCAGCGGCAGGATGTCGCGCAGCGCCGGGCCGTCCAGGCCGTCGACGTCGGACTGGGTGAGCCGCACCAGGGCGAAGTCGGCTGGGGTGTGGCCGCCTTCTTCGAGAGCGGCCAGGGCGGACAGGGTGGTCCGGAAGTACTCGCCGAGGGTGGTGATGTCCTCGTCGGTGAACATCCCCTCGGGCCAGGAGACGGTGGTGACCAGCTCGTACGCTCCGCTCGCGTCGGGTTCGGCGATGGCGTTGAACTCCAGGGCGCGCGGCAGCCGCATCCTGGGGTCACGCTTCTCACCCAGCTGACCCGTGGTGCCGCTGAGTTGCCAGTCGCCGGACGCGCCCGCGTCGAAGCGGCCGAGGTAGTTGAACAGCACCTGCGGTGCGGGGGCGGTCAGCCCGGCTTCGCTCAGGTAGCGCAGGGCGCCGTAGGAGACGCCGTTGCCGGGTACGGCGGCGAGGTCCTCCTTGACCGCCTTGAGTGCGGCGGCCAGGTACGCGGGGGCGGTGAAGTCGGCTGCCGCGCCGGGGTCGACGGTCACCGGGAACAGGGTGGTGAACCAGCCCACGGTGCGGGAGAGTTCCGGCTCGAAGCCGGTCGCGTCCGCCACGTGGCGTCCCTCGCGGCCGTGTCCCTCCAGTTCGATGTGGGCGAAGGTCTGGTCCTGCCCGCGGTCGCGGCGCCACCGGGCGAGGGCGACGGCGAGCGCGGTCAGCAGTACGTCGTTGACGCCCGCGTGGAACTGCGCGGGAATCGTGCCGAGCAGCGCGGCGGTGTCCTCGGGGCCCACGGTGACGGTCCGCGTCCGCTCCCGGGCGACGGTGTCGGTCCCGGACGGTGCGCGTCGGCCCAGCGGTGCGTCGGCTCCCGGCAGGGGGCGCTGGAAGCAAGCGCGGTCACTGCCGAAGGCCGCACTGCCCAGCAGCTGCGTCCAGCGCCTGAACGACGTTCCCACGGGGGGAAGTTCGACCGGCACGCCGGAGACGGACTGGCGCCAGGCGGTGGCCAGGTCGTCCATCAGGATCCGCCAGGACACACCGTCGACGACGACGTGGTGGGCGACCAGGACCAGTTGCCGCGCCTCGCGGCGCCACACGGCGCGCAGCATCACACCGTTGTCCGGGTCGAGCCCGTCGGTGGCGAGCTCCACGCACTCCGACAGCGGCCGGTCGCTCTCCTGCCACCCGACGACGGCCCGCCCGGCCCCGGGGATGTCGAAGCTCCAGCGTTCGCCGCGCACCAGCCGGGCACGCAGCATGTCGTGCCGCCCCAGCAGCGCGGCGAGGATCTCGTCGAGCGCGCCGGCGGTCAGCTCCGCCGGTGTGTTCAGTACGACGGACTGCACGAAGCCGTCGATCGCGTCGGTGGTACGGCCGAGCCACTGCACGATGGGCGATCCCACGACGGGGCCGGTCGCGACGTCGCCGTGGTCCACGGCGAGGACGTCCTCGCGGCTCGCCACCGCGGCCAGTGCCCCGAGGACGCTGTGGGCGAAGATCTGCCGCGCGGTGACGTGGAGACCGGCCTCCCGCAGCGCGCTCAGCAGTGAGATCGCCAGAATGCTGTCTCCGCCGAGCCGGAAGAAGTCCTGGTCGACCCCGGCGGTCTCCAGCCGCAGCACCGCCGCGACGGCCGCGCACACCACCCGCTCGTTGTCGGTGGCGGGTGCCACGGCGGAGCCCGTGCCGGTCTCGGGTTCCGGCAGGGCGCCCCGGTCGAGCTTGCCGTTCGCGGTGAGCGGGAACTCCTTCATCACGACGAGGTGGGCGGGCACCATGTACTCCACCATGTGCCGGGCGGCCCACTCCCTGACCTCGTCCGCCCGCAGCTCCTCGTGGCCGGCGGCCGGGATCACGTACCCCACCAGATAGGTGCCGCCCGCCGTGTTCTTCTTCGCGACGACGCAGCTGTGCCGTACGCCGGGGTGTTCGGCGAGGCCGGCCTCGACGTCCTCGATCTCCAGCCGCATGCCGCGGATCTTGATCTGGTTGTCGGCGCGGCCGAGGAAGTCCAGCGACCCGTCCGGGGCGAATCGCGCCAGGTCACCGGTCCGGTACAGCCGGGACCCGTCGTCGGCGAAGGGGTTCGCCACGAACCGGGAGGCGGTCAGGCCCGGCGCGTTGACGTACCCGCGCCCCAACAGGAGTCCTCCCGCGTACAGTTCACCGCCGACCCCGACCGGAACCGGGCGCAGCTCGTCGTCCAGCACGTACAGCTGGGTGTTGGGGTTGGCCCTGCCGATCGACGTCGACAGGCGTTCGGCCGCGCCCCGGTAGATGACGTGGGAGACACCGATGGTCGTCTCGGCCGGGCCGTAGCCGTGGTACAGGGGGATGTCGAGCCGGGTGCGGAACCGCTCGTACAGCTCCGGGGTCAGCACCTCGCCGCCGCACCAGACGTGCCGCAGGCTGTCCAGGCGGCCGGAGTCGCCCGCGATCTCCAGCAGCACGTCCAGCATGGAGGAGACCAGGTAGGTGAAGGTGACGCGCTGCTCGGCGATCACGCTCAGCAGGTGGTGCGGATCGCGTTCGCCGCCGGGCCGCAGGATCACCAGTCTGCCGCCGGAGACCAGTGGCAGGAAGATCTCGTTGATGGAGATGTCGAAGGACAGCGGTGCCTTGAACAGCGAGGCGTCGTCGTGGCCGAAGCGCAGGATCTCCTCGACCTGCCACAGCAGGCGCTCGCTGATCGCCTCGTGCCGGATCATGGCGCCCTTGGGCCGCCCGGTCGATCCGGACGTGAAGATCACGTACGCCAGGGCCGTGCCGGGGACGGCCGTCTCCGGCCCCTCGGCGGGGTTGCCGCCGAACCGCCAGTCGTCGAGGTCGACGGCCACGGCGTCCGGTTCGCCCGGACCGGGCTCGCCGGAGCCGTCGAGCTGGAGCACGACCCGGGCGTCCTCGACGACGACGGCGCGGCGCGCGGCGGGCCACTGCGGATCGAGCGGCACGAACGCGCAGCCGGCCCGGAGCACGGCGAGGAGCCCGATGACCATCTCCGCGCAGCGGCCGAGCGAGATCCCGACGACCTGCTCGGCGCCGAGGCCGCGTTCGATCAGATGGTGTGCCAACTGGGCCGAGTACGTCGCTGCTTGACGGTAGGTCAATGACCGGTGCTCGTCGGTGATCGCGACGGCGTCCGGCCTGGCGCGTGCCTGTTCGAGGAACATCTCCATGATGGTCGGGCGGACCCGGTCGGCCCGGTTGTCGTTCCACCCGGCCAGGGCTTCCAGCCTCGCCGCCACGCCGGACGGGCCGATGGTGCCGAGGGGACGGTCCGGGAAGTCGGCCAGGTCGTCCAGTGCGAGCTGCGCGTCGGCCGGGCCGACACCGTCGGGGACGGTGATGCTCCAGCCGTCCGGGACGGGCTCCCAGCCGCCGCTCCCGGCACCGGCGTCGTCGACCCGTCCGAGGACGTCGGTGAACGGTGTGCCGGGGTTCAGGTCCATGCCGTCCGGGCCGAGGCCGGTCGCCCAGTACGACAGCCCGATGGCACAGGCCTCGACGATGGCCCGGTCACCGTAGTCGCCGGTTCGCCGGCGCACACCGGCCAGGCGGGCGGGCGAAAGCAGTACACGGGGAACACTCGGTTCCGTCATCGAAGACTCAGCATCCTTCCAAGGCGGGCGAGTTGACCCAACCCACTTAGGTTTACCTAACTACCCTCGCGCCAGGCGCGCCACAGACGCGCGTACTGGCCGCCCAGAGCCACCAGCTCCCCGTGCGTTCCCTCCTCGACCACGCGCCCCTCGGACAGCACGGCGATCCGGTCCGCCGCCATCGCCTGGGTCAGCCGGTGCGCCACGAACAGCGTCGTCCGGCCCGAGCACGCGGCCAGCACGGCCCGCTCCAGCTCGGCGGCGCCCTCGCTGCCGGCCTCCGCGGTCGACTCGTCGAGCACCACCACCGGCGCACGGCCCAGTACCAGCCGGGCCAGGGCGATCTGGGCGACCTTGGTGACGTCCAGGCGCTCGCCACCCTCGCCGACCGTGGTGTTCAGCCCGTCGGGCAGCAGCTCGACCCAGTCGCCCGCGCCGACCGTGCGCAACGCCTCCATCAGCTCGGCATCGCCCGCCCCGGGTGCGGCGAGCCGCAGATCGTCGGCGAGCGGCCCCGAGAACACATGGGTCTCCTGCGTCAGGATGCTCACCAGGGCCCGCGCCCCGGCCTCGTCCAGAGCGGCGAGGTCGTGCGGCCCGACGCGTACCGCACCGGACTGCGGGGTCCCGATGCCGGCGATCAGCGCGGCCAGGGTCGACTTGCCGGCGCCCGTCGCCCCCACCAGGGCCAGCGAACCACCGGCCGGAATGGACAGGTTCACGTCCCGCAGGACCGGTTCCTCGGTGTCGGGGTAACTGAAGGTCAGCCCCTCCACCGTCACCGGATACGGCCCGGCACCGGCCGGCGCGACGGACACATCGCCCACCAGCCGGTCCTCCGCGGGCTCCCCCAGCACTCCGACCAGACGGGTGAGGCTCGCGCCCGACTTCTGCGCCTCGTCGAAGGTGAACATGATGGCGCCCAGCGGGGTGAACAGCCGGTGGAACATCAGCGGGGCCGCCGAGACCTCGCCCAGGCTGGCGGCGTCGGCCTCCAGCAGGACGTACCCCACCACCACGATCAGGACCAGCCCGATGAACTCGGCGCGGTTCTCCCTGCCGACGAACCGCCCGAAGAAGCGGAACACGTCGACGCCCAGATCGCGCACCCGCCACGACTCGCGGGTGACCTTCTCGCGTACGGATTCCTCCAGCCGGTACGCCCGGACCGTGTCGATCCCGTTCAGACCGCTGATCAGTGCCTGGGCACGGTCGGCCTGGGCGGCCCGCTGTTTCCGGTAGAGCGGTGCGGACCGGGGCAGGTACCACCGCAGCGCCAGCCCGTACGCGGGCAGCGCGCCGGCGCCCGCCAGGCCGAGCCGCCAGTCCAGTCCGAACATGCCGGCCGTGGCGATGACGACCAGCACGCCCGCGGAGAACACCGTGGGGACGGCGGACCGGATGCCCTTGGACAGCACGGCCACGTCGTCGCCGACCCGGGACAGCACATCGCCCCGGCCGACCTGCTCGACGCGTGCGCTCGGCATCCCCAGCACGGCGCGGACGGCGCCTTCCCGCAGCCGGGCGAGCAGATCCGCCCCCAGCCGCCCGATCAGGTACGTCGAGACCGCGGTGGCGACCGCGCCGAGCAGCGCGGCGGCCACCATCAGTGCCCCGACCGTGACGAGCACCGAGCGCGATCCGCCCCCGGTCACCCCGTCGACGACCCGGCTCAGCAGGAGCACGGGGAGCACCTGGAGCGCTGCCCCGGCCACGGTGGTGAGCAGGGTGGAGGCCGTCAGCCACGGGGCCCGGCGGCAGTGCGCCGCGACCCATCCGGCGGCCTCGCCCCCGGTCGCCGTGCGCAGGGTCGCCGGGGCGACGCGGGTGTCG
Organism: Streptomyces sp. NPDC048295; assembly: GCF_040652135.1. Classification (NCBI taxonomy): domain Bacteria; kingdom Bacillati; phylum Actinomycetota; class Actinomycetes; order Kitasatosporales; family Streptomycetaceae; genus Streptomyces; species Streptomyces sp. NPDC048295. The sequence continues at coordinate 73,947 of NZ_JBEZLL010000023.1, forward strand.
GTGGTGCTCACGCGAAGACCGAATCTCTCCGGGGACGGGGCCGTCCGATCGGCATGCCTAGTCGACCGACTTGACGAGTTCGTCGATCGCGTAGGGCAACGACAGCAGGGTGCCCTGGGACATGGCCGCACCGACCGCCGGACCCTCACTGTCCAGCAGGTAGGACACCTTGCCGTTCTTGACGGCGGGCAGGTTGGCGAACAGCTCGGACTTCTTCAGCGCGTCCGTGTCCGCCTTGTCGTTGATGACGAAGATACGGTCGACATCGATCAGGTCGATGCGTTCGGGGGACAGCGTGGTGAAGAACTTGCCGTCCGCGATCTCGTCGATCTTGGTCTGGTACTTGAAGCCGGTACCCGTCACCAGTCGCCCGCGCACATCGGTCGAGGTGAACGGCCCGACGGAGTCCTTGTACCAGGACAGCGCCACGGCGGTCCGGTTCGCGAACTCGGGGTGCGCCTTCTTGGCCGCGTCGAGCTTGCCCTGGATGCCCTCGACCAGCCGGGTGCCCTCCTTCTCCTTGCCGAGCGCCTTGGCGATGTGCACCGCGTTGTCCTGCCACGGCGCACTGAAGGGCTCCTTCTCGCCCTTGGTACGGCCCACCGTCGGGGCGATCCTGGAGAGCTTGTCGTAGGCGGCCTGGTCGATCTCGGAGTAGACCGCGATGATCAGGTCCGGCCGCAGGGAGGCGATCTTCTCGTAATTGGGGCCCGAGTCACCGTTGTTCATGATGACCTCGGGGCGGGTGTCGCCCCACTTGTCCTTCACCCAGGGCCACTGGGTGTTGATGTCGGGGGACTTGCCCGCGGGGTTCGGGTACTGGTCGACCATGCCGACCGGCTTGATGCCGAGCGCCAGGATGGCCTGGTCGTCCGTGTAGCCCACCGAGACGACGCGTCGGGGAGCCTTGGTGATCTCCGTGGATCCGAACGCGTGCTCCACGGTGACCGGGAACGCGCCGGAGGCCGCGGCCGGGGCGTCGTCGCTCTTCCCGTCCGCCGAGTCGGAACCGCATCCCGCGAGAAGACCGACACCGAGGGCCGTGGCGGACAGCATCGCCGCCACCCGCCGCCAGGGCTTCACAAGCGTCGTTCGATGGAGAGACATCCGGAATCCCTTGCTTTCACACTGTCCACTGCACCTCTGTATAAGGGCAGCCAAACCTTACCTTGAATAAGTGAGGGCAGCCTAGCCTAACCAGACAAACTTCCCCCGTCGGCCACGAGTTGGGCCCTCGACCGCTCCCGTGCCTGGCAGAACCTACGGATCGAGGCGCACGTGCGTACGGCCGATCGGCACGATGAGCGGCCGGTCCCCCACCGGATCGTCGATCACCGTGGCGCGCAGCCCGAACGCCTCGTCCAGCAACTCGGCAGTGATCACATCACGCGGATGCCCCTGCGCCAGGACGGATCCCGCCCGCATCACAATGAGGTTGTCGCTGTAGCGCGCGGCCAGATTGAGGTCGTGCAGCACCATGACCACGGTGCGCCCGGACTCGTGCAGATCGTCCACCAGATCGAGTACGTCGATCGCGTGCGCCAGGTCCAGATAGGTGGTCGGCTCGTCCAGCAGCAGCAGATCGGTGCCCTGGGCCAGGGTCATGGAGATCCAGACGCGTTGGCGCTGCCCGCCGGAGAGCGAGTCGACGGGACGGTCGGCCAGCTCGGACACCCCGGTCATGGCCAGGGCGCGCTCCACCACCCCGACGTCGTCCGAGGACCACTGCCGCAGCCAGCTCTGGTGCGGATGGCGCCCCCTGGCGACCAGGTCGGCCACGGTCAGCCCCTCCGGCGCCACCGGCGCCTGCGGCAGCAGTCCGAGCTTCTTCGCCACGTCCCGGGTCCTGAGCCGGCCGATGTCCTCGCCGTCCAGCACGACCGTCCCGTGGTCCGGCTTGAGCAGCCGGGTCAGGGTGCGCAACAGGGTTGATTTGCCGCAGCCGTTGGGGCCGATGATCGTGGTGATCACCCCCGGCGGGATCGTCACGTCGAGCCCGTCGATGACCTTCCGGCCGCCGTACCCGACCGTGACGCCCCTGGCCGCCAGCCGCGGGACCTCCCCGGTCCCGCTCCCGGTCTCCGCCTCGGTGATGAACTGAGTGGCCACAGGCCCCCCTTGTCTGGATTCGCCTCGCTGATTCACCGTCTACCTCAGGTTCGCCCGTACCAGCAGATAGACGAGGAACGGGCCGCCGATCGCGGCGGTGACCACGCCGACCGGAAGAGTGATCGGCAGCGCCGTGCGCGCGACCAGGTCCGAGCCGATCAGCAGCACCGCCCCCACCAGGCCGGAGGCCACCATCGGCGGTGTCGGGAACCTCGCCAGCCGCATCGCCACCTGCGGCGCCACCAGGGCGACGAACGGAACGGGGCCCGCCGCACTGACAGCCACCGCGGCCAGCAGGACCGCGCACAGCAGCAGGACCGCCCGCACCCGCGTGTACCGGACGCCCAGACCTGCGGCGACCTCGTCGCCGAGGTGCATCGGCTTGAACTGGAACGCGGCGGCGGCCATGACGACGAGGAGCACGAGCATGCACCAGAACGCCACCTCGACCTGGTCCCACGACCGGTCGGCCAGCGAACCGACCAGCCACGCCTGGGCCCTGGCCACGTCCCTGATGTCTGCCTGGACCAGCAGCCAGGTCGTGATCGCCTCCATCACGGCGCTCACCGAGATGCCGATGAGGATGAGCCGGAAGCCGTCGATCCCGCGCCGCCAGGCCAGGAAGTACACCAGCAGCCCCGTGCCGAGGCCGCCCGCGAGCGCCGCCGCGGGCAGACCCACCGAGCCGACGACCGCCGCGGCGGTCCCGCCCGACACCGTCACCAGGGAGACCGCGACCGCACTGGCTCCCCCGGTGATGCCCAGGATGTCCGGGCTGGCGAGCGGATTGCGGGCCACGGACTGTGTGATCGCCCCGGACATCCCCAGCGCGGCCCCCACGACGAGGCCGGCCAGGGCGCGCGGCATCCGCAGGTCCATGACCACGAACTCGTCGACCTGTTCGCCCCGGCCGAGGATCGTGGCGATCACCCGGGACAGGCCGATGGGGAAGTCCCCGACACCGATGGAGAGGCAGAACACCAGGAAGGCCGCCGCCGCCAGCAGCAGCGTGACCAGGACGGGCCAGGGCCGCCATACGAACGACACGGGGCCGAACCGTGCGCCCGGCGCCACCGACGGCTTCACATCTGTCCCGTTCATGCGTTCCTGAACTTTCCGCGCCACACCAGAATCGCGAAGAACGGGGCGCCGAGAAGGGCGACCACGACTCCCGCGTCCAACTCGCCCGGCCGCACCACCAGACGTCCCGCGATGTCGCAGACCAGCAGGACGACGGCGCCGAGCAGACCCGCGTACGGCACCAGCCAGCGGTAGTCCGGGCCGGTCAGATACCGGGCCACGTGGGCCACCATCAGCCCGAGGAAGGCGATGGGGCCGCAGGCGGCCGTGGCCGCGCCCGCCAGCAGGGTGATGGCGCAGATGCCGATCGTCCGGCTCAGCGCGATGTTCACGCCCAGCCCCCGCGCCACGTCCTCGCCCAGGTTGAGCAGATTGAGGGCCGGCAGGGTGATCAGCGCCAGCAGCAGACCGGCCGCGACGAACACGGTCACCGGCCCGATGACGTCGAATCCGGCACCGGCCACGGAACCCGCGTTCCAGAACCGCAGCGCGTTCAGCGACTTCTGGTCGGAGAGCGCGACCGCCGTGGTCATCGCCGCGAGGAACACCGTGATCCCCTGCCCGGCCAGAGCGAGCGTCAGTGGATTGCCCGCTCCCCGGCCGATGCTCGCGAGGCCGAAGACGACGACGCCGGCGATCGCCGCTCCCACGAAGGCGAACCAGACGTACTGGAACGGGTCGGTGAGGCCGAACACGGCGATCACCGACACCACGGCGAACGAGGCGCCGGCGTTCACCCCCAACAGGCCCGCGTCGGCTATCGGGTTGCGGGTGTAGCCCTGGATCAGTGAACCGGCGACCCCCAGGGCGATGCCCGCGACGATCGCGAGCACCGTCCGGGGCACCCGCACGGTCTGCACGATGAGCCGGATCTCGGTGAGCCGCCGGTCGGACTCGGGGGCCGCGAACAGTGCGTGCCAGACCTCGGCGGGACTCAGCGCGCGGGCGCCGACGGCCAGGGACACCGCGGCGGCGACCACGAGGACCGCGACGAGGGCGAGCAGACCCACAAGCCGCCTCCGGCGGGCCCCTGTCGTCCCCCCGGGGGCGGGACGCTCAACTGCAGTCGTGCGCATGGCGGCGGTCGTTATCCCTTTGTCCCGGTACCGTCGGCGACCGGCCGGGCCGCGTCGGAGGCGGACTTGACGCCCCGGTCGAGCAGCGAGTCCAGGATCTCGCCGACCCGTATCGCGGTGTTGGACAGCAGGGAGGTCGTGATGCCGTGCGTGTGCTCCGTGCCGCCCTGGAGATAGATGCCGCAGCGCAGCGAGGGGTCGGTCGACACGCGGTAGTCGCGCTCGACGCGGACGCGGCCCTCGTCGTCGCGCAGGCAGCGGTCGGCGACCTCGCCGAGCAGGCCGAGGGGATCGGCGGGGCTGTAACCGGTGGCGAACACCACGACATCGGCGTCCAGTTGTGCCTCCTCACCCGTCACCAGGGACTTCACGGTGGCGCGTACGCCGTCGGGCGTCTCCGCCACACCACTGAGCCGGGACACGTTGAGGAAGCGCAGCCGTTCGGTGCCCAGGACCTTCTCCTGGTACATCTGCCGGTACAGGTCGTCGATCAGGTCGATGTCCACCACGGAGTAGTTGGTGTTGCCGTGGTAGGCCATCAGCCGGCTCTTGACGCTGTCGGGCGCGCTGAAGTAGTCGTCGACCGCCCCGGGGTCGAAGATCCGGTTGGCGAAGCTGCTGTCGTCGGCGGGGCTGTAGCCGTAGCGGGAGAAGACCGCGCAGACCTCGGCCCCGGGGAAGCGGCGGTGCAGGTACGCGACGTTCTCCGCGGCGCTCTGTCCGGCGCCCACGACCACGAACCGCTGGGGCGAGGCGCCCTCGATCCCGTCGACCTTGTGCAGCAGATCGGAGTTGTGCCAGACGCGGTCACCGCGCTCGACGCCCGCGGGCATGAGGGGGCGCAGCCCGGTGCCGATGACGAGGTTGCGGGCCCGGTGGACCTCCAGCCCCTCCTCCGAGCGGACGGTCACGTCCAGGTACTCCACAACACCGTCGTGGACGAAGGGCGTGACGGAGACGACCTCGTGGCCGTAGGAGACCATGTCGTCGACCTTGGCCGCGGCCCACTCGAAGTAGTCGTGGAACTCCACCCGCAGCGGGAAGAGGTTCTTGTGGTTGATGAAGTCGATCAGCCGGCCCCTGCTCTGCAGATAGCAGAGGAAGCTGAACTCGCTGGCCGGGTTCCGGAGCGTCACCAGGTCCTTGAGGAAGGAGACCTGCATGGTCGCGTCGTCGATCAGCATGCCGCGGTGCCAGCCGAATCCGGGCTGCTGCTCGAAGAAGTGAGCGGTGACCGGCTCCTGCCTGCCGACGCCTGAGTTGTGCTCGCTCAGCGCGATCGCCATGGCCACATTGGAGGGGCCGAAGCCGATCCCGATCAGGTCGTGGACCAGTGGTGCGTCGCCAGGAAGAACCTGTGACATGTCACTCCCATCGTGCGGGAAAGTCGCCTGTCAGGCGTAGGGAAGGTACGAGAGGCGGGCACGCCGACGGAGCCGCCCACCAAACTTAGGTGAGCCTAAGCTAATCATGCGGGGTTGTCGATAGGGCAATCCGGCACCGAAGCACTGACGGACCGTCAATCGAGGCCCGAAATCCCCCTGTTGCAAACTAAGGTAAGCCTTGCTTTACTTGCTGCCGGTCTATCCCTGCCCTGAGGAGGAACCCCATGCGGGTCGTCATGTTCGGTTACCAGACCTGGGGCCACCGCACCCTGCAAGCCCTCCTGGACTCCGAGCACCAGGTGGTTCTGGTCGTGACGCACCCCAAGAGCGAGCACGCGTACGAGAAGATCTGGAGCGACTCCGTCGCCGATCTCGCCGAGGAGCACGGCGTCCCGGTGCTGATCCGCAACCGCCCCGACGACGAAGAGCTGTTCGAGCGCCTCAAGGCGGCCGACCCGGACATCATCGTGGCCAACAACTGGCGGACGTGGATCCCGCCGCGGATCTTCGGCCTCCCGCGCCACGGCACACTGAACGTGCACGATTCACTGCTGCCGAAGTACGCCGGCTTCTCCCCGCTCATCTGGGCCCTGATCAACGGCGAGTCCGAAGTGGGCGTCACCGCGCACATGATGGACGACGAGCTCGACGCCGGCGACATCGTCCGTCAGGAGGCGGTCCCGGTCGGTCCGGCGGACACCGCCACCGACCTCTTCCACAAGACCGTCGGCCTCATCGCCCCGGTCACCATCGGCGCACTCGACCTGATCGCCGGCGGGCAGACGGAGTTCACCGAGCAGGACCGCTCCCTGGCGAGCTTCTTCCACAAGCGGTCCGCCGAGGACATCCGCATCGACTGGAACTGGCCGGCCCAGGACCTCGAACGTCTGGTCCGCGCCCAGTCCGAGCCGTACCCCAGCGCCTTCACGTACCACAGGGGCAGGCGCCTGGAGGTCCTCGCCGCGGTGGTGTCCCAGAACCGCTACGGCGGCACGCCCGGCCGCATCTTCTACCGCGAGGGCGAAGGCGTGGTGATCGTCGCCGGAGCCGACGCCCGCACCGGCCGCAACCACGGCCTGGCCGTCACGCGCGTACGCACCGAGGACGGCCGGGAGATGCCCGCGACGGAGTACTTCACCTCCATGGGCGGCTATCTGACCGGCCGCCCCTGACGCACCGTCGGCCCCGTGGTCCCGGGCGACCCCCTGACCCTGCCGGGACCGGTCGGGTCAGGGGGTCGCGGCGGACACGACGTAGACGACGGGGTTCATCGGATCGGTCATGTTCACCATGATGTCCTGGGTGGGCCTGGGGTTCTTGTTGGTGTGCCGGGCACCCGCCCATTCGACCCCGGGGCCGAAGGTCCAGCCCGAGATCTTCTGGTCGCGGTCGCCGATGGTCACCTTGCCGGTCTCCAGGTCGGAGCGCCCGCTGCCCATCCGGCCGAGGAAGCGGTCCAGCCCGGCGGAGGTGGTGCGGAACTCCACGTACAGCCGGCTGGCCTTCCAGTTGTTGGTCTCGTAGTACTGCACGTCCAGGGAGTTGCCGGGCATCGGCAGCTCGAAGATCCGGCGCTGCATCCGGGACGGCCAGCCCTCCCGGAGCCCCTGCGCGGAGGCCTCGGCCTCCTTGTTCTGACCGGCGCGGCGGCTCTGTCCGGCGGAGATCAGCAGATAGCCGGCCGGGATGCCGATGAGCAGCACGATGATGGTCGCCGTGATCAGCCGGCGGCGGATCATCCGGCGCCGGTCCTGCGGCGGCCGGCCGTCGTCGGGCGGCGAGGACTGACGCGGCAGGACGGGGTGCTCGGCGGCGGTCATGTGTCTGGGATCCCTAGGAGGTGCGGGTGCTGCGCGTATTACGGATGGTGCTCGCGGCCTGGTCGTAGATCTGGGCGTACCGCTCGTACCGCTCGACGCGGCGGCGGTTGGTACGGCGGAATCTGCGGGCCACCAGCCGGGCCAGGTCCGCGGCGCCGACCATACCCGCCTCCGGGCCGAGCTGTGCCTTGGCGATCCGGGCCTCGGGCCGGTAGCCGCGGCCGGTGAGATGGCGTTTGAAGGCGTCCCTGGCGGGGCCGATGAGCAGGTCGTCGGCGGCGCTGACACCGCCCCCGATGACGAAGCAGGAGGGGTCGAGCGCGGCGGCCAGGTTGGCGATGCCCACGCCGAGCCACTGGCCGATGTCCTGGAGGAGCTCGACGCACATCGCGTCGCCCTCGCGGGCCAGTTCGGTGATGAGCGGCCCGGTGATGTCGGGGATGTTGCCCTTGACCCGCTCGATGATTCCGTGGGCCACCGGGGAGTCCGCGGCGGCCAGCTCCTTGGCCTCCCGGACGAGCGCGTTGCCGGAGCTGTACTGCTCCCAGCAGCCGCGGTTCCCGCACGGGCAGCGGTGGCCGCCGGGCACCACCTGCATGTGGCCGAACTCACCGGCGACGCCGTACTTGCCGCGCTTGACCTGGCCGTCCTCCAGGATCGCGCCGCCGATGCCGGTGCCGAGCGTGATCATGACGAGATGGTCCTCGCCGCGGCCGGCCCCGAAGCGCCACTCGGCCCAGGCGGCGGTGTTGGCGTCGTTGTCGACCATGACGGGGACGACGAGGCGGGAGGCGAGGGCGTCGCGCAGGGGTTCGTCGCGCCAGGCGAGGTGCGGGGCGAAGAGCACCTTGGAGCGGTCCGCGTCGACCCAGCCGGCCGCGCCGATCCCGACGGCGTGCACATCGTGCCGGTCGGAGAGGTCCAGGACCAGCTCGACGATGGTGTCCTCGACGACCTTGGGGCTCTTGGACTTGTCCGGCGTCTCGGTGCGCAGCTGCTCCAGGATGTTGCCGTCCGCGTCGACGACGCCCGCCATCACCTTCGTACCGCCGATGTCGATGCCGACGGTGGGTACCCGCGGCGCCGTGAGGTGCGAGCGCCGCTCCCGGGTGCCCACGGTCCGCAGGACGGTGGCGCGGGCGGAGCCGCGGTGTGTGAAGTCGCGGTACGTGCTCATCGTCCCTGCGGGGTCTGGGGGAGCCGGGGGCGGTGCTCCCGGCGGCGGACTGCGCCCGTCGGCCTCGATTCTGCCACTGCCCGGGCACCGGGGCTGGCGGACCGGTGGGTACGGGGTGGCTGCCGGCCGGTGGCTACTCGGGACTGCCGGGGGCCGGGTGGCCGCCGAGACGGGTCGGTGCGGGGGCTCGTTCCAGCTCGTGGCTGAGCTCCTCCAGCTCGCTGCCGCCCGCCATCTGGCGGGTCAGCTCGTCCAGCGTGACGCTCGCCCTGGTGTGGCTGCCGGACATCGCGCCGCGCTTCAGCAGCACGAAACGGTCACCGACCAGATACGCGTGGTGCGGGTTGTGCGTGATGAGGACCACGCCGAGACCCGCGTCGCGGGCGGCCGCGACGTACTTCAGCACGACCCCGGACTGCTTGACGCCGAGCGCGGCGGTGGGCTCGTCCAGGACGAGGACCTTGGCCCCGAAGTAGACGGCCCGGGCGATGGCGACGCACTGGCGCTCGCCGCCGGAGAGGGTGCCGATCGGCTGGTCGACGTCGCGCAGGTCGATGCCCATGCGCAGCAGCTCGGAGCGGGTGGTCTCGCGCATCAGCTGTACGTCGAGGCGCTTGAAGGGGCCGGAGCCGGTGGTCGGCTCGGAGCCGAGGAAGAAGTTGCGCCAGACCGGCATCAGGGGGACGACGGCCAGGTCCTGGTAGACCGTGGCGATGCCGCGGTCCAGGGCGTCGCGCGGATTGACGAGGGTGGTCTCCTCGCCGTCGATGAGGAAGGTCCCGGCGTCGTGCCGGTGCAGCCCCGCGATGATCTTGATCAGGGTGGACTTGCCGGCGCCGTTGTCGCCGAGCACGCAGGAGATCTCGCCCGCGTGCACCTCCAGCGAGACGTCCGTCAGGGCCTTGATGTTGCCGTAGTACTTGCTGACGTGGTCCAGCTCGACGAGTGCCCGGTGGGGCGCCTCCTGGCCGGCCGGTGCCTTGGGGGCCGTCATTTCGTCGCCTCCGCGCGCTTGCGTACCCATGCGTTGAGCAGGGTGGCCAGGAGCAGCATGGCTCCGAGGAAGAACTTGAACCAGTCCGGGTTCCACTCCGCGTACACGATGCCCTTGCTGGTCATGCCGAAGATGAAGGCACCGACCGCGGAGCCGATCGCGGAGCCGTAGCCGCCGGTGATCAGACAGCCGCCGATGACGGCCGCGATGATGTAGATCAGTTCGTTGCCGACGCCCTCGCCGGACTGCACCACGTCGAACGAGAACAGCAGGTGCTGGCCGGAGACCCAGGCGGCGAAGGCGACCCCGAGGTAGAGCCCGATCTTGGTGCGGATCACGGGGACGCCGACCGCGCGGGCCGCGTCGGCCTCGCCGCCCACGGCGAAGATCCAGTTGCCGAAGCGGGTGCGGAGCAGGATCCAGGTGGCGATCGCAACGAGTACGGCCCACCACAGGATGGTGACCTTGAACTCGACGCCGCCGACGGTCCACTGGGAGGCGAAGACCTTGCGGGCCGAGTCGAAGCCCTCCATGTCCCCGATGGACTTGGTGGACACGGTTCCGCTGATCAGCTTGGTGAAGCCCAGATTGAGGCCGGTCAGCATCAGGAACGTACCGAGCGTGATGATGAAGCTCGGCAGTTTGGTGCGGGTCAGCATGAAGCCGTTGAACGCCCCGACGGCCAGGGTGACCAGCAGTGACACGAAGACGCCGACCCAGACGTTGGCCGTCATCTGATAGCTGAACATCGACGAGATCAGCGCGGAGCTGGTCACCAGCACACCGGCGGAGAGGTCGAACTCGCCGCCGATCATCAGCAGCGCCACCGGTGCGGCCATGATCCCGATCGTCGAGGCCGCGTACAGCACCGTGCCGAGGCTGGAGGCGCGCAGGAAGCTGTCGGCGACGATCGAGAAGAAGATGAAGACGGCCGCGGCACCGACCACCGAGCCGAGTTCGGGGCGGCCGAGCAGCCTGCGCAGCGGTGAGGTGCGCATCAGCCGCTCGTCCGCCCCGGCCGGGGCGGACGGTCCGGCGACCGTGCTCATCGGGTCCCCCGCTTCGTGTACTGGGCGAGTTCGGCGGCGTCCTTCGAGGTGATGATCTGCGGTCCGGTGAGGACCGGGCGGCCGCCACCGAGCACATTGCCGTTGTAGCGGTACAGCCAGAGCAGGTCCACCGCCTCGTACCCCTGGAGGTAGGGCTGCTGGTCGACCGCGAAGCCGAGGGTCTTGTCCGTCAGGGCCGTGGCGACCTTGGCGTTCAGGTCGAAGGTGTCGATCTCGGCCTCGCTGCCCGCGGTCTTCTTCGCCTTGACGGCGGCGTCCGCGAACGGGGCGCCGAGGGTGACGACCGCGTCGATGTTCCTGTCGGCCTGGAGCTTGGCCTCGATGGACGCCTGGACGTCGGGCATGTTGGTGCCCTCGACGTACAGGTTCTGCAGCTGTCCGTGGAAGGTCTTCTTCGCTCCGGCGCAGCGCTGCTCGTGGCCGACATTGCCCTGTTCGTGCAGGATGCAGAGCGCCTTCTTGCGGCCCCGCGCGTTGAGCTCCTCGCCGACCGCCTCGCCCGCGATGGACTCGTCCTGGCCGATGTGGGTCAGCGCGCCGAACCGCTTGGACTCCGCGGAGCCCGAGTTCACCGTGATCACCGGGATTCCGGCCTTGACGGCCTTGGTCACGACGTCCTTCATGGCGTCGGGCTTGGCGAGGGTGACGATCAGCCCGTCGACCTTCTGGTCGATGGCGGCCTGCACGAGCTGGGCCTGCTGCTGCGCCTCGTCGTTGTGCGAGTACAGGAACTTGATGTTGTCCTTGACGGCAGCCTGCTCGGCACCTCGCTGGACGATGTCCCAGAAGGTGTCCCCGTCGCCCGAGTGGGTGACCATGGCGAAGGTCCAGCGGGGCGTGTCCACCGCGGCCCGGCCCTCGGCCGCGGCCCGGGCCGCGCGTTCCTCCGCCCGCTTGCCACCGGTGCTGCTGCATCCCACGAGGGAGACCCCGAGCACCGCCGCAAGCACGGCGCCCATCGCACGTACCCCTGTCCGAACCCTTGCCACGACGCCGTGCCCTTCTTGTGCTGCTGCTTGGAGTGGCCGGCGACGGTGCACACCCGGCCCGGCTGGCCAAGTATCCCCGAGTCGTCGGCGGCGCCGCCCGGCAGGGGCGGGACGCGTGTGTCCGCGTACCGGCGTACAGGACGCCGACGGGGCCGTGCGGGCGTCGTCACCGTACGAGCAGCTGGAAGTCGAAGCTGTAGCGCGAGGCCCGGTAGACGTGGGAGCCGAACTCGACGGCCCGTCCGGTGTCGTCGAAGGTGGTGCGCTCCATCGTCAGCAGGGCGGCACCCTCCGTCTCGGCGAGCCCGGCCGCCTCGTCGGCGGTGGCGAGCCGGGCCCCGACGGTCTGGCGGGCGCTGTGCAGGGTGATCCCGGCGCCGCGCAGCAGCCGGTACAGGCCGGTGGCCTCCAGCCGTGCGGTGTCCAGATCGAGGATCCCGGGCGGCAGGTGGTTGCGCAGCAGGGCCAGCGGCTCGCCGTGGGCGTACCGCAGCCGCTCGACGAGATGTACGCCGGTGCCTTCGGCGACCGCCAGGGCTTCGGCCACCTCCGGGCCGGCGGGCTCGACGGTGTTGCGCAGGACGCGGGTCGTGGGGTGCCCGCCCGCGGCCTCCAGGTCGTCGTAGAGGCTGCTCAGTTCGAGCGGGCGCCGGACCGTGCTGTGCACGACCTGGGTGCCGACGCCGCGGCGGCGGACCATCAGCCCCTTGTCGACCAGCGACTGGATGGCCTGGCGGACCGTGGGCCGGGACAGTCCGAGCCGGGCCGCGAGCTCGATCTCGTTGCCGAGGAGGCTGCCGGGGGCGAGCCGGCCCTCCTCGACAGCCGCTTCCAGCTGCTGGGCCAGCTGGAAGTACAGCGGGATCGGGCTGGTGCGGTCCACGCCGAGTTCAAGTGCGGCGGGGTCGGTGGTGGGTTTGGACACGCGTGGAGGGTAACCCTCGCGTCAGAACCTCCGGTAGTCCGGTCGTCCTGTTGTCCGGACAGCAGGACCAATGAACAAGCCACACATTGTCCGGACATATGGTTGACAGCGCAGGCGCCGGGCGGCACGTTGGGGTCCATGCGTATCGGACTCATCGGCACCGGCCGGATCGGTTCCTTCCACGCGGGCGTGCTGGCCCGCCATCCCGAGGTGGACACCCTGGTGGTGACGGACACCGACGCGGCGCGGGCCGCCGAGGTGGCCCACCGCACCGGCGCGACGGCCGTGCCGGGCATCGCCGAGGTGTTCGGCGCGGGGGTTGACGCGGTGGTGATCGCCTCGGCCACCTCGGCGCACGCGGAGCTGATCGCCCGGGCGGCGCGGGCGGGTGTCCCGGCGTTCTGCGAGAAGCCGATCGCCCTGGACCTGCCGGGGACCCTGGGCGCGCTGCGCGAGGTCGACCGGGCCGGGAGCGTGCTCCAGCTGGGCTTCATGCGCCGGTTCGACGCGGGCTACCGGGCGGCCCGTGCCGCCGTGCGGGCGGGTGCGCTGGGCAGGCTGCACACCGTGCGGGCGGTGACGATGGACCCCGCCCCGCCGCCCGCCGCGTACCTCCCGCTCTCCGGGGGGCTGTACCGGGACTGCCTGGTCCATGACTTCGACATGCTGCGATGGGTGACGGGCCGCGAGGTGACGGAGGTGTACGCCGCCGGGTCGGACGCCGGGCCCGGGATGTTCCGGGCGGCGGGCGACGTCGACACGGCGGCGGTCCTGCTGACCCTCGACGACGGCACCCTGGCCACCGCGGCGGCCACCCGCTGCAACGGTGCCGGTTACGACGTACGGATGGAGCTCGCGGGCGAGCTGGACCAGATCACGGTCGGCCTGGACGGCCGCACACCGGTCACCTCGGCCGAGCCCCAGGGCCCGCCGGCCCCTGCCAGCCCCTGGCCCGGCTTCCTGGAGCGGTTCGCCCCGGCGTACGAGGCCGAACTGGACGCGTTCGTACGGGTGGTGCGGGGCGAGCTGCCCAATCCGTGCGACGGCCGGGAGGCGTGGTTCGCGCTGCTGGTCGCGGAGGCGTGCGAGGTCTCCCGCCGGGAGCGCCGCCCCGTCGCGGTCGCGGAGATCGCCGAGGGCGCGGCGCAGCCCGCCGCCTGACCGGCGACGGGCCGGGCGTCCGGTTCAGGGCGTCCGGTTCGGGAGGACGGCGCCGTCCGCAGGTCGCGTCCGGTCGTGGCGGAGCCCGTCGGCTCACCAGCGGACGGGCAGCCCGCGCACCCCCCGCATCAGCATCCCGGGAATCCAGTCCAGCTCCCCGGCCGCCGCGTCCGGCGTGAGGGAGGGGCACCGCTCCAGCAGGGTACGGATCGCGATCCGTCCCTCCATGCGGGCCAGCGGCGCGCCCACGCAGAAGTGGACGCCGTGGCCGAAGGCCAGGTGCCCCTGGGCGTCGCGGCGGATGTCGAAGGTGTCCGGTTCCGGGTAGCGGCCGCGGTCCCGGTCGGCGCCGGCCAGGGACACCAGGACCGGGGCACCCGCCGGAATGACCCGCTGCCCGATCTCGACCTGCTCCCGGGGATAGCGGAACGTGGCGTTCTCCACCGGGCCGTCGTAGCGCAGCATCTCCTCGACCGCGCCGCCGATCAGTTCCGGGTCGTCCCGCAGGGCCGCCAGCTGGCCGGGGTGGTCGAGCAGCGCCCGTACCCCGTTGGCGATCAGGTTGACCGTGGTCTCGTGTCCGGCGACCAGCAGCAGGAAGGCCATGCCCACCAGTTCGTCGGGCGAGAGACCGTCGCCCTCCTCGTCGCGCGTCCGGACCAGAGCGCCCATCAGGTCGTCGCCGGGCGAGCGGCGCTTGTCCTCGATGAGTTCGCGGAGGTACTCGCTCATGGCGCGCACCGCCTCGAACTCCTGCTCCGGCGAGGCGGGGGTGATGACGCCGTGCGACAGCCGGCGGAAGGCATCGCGGTCCAGGTCCGGGACACCGATCAGCTCGCAGATGACGGTCATCGGCAGCGGGAAGGCGAGCGCGTCGACGAGATCGGCGCGCCCGGCGGGCACCATCGCGTCCAGGAGCTCGTCGGTGATCTGCTGGACGCGCGGTCGCAGGGCCTCGACCCGGCGGGCGGTGAACTCCCGGGCGACGAGCTTGCGCAGCCGGGTGTGGTGGGGTGCGTCCAGCTCCAGCATGTTGAGGAAGATGGGGTCGCTCTCGACGGGTGCGCCCGGCAGGCCACGCCAGTCCTTGGCGAACCGCGGGTCGGCGAGGGTCGCGCGGGCCTCGTCGTATCCCACCACCAGCCAGACCCGCTCGAACTCCTCGGTGCGCACGGTGTGCACCGGGCCCGCGGCGCGCAGCTTCTCGTAGTACGGATACGGGTTCGCGGTGAAGTCCGCGAACGCGGTCAGATCGACATCGACCTCGGCACGGCCACTGGCGTCGGACATGGGATCGCCCCTCCCGGTCTGGCTGCTGCTCGGCCCGGTCGCTCCGGACCCGGCCGGTTCAGCCTATGTCGCCGGCTCCGCGCCGTCGTCGTCGAGCAGGCCCGCGTCGTGGACCAACAGCGCGATCTGGACACGGTTGTTGAAGCCGAACTTGGCCAGGATCCGGGAGACCTGCGTCTTCACGGTCGCCACGCTGAGGTAGAGCGTCGCGGCGATCTCGGCGTTGGAACGGCCGTGCGCGACGGCGACCGCGACCTCGCGTTCCCGCTCGGCGAGCGCGGCGATCCGCTGCCGCGCCCGGCCGGCGCGGTCCGCCCGGTCGTCGCGGAGGCCGGTCCCGGCCGCGCGGGCCATCAGCTGACGTGTCACCGCCGGCGAGAGCACCGGATCGCCGGCCGCGACCCGTCGGACCGAGTCGACGATCTGCGCGGGCGGGGTGTCCTTCAGTACGAATCCGGCCGCCCCGGCACGGATGGCCCGCAGCACCTGTTCGTCGGCGTGGAACGTCGTCAGGACGACGACCTCCGGGGCGTCGGGGCGGGCGCGCAGGGACTCGGTCGCGGTCAGCCCGTCCATGCCCGGCATCCGGATGTCCATCAGCACCACGTCGGGGCGCAGCCGGTCGACGAGCCCCGCGACCTCCGTGCCGTCCGCCCCCTCCCCCACGATGTCGATGTCGTCGGCGCCGCCGAGCATCAGGGCCAGGCCGGCCCGTACGAGCGGGTCGTCATCGACGACGAGCAGCCGGACGGGCCGGGCCGCGGGGTCCATCGGGGTGGGGGCGGTCATGACGACAACCGTAGCCAGCCCCGGACGCCGCACGCGCCGGGATCGTCGTTCCGGGGGCCGGTGCCGGGGTCAGGCCGGCCACGGCAGCGAGGCCCGGACGCGGAAGCCGCCGTCCGGCCGAGGGCCGTGGTCGAGGCTGCCCCCGGCCAGGGTGGCGCGTTCCGTGAGGCCGATGAGCCCCTGGCCGGAACCGGGGACCTGCTCGAAGGGTTCGGTGGGCGCCGGATTGCACACCTCGACGGTGAGCCCCTCGCCCCGGGCGCCGGTGACCGTGACGGTGACCTCGGCGCCGGGTGCGTGCTTGCGGGCGTTGGTCAGGCCCTCCTGGGCGATCCGGTAGACGGTGCGGCCGGTGGCGGCGGGGACCGCGGCGGGAACGACGACGCGGTTGTCGAGGACGACCTTCATGCCGGCCGTCCGGGACTCGGAGATCAGCGACTCCAGGGTGGCGAGGGTGGGCTGCGGCCGGTCGCCGTCGCTCTCGCCGGGGCTGCGCAGGACTCCGATGATCTCGCGGAGGTCCTGGAGCGCCTCGTGCGCGCTGTCCCGGATGACCCCGGCCGCGCGGGCCACCTCGGCGGTGGGTGCGTCGGGGCGGAATTCGAGGGCGCCGGCGTGGACGCTGAGCAGGGTCAGCCGGTGGGCGAGGACGTCGTGCATCTCACGGGCGATGGCCTCGCGGGCGAGCCGCTGCGCCTGTTCGGCGCGGAGCTCCGCCTCGGTCTCGGCCCGGCGGGCCCGCTCGCGCAGGGTGACGACGAGCTGGCGCCTGGACCGTACGACCATCCCCCAGCTGATCACCAGCAGGGGCAGCAGCACTCCGACGACCGTGGCCCCGGTGAACGAGGTGTCCGGATCGGGGCGCAGATACGGCTGTACGGGGGCGAGGACCAGGGCGAGCGCCCCGATGACCGCCACGGGCCGGAAGGGGCGGTGCACCGCCACGCCGAACAGTGCGACGAGCATGGCCCCCGCCGAGACCGGCTCGACCGCGGCGACCAGGACCAGGCTCACCGCGACGCCCACCGGCCACCGCCGCCGCACCCACAGGGCGCAGCAGGCCACCGCGCCAATCACGACATCGGCGACCAGGACACCGTCGGGGGTGGTGGGGTCGGCCTCGATCGCGGCCGCCGTGAGCATGCCGATCAGGGCCGCGCAGAGGAAGGCGGTGAGGTCGACGGCCCAGTCCCGCACGGTGCGCCGGGAGCGGCCGCGCCGGTCGCCGGGCAGCTCGGGGTCGGCCATCGCCGAGGGCAGCAGCCAGCGGTACTCCGTACGCGTCATGCCACAAAACTACCCAGGGCGGGCGGATGACCCAGGCCGCCCGGACGCGTCCGGCGACCAAAGTCTCGGAACACGAGACTTTCGGACGGGCGGGGCCGGGGCCCGCCGCCGGCTCAGGGGGCGGCCTCAGTCACCGCGCGGCGGCCCCAGGCGGTACCGGCCAGGACGAGCACCGCACCGGCCGCGCCGAGCACGCCGAGCCGTTCGCCGCCGATCGCGATGCCCGCGGCGGCGGCCCACAGCGGCTCCGTGCCGAGCAGCAGGCTGACCCGGGACGCCGAGGTGCGGCGTACCGACCACATCTGCACGAAGAAGGCGAAGAGCGTGCAGAAGACGGAGAGGAAGAGCAGTCCGCCCCACTCCCGGACGCCGAATCCCGCGGCCACGGTCCACGGCGCCTCCCCCGTGCCGGGCAGGGCCGCGAGCACGGCGAAGACGGCGACCGAGCCGCCGAGCTGGACCGTGGTCAGCGACAGCGAGTCGGCCCCCCGCACCGACTCGATGCGGGCCATCAGCAGCACATGGACGGTACGGGCGAGGGCGGCCACCAGCATCAACAGGTCGCCGACGGACGGGGTGGTGAATCCGCCGCCCTGGGTCAGCAGCACCACACCGGCGACGGAGAGCCCAGCGGCGGCGAGGAAGGCCCTGGGCGGCCGGACGCGGGTCACGGCGGCCTCGGCGAGCGGGGTGAAGATCATGGTGAGGCTGATGATGAGCCCGGCGTTGGTCGCCGAGGTGTGCACGACGCCGTAGGTCTCCACGAGGAAGATCGCGCCGAGGACGAGCCCCAGCAGTCCGGCGCCCCGCCACTGCGCCGCACCGAGCGCCCGCAGCCTGCGCCGGCCGACCACCACCAGCACGGGCAGCACGACGGCGAACCGCAGCACGAGGACGGCGAGGACGGTCTGGGCGGTGGTGATGCCCTTGGCCGCCAGATAGCTCGAACCCCACACGACCGCGACGAGCAGCACGGGCAGATCGGTGAGCCAGGCGCGGCGGGGCGGGGCGAGGGCGGGCGCGGCGATCGAGGACACCTGGCGGTTCTCCTGGTTCTCCACAAGGACGATGTGGAGACCTCGACGGCTCGCACGGTGAATGATCACCGTACCGGCGTCGCCCCGTCCGGAACAGCCCTCTCATTCGTCGAGGAGGAAGCCCCCGGACCGCGCCGGGCCCGCGGGCCGGCAGGTGTGGATCGACACCCTGCTCGGGGTCCCCGCGCCCCGGTCCGCCCGAAGGCGGTCGGCGGCCCGCCCTCCGGGAGGGGGCCGCCGCCCCGGTCCTGCACCACCGGGTGCACGAGGTGGTGGTACTCGTCGATCAGGTCGTGCGCCGGCCGGGACCGGGCGAGCGCGCCGCTGCCGCGGGCCTCCCCGGGTCGGGCGCTCTCCTCGGCGTCCGATTCCCGCCGGTGACGGCCGGGCGGAAGGACTTTCCTTGTCCGTACCGAGGCGCACAGCGCGTGTCGAAGCGCCCGGGGAAACATCACCGACCTGCGAGGACGTCTTCATGAGCAGCACCATCACCGGCACGGTCCGGACCGCACTCGTCACCGGGGGCAGCCGGGGCATCGGCGCCGCGACCGCCCTGCGGCTCGCCCGGGACGGCGTCGATGTGGCACTGACGTACGTACAGGACGAGGCGGCCGCTCTGGCGGTCGTCGAGAAGATCCGCTCGTACGGCCGGCGCGGCATCGCCCTGCGGGTGGACTCGGCCGACCCGGAGGCGGTCCCGGCGGCCGTGGCCGGTGCCGCGGACGCGCTCGGCCGGCTGGACATCCTGGTCAACAACGCGGGCATCGGCGTCCTCGGGCCCATCGACACCCTCACCCCCGCCGACGTGGACCGGGTGCTCGCGGTCAACGTGCGGGCGGTTTTCCTGGCCTGCCGCGCGGCGGCGGGGCTGATGGAACGCGGCGGCCGCATCGTCTCCGTCGGTACGGCCCTGAGCCGGCACGCGGGCGGTCCCGGCTCCACCCTCTACGCGATGAGCAAGTCGGCGCTGGCCGGTCTCACCAAGCCGCTCGCCCGTGAGCTCGGCCCGCGCGGCATCACGGTCAACCTGGTGCAGCCCGGCCCGGTCGACACGGATCTCAACCCGGCCGACGGGCCGTTCGCCGACGGCCAGCGCTCGGCGACCGCCCTGGACCGGTTCGGCACCACGGACGAAGTGGCCTCGCTCATCGCCTACCTGGCCGGTGACGAGGCGGCGTACATCACCGGTACGGAGGTGACGGTGGACGGCGGCCACGCGGCCTGACCGGTCCTTTCGCGGTCCCGGCGGCGTGCGGCGTCACCGCGAGCGCGGGGTGACCTCCGCCATCCGGGACCAACCCTCGCCCGGCACCTCGACGTTGATGATCTCCGGGGTCTCGGCGACGAGGTCCGCCATGAGGTCCATGGCCGAGGCGAAGTGCTCGGACTTCACATGGGCCTCACCGGCCTCGGCGGAGGCGAAGGCTTCGAGGAGGACGAACTGGTCGGGGTTCTCGACGCTGTACGACCACTCGAAGAAGACGTTGCCCGGCTCCTGCCGGGTGGCGAGGGTGAAGGGCTCGACGGCCGGGAGCCAGTTGTCGCGCTCTTCGCTGCGGACGGTGAACTTGACGGCGATGAAGATCATGCGTCAAGGGTTGCATATGCCCTGGAGGCGGACTCATCGGGCGCACCCGGACGGTGTCGGACCCGGCCCCGGACTCCTCGTCCGGACCGGGTCCGATGCGGCTGGGAGGCTAGCCTCCCAGCTCGCGGTGGCGGGCCGTCAGCCGCGCGGCGCCCTCCTCGGTCGGTGAGCCGAACAGCCGCAGCCGGGAGATTCCGCCGTCCGGGAAGATGTCGATCCGGATGTGCGTGGCCCGGACCGCCTCCGGCAGGACGAAGCGGTGGTCGGTATCGGGCTGCAGCCGGGTCCGGGGCAGCACTTCGGTCCAGTCGCCGCTCTCGCCGTCACGGGCGGACAGGCTCGCCCAGCCCGCGGCGTTGCCCTTCAGATACGCGGTGTCGATCCCGACGGCGCGGATCTCCGCCTGCTCGACGAGCCGGTAGCGGATCCAGTCGTTGCCCCGGTCGCGCCGGCGGCGGGTCTCCCAGCCGTCGTCCATCTTGCGGGACCTGCCCGGCTGGATGGTGTTGGTGGCCGGGGAGTAGAAGCGGTCGGAAGCGTCCTCCACCGTGCCGCCGTTCTCCAGCGCGACCAGGTCGAAGGTGCCCAGGGCGGCCAGCCAGGCGGGGTCGGGGGCGACCTCGCCGTACACCCGGAGGCGGGCTATTCCGCCGTCGGGGTGCTGATTGACCCGCAGATGGGTGACGAGCTGCTCGGCCGCGACCACGAAGCCGTTGGCCGCGTGTCCGCCGACGGCCGTACGGGGCACGAGCGTTGTCCACTTGACCTCGGGGGCGAGGAGCTCCTCGGGCGACGGCGAGCCGGGCACGCAGGCCGCCTCGACGGAGACCGCCTGCGGGTAGTTGCCGCGGAAGTGGGCGGTGTCCACGACGATGCCGCGGACGATGCCGGGCGCGCCGAGCCGTACCAGCGCCCAGTCGTGGTCCTCGTCCGCCGGGTGCGGCACGTCCGCACTCGCACCGCGGCGGCGGCGGGTCTCCCAGCCGTCCATGATCTTGCCCTTGTGCCCGAAGCGCTCGGGGTCGAACTCGGCGGGCTCCGGCTTGAGCAGGTTCTCGCGCTCGGCGAAGAACTCGTCGTTGGCGGCGATCACCCCCGCGCCGAGCCGCCGGTCGGCGAGGTCGACGAGGCCGGTGAAGGGGAAGTCGGCGGTGCGGTAGTCGGCGTACGGGTCGCCGCCGCCGTACGGGCTCGCGTCACCGGTGAAGCGCTCGGTCGCCGTCATGGTCACTGGTTCCTTTCGAGGAGTCGGCCGGTGGGTCCGGCGACCGCGCCGTCGGCCGCTATCCGTTCGCCGCGCAGCCAGGTCGACTTCACGACGCCGTACAGGGTCTTTCCGGCGTACGCGGTGACCTGGTTGCGGTGGAAGAGTTCGGCGGGGTCGACGGTGAACGTGTCGTCGGGTGCGAGCACCGCGAAGTCCGCGTCGCGGCCGGCCTCGATGGCGCCCTTCCGGGTCAGCCCGGCCAGTTCGGCGGGTGCGGCGGACATCCAGCGGACGACGTCGTCGAGCGAGTGCCCGCGCTTCCTGGCCTCGGTCCAGATGGCGGGCAGCCCCAGCTGGAGGGAGGAGATCCCGCCCCAGGCGGAGGCGAAGTCCGGCGTCTTGAGGTCGGTGGTGCACGGCGAGTGGTCGGAGACGATGCAGTCGATCGTCCCGTCGGCCAGCCCCTCCCACAGCGTGTCCTGGTTGGCGGCCTCGCGGATCGGCGGGCAGCACTTGAACTCCGTGGCGCCGTCCGGGACCTCCTCGGCGGTGAGGGTGAGGAAGTGCGGGCAGGACTCCACCGAGATCCGTACGCCCTCACGCTTGGCGGCCGCGATCATCGGCAGGGCGTCGCTGGAGGACAGATGCAGGACGTGGACGCGCGCGTTCAGCCGCCTGGCGTGCGCGATCAGGCCCTCGATCGCGGTGTTCTCGGCGTCGCGCGGCCGGGAGGCGAGGAAGTCGGCGTACGCGGGGCCGCTGCGCTGCGGGGCGGAGGCCAGGTGGCGCGGGTCCTCGGCGTGCACGATCAGCAGCCCGCCGAATCCGGCGATCTCCGCCATGGTGCGGGCCAGCTGCTCCTGGTCGAGTTCCGGGAACTCCTCCACACCGGAGGGCGAGAGGAAGCACTTGAAGCCGAACACCCCGGCCTCGTACAGCGGCCGCAGGTCCTTGACGTTGGACGGGATCGCACCGCCCCAGAAGCCGGTGTCGATGTGCGCCTTGGGGGCGGCCACCTGCTGCTTGGTGCGCAGGTGGCCGACGGTGGTGGTCGGCGGGAGGGAGTTGAGCGGCATGTCGAGCAGGGTGGTGATGCCACCCGCCGCCGCCGCCCGGGTGGCGGTGAAGAAGCCTTCCCACTCCGTGCGGCCCGGGTCGTTCACATGGACATGTGTGTCGACCAGTCCGGGCAGCAGGACGTCGTCACCGAAGTCCTCCAGCCGGGCGCCGTCCGGCACCTCGGTGTCGTAGGGCAGGACGGCGTCGATTCTCCCGCCGGCGACGGCGACCGCTGCAGGGCGCGTCCCGTCCGGGGTGACCACACGCGTCGAGCGCAGTACCAGTTCCACGTCCGCACCGGACACCCGTGCTCCTCACTTCGGACCTTCGAACGCTGACGAATTCAACGAACTGTTGAAGGAGTCTTCACTCGGGATTCGGGCCCGTCAAGACCCCACTCTCCTCGCCGGACGGCCTGCGGGCCACCCCGCACCCACAACTGGAGATTTCCACAAAGTAAAAGACCTATTTCGGAGAGCGGAACGTAACATGGGACCAGTGCGGCCCCGCAGAACTGCCCCGCCGACTGCCGACACCGGGACAAACGGGCTCTGACCGGCCAGGACGCCGCACCCGGAGCAGTGCGCCGACCGGGAACCGCCCGGTAGGCTGCTGGGTGCCTCGCCGGGCGGGGCACCAGCTCTTCCGCCTCGAAAGGACCGTTGACGTGCCGCCGTCCCACGCCAGCACATCCGACTCCAAGCCCGCCGCGTCCAGCGGTGGTGTGCAGTCCCTTGAGCGTGCCTTCGATCTGCTGGAGCGGATGGCGGACGCGGGGGGTGAGGTCGGGCTGAGCGAACTCTCCGCGAGCAGCGGGCTCCCGCTGCCGACCATTCACCGCCTGATGCGCACCCTGGTGCTCTGCGGATATGTGCGCCAGCAGCCCAACCGGCGCTACGCGCTGGGCCCTCGGCTGATCCGGCTCGGCGAGTCCGCGTCCCGGCTCCTGGGCACCTGGGCCCGCCCCTACCTCGCCCGCCTGGTCGAGGAGACCGGCGAGACCGCGAACATGGCGCTGCTCGACGGCGACGAGATCGTGTACGTGGCACAGGTGCCGTCCAAGCACTCGATGCGCATGTTCACCGAGGTGGGCCGCCGGGTGCTCCCGCACTCCACCGGGGTCGGCAAGGCACTGCTGGCGCACACGCCCCCGGAGGAGGTGCGCGCCCTGCTCGCCCGTACCGGAATGCCGGCCGCCACCGAGAAGACGATCACCACTCCCGAGGGCTTCCTCGAAGCGCTGGAGCAGGTACGCCGGGTCGGTTACGCGGTCGACGACAACGAGCAGGAGATCGGCGTCCGCTGCCTGGCGGTCTCCGTCCCGGACTCCCCCACCTCTGCGGCGATCTCGATCTCCGGTCCGGCGGGCCGGGTGACGGACGCGGCGACCGAGCGGATCGTGCCGATCCTCCAGCAGGCCGCGAAGGAACTCTCCGACGCGCTGGCGAGCAGCGGCTCCACCGGCTGAGACCACGGAGAGGGGGTGGGCGGCCGGTGCCACCCACCCCCTCTCCCCTGCCCGGACTCTTCCCTGCTCAGACCGGTTCGGGCGCCGTCAGCCGGCCGTCGTCCATCCGGACCGTGCAGTCCGCCCGGTCCAGATGGGCCAGGTCATGGGTGACCAGCACCGTCGCCGTGGACCGCTCCCGGGTCAGCGCGACCAGCAGGTCCAGCACCGCCGCGCCGCGTTCGTGATCGAGCGCACTGGTCGGTTCGTCGACCAGCAGCACCGCCGGGTCGTTCATCAGGGCGCGCGCGATGTTGATCCGCTGCCGCTGTCCTCCCGACAGCTGGTGCGGTCTGCGTCCGGCGTGGTCCGCGAGGCCGACCGCGTCCAGCAGTTCCAGCGCCCGGCCGCGGGCTCCGCGTACCGCGCCGCCCGAGAGGTGCGTCATCACCTGGAGCTGTTCGGCCGCCGTGAGCGAGGGCAGCAGATTGGGCTGCTGGAAGACGATGCCGATCTGCTCCCGGCGCAGCTGTGCCTGCTGCGCGCGGCCCAGGCCCGTGGTGTCCCGGCCGGCGACGACCACCCGGCCCTCGTCCGGGGCGACCAGGGTCGCGGCCACCGCGAGCAGGCTGGACTTGCCGGAGCCGGAGGGGCCCACGACCGCGGTGAGCGTCCCCGCGGGCACGTCCAGCGAGATCCGGTCGAGGGCGGTGAGCCGGCCGTCGCCGTCCGGGTAGGTGAGGGTGACGTCGGCGAGGGTGAGGGTCATCGGGCACTCCCGAGTGCGGTGAGCGGGTCGACGGCGGTGATCCGCCGGATGGACAGGGCCGCCCCGAGCGCACCGAGGACGATCATCACGGCGGCCGGGACCAGGACGGTCGCCGCGTCGAGGACGAACGGCACGGCCCCGCCGCTGATCAGGGCGCCGAGCCCGGAGGCGAGCGCGGTGCCCACGCCGGTACCGATGGCGAGCATCACGACGGCCTGCCCGAGTGCGTCGCGCAGCAGGTACGGGGTGGAGGCGCCGAGCGCCTTGAGCACGGCGACGTCGCCGCTGCGCTGGATCGTCCAGACGGTGAAGAAGGCGCCGATGACCAGGGCGGAGATGGCGAACAGGAAGCCGCGCATCAGCTGGAGCGAGCCGTTCTCGGCCTGGTAGGAGCCGATGGCGGTGAGCGAGTCGGCGAGGGAGAGCGTGCTGGTGCCGGCGGCCTTGTCGCCCGCGCCGAGATCGGCGCCGTCGGTGGTGGTCAGGGCGACCACCGTGGCGTGCCGGGCCCGGCTCTGCCCGTCGCCGCCGAACCGCTGCCAGTCGTCGAGCGAGGTCCACACGACGGGCGTGTGGCTGTACGAGGCGTCCCCCGCGACGGCCGCGACGGTGACCTCGGTGGAGCCCAGCCGCAGCCGGTCACCTGCCCCGATCGCCAGGTCCTCGGCGGCCTGCCCGGACAGCACCACCTTCCCCGGTCCGACCCCCGCACCGCCGGCGGGCGCCAGGCCCCCGCCGGGCTCGACCCCGAACGCGGACACCGCGGCGGTGTGCCCGCCCCGTACGGCGGCGGCGTTGAGCGTACGGATGCCGAGCGGTTCCGCACCGCGCACACCGGGCCGCTCCGCCCAGCTCCGCCAGGCGCTCTCCTCGACGGACGAGTCGGTGAAGGACACCGACCTGCCGTCGGGCGGGGCGGCGAACGCCAGGTGGTCGGCGTTGAGCCCGGTGACGGCCGAGGTGTTCTCCCGGGCCAGACCGGCGGTGAGTCCGGACAACAGGCCCACGAGCAGCGTGATCAGCACCACGACCGTGCCCATGAGCGCGAACCGGCCCTTGGCGAACCGGAGATCTCTCCATGCGACGAACATGCTCCCAGCCTCGCCGTCGGGGCCGCCGGAAACATCGCTCGGCGGTGGGGCCCGACATCAACCTTTCGATTGACCGGCCCCCGCCGGCCCGCGTCTACGCTGGACGAATCATGGATACCCGCGCCCACCCCCCGGTCACCGCCGCGCTGCGGCTGTGTCTGCACGCGCTGCTGATGGGGCTGCTCGCCCTCGCGGCGGTACGGGCCGTCGCCGACGGCACGCATCCCAGGGCCGTCGTCGTGGTCAGCGGTGTGATGGCCGCCCTGTACGCGGCGGGTGCGCTCGCCCCCGTCGTACAGCCGCGCACCCGCGCCGCCGCCCTGTGGCTGGCGGCGCTCGGCGCCGTGTGGCTGGCGCTGCTCGTCCTGTCGCCGGACAGCCTGTGGGTGGCCTTCCCGCTCTACTTCCTGCAACTGCATCTGCTGCCGACGCGCTGGGCGCTGCCGGTCGTCGCCGCCACCGCCCTCGCCGCCATCGCGGGCTTCGTGCTGCACGGCCAGGCCGTCAACCCGGGCACCTTCATCGGACCGCTGCTCGGGGCGGCGGTCGCGGTCGCGACGGTCCTCGGGTACGAGGCGCTGTTCCGGGAGAGCGAACGGCGCCGGGAGCTCATCGAGGAGCTGATGTCGACGCGGGCGGAGCTGGCCGAGGCGGAACGCACCGCGGGCACCCTGGCCGAACGCGAGCGGCTGGCCCGCGAGATCCACGACACCCTCGCCCAGGGCCTGTCCAGCATCCAGCTGCTGCTGCGTGCCGCCGAGCGGACCCTGGAGGCCGACGCCCCCGCCACCGCGCACGTCCGCCGGGCCCGCGAGGCCGCCCAGGACAATCTCGCCGAGGCCCGCCGCTTCGTACGCGCCCTGTCACCGCCGGACCTGGAGAACGGCTCCCTCGCGGGAGCCCTGGAGCGCCTCTCGTCCCGCACGACCGGCCCCGGCCTCACCGTGCAGTTCGCGGTGAGCGGCACGCCGGTGGAACTGCCCACCCCCTACGAGGTGGCGCTGTTGCGCACCGCCCAGTCGGCACTGGCCAACACGGTGCGGCACGCCGGGGCCCGGCGCGCGGAGATCACCCTCAGCTTCATGGGCACCTCGGTGTCGCTGGACGTCGTCGACGACGGCCGGGGGTTCGCCCCGGGCCCCGGGCCGGTCGTCACGGACCGGGAGACCGGGGGCTTCGGACTGCCCGCGATGCGTGCGCGGGCCCGTTCGCTGGGCGGCACCCTGAGTGTCGAGTCGGCCCCGGGTCAGGGCGCCGCCGTCGCCCTGACCCTTCCCCTCCCGATCCCCGACGGCCGGCCAGGACAGGACGCCGCATGACCACCCCCGCCGACACCCCCATCAGGCTGCTGCTCGCCGACGACCATCCGGTGGTGCGGGCGGGGCTGCGGGCCGTGCTCGACTCCGAACCCGGCTTCCGGGTGGTCGCCGAGGCGGCCACCGCCGAGGAGGCCGTCGCGCTCGCCGCGGCCGGCGGCTTCGACGTCGTCCTGATGGACCTGCAGTTCGGCGCGGGCATGCACGGCTCGCAGGCCACCGCCGCCATCACGGCCCGGCCGGACGCGCCCCGGGTCCTGATCCTCACCACGTACGACTCGGACGCCGACATCCTGGCCGCGGTCGAGGCGGGTGCCGCCGGCTATCTGCTGAAGGACGCCCCGCCGGAGGAGCTGGCGGCGGCGGTACGCACGGCCGCGGCCGGCCGCTCGGCGCTCGCACCGGCCGTCGCCCACCGGCTGATGGACCGCATGCGCACTCCCGCGGAAGCCCTGACCAAGCGCGAGCTGGAGGTCCTGCAACTGGTCGGCGAGGGGCTGTCGAACCTCCAGATCAGCAAGCGGCTCTTCCTCAGCCAGGCGACCGTGAAGTCCCACCTGGTGCACATCTACGCCAAGCTGGGCGTGGACTCCCGCACCTCGGCGGTCGCGGCGGCGACGGCCCGCAGGCTGATCCGCCGCTGACCCCGGCCTCCTCCCCGCCGTTCAGCCGCGCGGCGGCTCACCGAAGAGATCGACGGCGACCCGTACGTCCCTGAGCGCTGCGGCCAGGGCGCTCACCGAGCCGATCGCCCCCGCGATCAGCAGCAGCGAACGGCGCAGGCGCGGGATCTCGGGCACACCGCCCACCGCCATCGCGTTCAGTGCGGCCAGTTCGTCCTCGGCGATCCCCCGGTCCGGGAATTCGCCCGGATGCCCGGCCAGCTCACGGCGGAGCCGGGAGACGGCTGTGCGCAGCTCGGTCACCCTCGGGTCCTCACCGCTGTTGGTTACTCGCGTCTGCCCCACGCTTCGCAACAAAGCACTCCCCCTCGCACATCCTTGTGCCAGTGTTCCGACCGGTCCCCACACCGTGGTCAAGTGTCCGGGCGTGCGCGCAAGTTAACGCCATGACAGGTGCCGAGCGCCACTCCGCGGACAGGATTCGGGGTCTCCCGTAAGGGTGATGTGCCTGTAGCCCGGTGGACGCCGCTGCCCCTCTCCCCCCTCCGCTTGCTTGAGCGAAGGGTGCGTTTCCGGTGGCTGCTGGGGTATCCAGGCCGCATGACTCCGACAACACCCACCCCCGAGGTCGCCGGACTGCTGCTCGCCGCGGGCGGCGGACGGCGGCTCGGCGGCCGCCCCAAGGCGCTGCTCGAACACCGCGGCCGCCCACTGGTCGAACACGCGCTGCGCGTCCTGCGGGACGGCGGCTGCGGCCCCGTCCATGTGGTCCTGGGCGCCGCCGCGGACGAGGTCCGGGCCCGCGCCGACCTCGGCGGCTGCGCGGTGACCGTCAACCCGGACTGGACCGAGGGCATGGGCTCGTCGCTGCGGGCCGGGCTCGGGGCGCTGGCCGGCACGGGGGCGGACGCGGCGCTCGTCCTCCTGGTCGACCAGCCCGGCATCGGCGCGGAGGCGGTGGCGCGGGTGCGTTCGGCGTACCGCTCCCGGACCGGCGTCGCGGCCGCCGCGTACGGCGGGGAACGCGGCCATCCGGTGCTGTTCGGGGCGGATCTGTGGGCGGAGATCGCGGCGGGGGCGGTGGGCGACCAGGGTGCCCGCGCCTATCTGCGGGCGCACCACGATGCGATCACGCTCGTCGAGTGTTCCGATGTGGCTCAGGCGTACGACATCGACACCGTGGAGGACCTGAAACACCTCGGGTAACCGCACTGGCACGCTGCGCCAGCAACGCGCCACTTCTGTCGACCCGGAGAATCTCGATATCAACAAACCATTGAACTTCCACCATGAGGAAACTACTATCCACTGGTCAGAAGCCCTCTGCACCCCAGACGGCGTCCACACCCGTATCCCGGAGCCCTGGCACGCCGTGCCATTTCAGGCGACCCGGCGGCCGTGGGACGCCGCCCCGCACCGCCCGCTGAAGGAGTGACAGCTCATGTCCGCACCAGCGCCGTCCCCGCTGGCCATCGTCGATGCCGAGCCCCTGCCCCGGCAGGAGGAGGTCCTGACCGACGCGGCCCTCGCGTTCGTGGCCGAGCTGCACCGGCAGTTCACGCCCCGCCGTGACGAGCTGCTCGCCCGCCGCGGCGAGCGCCGCGCCGAGATCGCCCGTACGTCCACGCTGGACTTCCTGCCCGAGACGGCGGCGATCCGCGCGGACGACTCCTGGAAGGTCGCCCCGGCCCCGGCCGCGCTGAACGACCGCCGGGTGGAGATCACCGGTCCGACCGACCGCAAGATGACCATCAACGCCCTGAACTCGGGCGCGAAGGTCTGGCTCGCCGACTTCGAGGACGCGTCCGCCCCCACGTGGGAGAACGTCGTCCTCGGCCAGCTCAACCTGATCGACGCGTACACCCGCAGCATCGACTTCACCGACCCCGGGTCCGGCAAGTCGTACGCCCTGAAGCCCGCCGAGGAACTCGCCACGGTCGTCACCCGCCCCCGCGGCTGGCACCTGAACGAGCGTCATCTCCAGCTCGACGGCACCCCGGTGCCCGGCGCGCTGGTCGACTTCGGCCTCTACTTCTTCCACAACGCCCAGCGCCTCATCGATCTCGGCAAGGGCCCGTACTTCTACCTCCCGAAGACGGAGTCGCACCTGGAGGCCCGCCTCTGGAACGACATCTTCGTCTTCGCCCAGGACTACGTCGGCATCCCCCGGGGCACGGTCCGCGCGACCGTCCTGATCGAGACGATCACCGCCGCGTACGAGATGGAGGAGATCCTCTACGAGCTCCGCGACCACGCCTCCGGGCTGAACGCGGGACGCTGGGACTACCTCTTCTCCATCGTCAAGAACTTCCGTGACGGCGGCTCCAAGTTCGTCCTGCCGGACCGCAACGCGGTGACGATGACCGCTCCGTTCATGCGGGCGTACACCGAACTCCTCGTCCGCACCTGCCACAAGCGCGGCGCGCACGCCATCGGCGGGATGGCCGCCTTCATCCCGTCCCGCCGCGACGCCGAGGTCAACAAGGTCGCCTTCGAGAAGGTCAAGGCCGACAAGGACCGCGAGGCCCACGACGGCTTCGACGGCTCCTGGGTCGCCCACCCGGACCTGGTGCCGATCGCCATGGCCTCCTTCGACGCGGTCCTCGGCGAGAAGCCGAACCAGAAGGAGCGCCTGCGCGAGGACGTCGCGGTGGCCGCCGGTGACCTGATCGCCATCGACACCCTGGACGCCAGGCCCACCTACGAGGGCCTGCGCAACGCCGTCGCGGTCGGCATCCGCTACATCGAGGCCTGGCTGCGCGGCATGGGCGCGGTCGCCATCTTCAACCTGATGGAGGACGCGGCCACCGCGGAGATCTCCCGCTCGCAGATCTGGCAGTGGATCAACGCGGACGTGGTCTTCGAGAACGGCGAGCACGCCACGGCCGAGCTGGCCCGCGCGGTCGCCGCCGAGGAACTCGCCGCGATCCGGGCCGAGATCGGCGAAGAGGCGTTCACCGCCGGCAAGTGGCAGCAGGCCCACGACCTCCTGCTCCAGGTCTCCCTGGACCAGGACTACGCGGACTTCCTGACGCTGCCCGCGTACGAGCAGCTGGGCTGACCCCCGCACCGCCCGGACCGAAACGCCCGGGCCCCCGGCACCGCACAGCGCCGGGGGCCCGGGCGCGCGGTCGTCAGCCGGTCGCCGCCTCCACGTCCGCCTTGACGGCCGACTGGTCGAGCGCGGTGAGCACCGACTGGGGATCGCCGCCCTTCATCACCGCCTGGCCCACATCGGTGCGGATCGTGCCCCGGACGGAGGGCCAGGAACGCATGT
Source organism: Streptomyces sp. NPDC048295 (assembly GCF_040652135.1). Taxonomy (NCBI): domain Bacteria; kingdom Bacillati; phylum Actinomycetota; class Actinomycetes; order Kitasatosporales; family Streptomycetaceae; genus Streptomyces; species Streptomyces sp. NPDC048295. Next base: position 104,513 of record NZ_JBEZLL010000023.1, read on the forward strand.
TGACCGGTGCGAACTGGGCGTTGGACAGCTGCTCGATGAACGGCGAGAGCGGCTGCTCGGCGGGCTTCCCGGTCGCCGCGTCGGAGGCCGAGTACGTCACGGGCAGCGCGGACTGGCTGCCGCCGTAGGTCAGGGCGGACTTCCCGCTGTAGAGGAACGAGAGGAAGGTGCCGCACTCCTTGCGGTGGTCGTTGCGCCGGAACGCCATCAGCCAGTCGCTGATCCCCACCGGAGGGGCGGCCCCGCCGCCCTTCTTGGGGAACGCGGCATGCGCATAGGGGAGTTTGGCCTGGTCCGCCGCGCCCATCAGCATGGGGTGGGCGATCATCATGCCGATCTCGCCCCGCAGGAACTGGGCGTACGCGTCGGTCCGGTTGAGCTTCACGGGGTCGGTACCGGCCAGCCCCCCGGCGACCAGCTCGTCCCGCAGCCAGGTCAGCGCCTCGGCGTTCTCCGGCTTCACGAAGTCGTACTCGGCGAGCTCCCCCGTATAGCCGCCACCGGCCGCGAGCAGCCAGGACAGGGCCTCGTCCTCGGCCGCCTCGGGGCCGAACTGGAGCCCGTACGGCGTCTTCACGCCGATCGCCTTCAGTGCCTGGGCGGCCGCCCGCAACTCGTCCCACGACGTGGGGGCACCGCCGACGCGGGCCCGCCGGAAGAGTTCCTTGTTGTAGAAGAGCCGGGGCGTGCTGGCCAGGAACGGAATGCCGTAGGTGGCGTCGTCGACCGTGCCCGCGTCGGTGAAGGACCGGATGAAGTCGGCCTGGGTGGCGATGTCGAACAGCTGGGTCATGTCGTAGAGACGGCCGTCCTCGGCGTACGGCGCGAAGACGTTCGACTGAGCGATGTCGGGCGCCCGGCCCTCCTCGACCCGCTGCGCGAGCGTCTTGTCGATCCTGGTGTAGGAAACCCGCTCCAGCTCGATCGTGATCCCGGCGTGCTGCTTCTCGAAAGCGGCGACGACATCGTCCCACTGGTCGCCGAGCGAAGCGCCGATGCTCTTGTCGTAACTGGCCACGAGCAGGTGGAGCTTCACGTCCTTGCCCGTCGAGCAGCCGGTGAGCCCGAGCGCGGCCGTGGTGCCGGCGAGGCCGGCCGTCTGAAGAAGGAACTGCCGCCGACGCACCGCTCTTGCCACCTCTTGCTCGTCCCACACATGCACTTGTGGCAGATTCTGCCACATGGGCATTAACTGCCTGTCGGACGCGGTGACTCCAGGGCATAACCTGATCCGCATGCAAGGTGGCTCGTTGACGGAGCGGCGCAAGGCCGCGACCCGACTGGATATCGCCCGTACGGCGGCGGCGCTCTTCGTGGAGCACGGCCTGCGGAGCACGCGCGCCGAGGACATCGCGCGGGCCGCGGGTGTCGCCCCGCGCACCTTCTACCGCTATTTCGCCACCAAGGAGGAGGCCATCACCCCGCTGCTCGCCGTCGGCGCCCGACAGTGGGTGGAGGCGGTACGGGACGCCCCGGGCGCCCTGCCGGTGGCCGACGCACTGCGGCACGCGGCGGCGTGCGCGCTGACCCCGGCGCCCGGTGACCGTGCGGCCTCGGAGTCCCTGGAGTGGGTGCGGTCGCTGCTGAGGATGGCGGCGGACAGCCCGGCGCTCCAGTCTGTGTGGAACGACGCCTGCCACGACGCGGACGCCACCCTGGCAGGGGTGCTCGCGGCGCGCGCCGGCCGCCCGGACACGGCGGGCTCGCTGGAGATCCGGCTGACGGCCGGCGTCGCCGGGGCGGCGGTGCGGGCCGCGGTGGAGACCTGGGCGGCCGGCGATGCCCCGGCGACGGGACCTCAGGGACCGGCGGCGCTGGCGGACCGCTGCCTGGCCTCGGCGGAGGGCGCGCTGCGGGGCGCCTGATCCCGGACGCCGTACGGCCGGTCCGCGGGGCTCCGCGGACCGGCCGGCCGTCCCGGGCCCGCTACTTCAGGCCGGTGTCCAGCGCGTTCATCAAGGTGCCCTGTGACGTGTCACCGGACATCTCCCAGACCATCACGCCCAGCAGTCCCTTGGACTTCACGTAGTCGGTCTTCTTGCCGATGGACCAGGTGTCGTCGAAGGACCACCACTGATTGCCGGTGTAGCCGTACGTCGACACCGACTGTTCGTCGTGATGGATGGTCATCGTCGGATAGGCGCCGATGAGATTGGCGTAACCGCGGGTGCCGGCCTCCTCGGCGAACTGGCCCGGCGCGGCGCCGCCCGCGCTCTGCCATTCACCGGCGGCCCCGCCGTCGGCGACGTTCTGCCAGCCCCGGCCGTAGAACGGAATGCCGAGGGTCAGCTTGCGGGGCTCGACGCCCGCGTCGGTGTACGCCTTGACGGCGATGTCGGCGCTGAAGTGGAAGTCGTAGGGGTCCTGCTCGTCCGTGTAGAGGTTGGCCTGGTGGCCGGTGCGGTTCGGCTCCCAGGAGTTGTCGCTGCCGGAGCCGTGGAAGTCGTAGCCCTGGACGTTCGCCACGTCGAGGGAGTCGAAGACCTTGGCCAGGTCCCAGCCGTCGCCGATCTTCTGCGGGTCGGCGGGGGTGAAGGCGGTGAGCAGGCGGTGACCGCCGCCGAGGGCGTCCATCTGCTTGCGGAACTCGGCGAGCAGCAGCGTCAGGTTGCCCTTGTCGTCGGGCGAGTAGTGGTTGCCGGGGTGCCCGGTGCCGGTACCCGGCCATTCCCAGTCGACGTCGAAGCCGTCGAAGATCCCGGCTGCGGTGCCGGGGCCGCCCGCGCCGTTGTACTCGGGCAGGTTGCCCTTGATGTACATGTCGATGCAGGAGGAGACGAACTTCTTGCGGGAGGCGTCGGTGGCCGCCACGTCGGAGAAGTACTTGGAGTACGTCCAGCCGCCGAGCGAGACCACGATCTTCAGGTTCGGGTGGAGCTTCTTCAGCTTCTTCAACTGGTTGAAGTTTCCGCGCAGTTTGGCCCAGCCGTCGTCCGCGACACCGTCGACGGACTGGGCCGCGCTGAACGGGCGCGCGTAGTCGGCGTCGGCGTCACCGGCCCCGGTGCCCTGCTCGGGGTCCTGCGGGTCGGCGGTGGTGCCCTTGGTGACCCCGTTCAGGCAGGTGAGGTTGTTGGGGTCGATGTTGGCGAAGGCGTAGTTGATGATGTCGAGCTTGCCGGCGGCGCCCGAGTCATGGAGGTTCTTGACGAAGTACTGGCGGCCGTAGATGCCCCACTGGACGAAGTAGCCGACCTTGGCGTAGTTGCCCGCGCCGACGATGTCGTCGGTCTTCACCGTGAGGGCGTTGCCGGCCGGGGAGGCGTTGTCCGCCGCGTCACGTGCCTTGACGGTGAAGGTGTACGAGGTCGACGGCGAGAGCCCGCCGACGGTGGCGGTGGTGGTGGTCCCGGAGACGGTGGTGGCCGGCGCCCCGTCCCGGTAGATGTCGTACGCGGCGACGCGCTGGTTGTCCGTCGCGGCGGTCCAGGCCAGGGTGACGGACGAGGAGTCGGTCGCGGTGGCGTGCAGCGAGCCCGGCGCGGTGGGCGGGGAGGTGTCGGTGGCCGGGTCGACGGTGGTGACGGCCAGCGGTGCGCTCTCGGCGGAGGTGTTGCCCCGGGTGTCCTTGGCCCGGACCGTGAAGGAGTAGGCGGTGGCCGGGGTGAGGCCGGTGACGGTGGCGGAGGTCGTCGCGGTGGCCGAGCCCACCACCTTGCCGCCGGCCAGGATGTCGTACGAGGCCACGGGGAAGTCGCCGGCCGTGGCAGCCGTCCAGGACAGCGACGCGGTGCGGGCGGTGACATCGGTCTGCTTCAGCCCCCCGGGCGCGCCCGGGGGCACGTCCGCGGAGCCGTCGCACTTGTCGCCGTTGATCCGGCAGCCGGTCGGCGGCTTGATCGGCCCGGTCGCGACGAACCAGAAGCTGTACGGCTCGGTCGTGCTGTGCGCGGCGACCGTACCGTTGTAGTGGGCGTTGACCGCGGTGATGTGGCTGCCCTGAGTGGTGACGGTGCCGTTGTACGAGGTGTCGATCGCGACCCCGGCCGGCAGGTCGAATTCGAGGCTCCAGCCGGTCACCGCGGTGTCGGTGTCGTTGTGCAGGATGTAAGTCCCTTTCCACCACGACCCGTTGTCGGCCGAGGTGAAGGTGGCCGTCAGTTTGCCCGCCGCGTGCGCGGGTGCGGCCTGCAAGGAGAGCAGCGCGAGGAGCAGCCCGAGAACGGCGACGAGGGCGGTCGCCGATCTCCGTCTGAGTGTCATGTGCTCGAACATGGATTTCTCCCTTGGGGCAGGGACCGGTGAGGCGGTCCTGGGGGGAGCGGGATTCCTTGGTGCCATGGAGCACAGGGGAAACTAAAAGGTCTGGACCAACTCGTCAATAGGTACAGACCAATCCTGCGTAAAGTCTGTCCGCGCGACCCCGGACCGCCCCACCCCCGCCCTTCCTCTCGCCGGGCGGCCCGTCAGCCGCCGAGGACGACCGTGCGCTGGGCGGAGAAGTCGCCCCATTTCCCGTCGGGCAGCTTGGCGCGGATCTTCATCGAGTAGCGGGTGCCGCGCGGGTCGTCGACGGTGAGGCGGTAGCTCGCCCGGCCCGCGGGCGGGGTGGCTCCCCACACGATCGTGGTGGTCAGCCGGCCGCCGATGAAGAGCTGGTACGCGGGGATCTCGCCGCCCGTCTCCGGCTGCTTCCAGTCCAGGTCGATGGCGTACTCCTTGCCCTGGACGCGGTTGGTGATCCGCAGGTCTGTGGGGGCGGTGCCCGCCGGTGCGCCCGGGGCGGAGGCGGTGGTGAGGTCGATGGCGTTGCTGTCCGGCGAGGAGGTGTCCGAGGCGTCGCGGGCGCGAACGGTGAAGGTGTAGACGGTGCCGGGGCGCAGTCCGGTCAGATGCGCCGTGGTCCGCGTGCCGGGCACGCTGTGGATCCGGGAGTCCTCCTGGTAGATGTCGTACGAGGTGACGCCGATGTCGTCCGTCGAGCCGCCCCAGGAGAGGTTCACCGCCCGGCTGCCGTCCACCGTGCCGCGCAGCCGCACGGGGCGGGTCGGCGCCTCGTGGTCGGCGGGGGTCGGCGCGGGGGTGGTCACGCTCACCGCGGCGCTCGGCGCGGAGAGGTTCCCTGCGGCGTCGCGGGCGCGGACGGTGAAGGTGTAGGCGGTCGACGCGGTCAGCCCGTCGACGTCGATCATCACCTTGGCCGCCGGGACCGACCGGACCCGCTTTCCCTCGCGGTAGACCTCGTACCCGGTGACCGCCCTGTCGTCGGTGGCCCGCTCCCACATGACGTGCACGGAGGTGGCGCTGCTCGCCTGCGCCGTCACATGGCCCGGGACCGTCGGCTTGTCGGTGTCGGCCTCGGGGGCGGAATCACAGGCACAGAGCACGGCGGCGAGCAGGGCGGCGGAACAGGCCAACGCGGCTGTTGCGTGGGGGCGTTGCACGGGCGTGCCTTCCATCCGGCAGCAATGGTCCAGACCTGTATCGCATGGTGCGGGGGCATCCGACAAGGGGGTGGAGCGGAAGCTTCCGCAATGTGCCGATGTGTGTCGGCCGTTCGCCGGCGGGTGCCCGATGTGCCGTACGGTCGGCTGATGTTGTGCATACGAGGTGTGGTGCTGCCCGAGCGCGAGGAACGCACGTTCTGGATCGACGGAGGCGTGCTCCGCTCGGGTCCGCCGCCCGGCGGCCTCGCCGGGCGGGACGTGGAGACGGTCGTCGACGGCGGCTGGCTGCTGCCCGGGCTCGTCGATGTGCATACGCATCCGGGCGCCCTGGAGCCGGGCTCGCCGTTCGACGAGGAGCTGCTGCGCAGACAGTTGGGCGAGCACCGGGACGCCGGGGTGCTCGCGGTGCGCACCCCGGGCACCTCGCAGCGGATGCCCGCGTGGGTGGCCAAGGACCCCGAGCTGCCGCATGTGACGTCGGCGGGGCGGTGGCTGGCCACGCCCGGACGGTTCTTCCCCGGCTTCGGACGCGATGTGAGCGAGGCCGAGTTGGTACGGGCGGCCGTGGAGGAGGCGGCCGCATCGTCCGGGTGGTGCAAGGTCATCGGTGACTGGGCCGCCGACGAACCGGCCGTGCCGTTGCCGCTGTTGACCTCGGTGGTGGAGGCGGTGCACGCGGCGGGCGGGAAGGTGGCGGTGCACTGCCAGACCGCCGAGGGCACCCGCCATGCCGTACTGGCGGGCGCCGACAGCCTGGAGCACGGGATGCACCTCGACCCGGCCCTGCTGGACCGGATGGCCGCGCAGGGCACGGCGTTCGTGCCGACGCTGAGCGTGTTCGGCGCGAAGGAGGACGCGATGCGGGCACGGGAGCCGAGCGCGCGCCGTGATCTGTGGCTGGCCGGCTGGGACACCATGCTCGACAGTGTGCGCGCGGCCCACGAGGCGGGGGTGACAGTGCTGGCGGGGACGGACTCCTTCCCTTGCGGGACGGTCGCGGGCGAGATGGAATGGCTGCTACGGGCAGGCCTGCCGGTCCACTCCGCACTCGGTGCCGCGTCCTGGACGGCACGGGCCTGGCTCGGACTGCCGGGCCTCGTGGACGGAGCACCCGCCGATGTCGTCGCGTACGCCACCGACCCGGCCCTGGACCCGGGCGTGCTGAATCACCCGAGCCGGATCATGCTCCGGGGACGCGTCGTGCGGTGACCGAAGCGCGCGATGACCGAGGCGCGCGATGACCGAGGCGCGCGATGAAACGATGAGTTCGGTGAGCGATGAGTTCGGGGTGCGGAAGGAGTCAGCACTGCATGAACACGCACACGGAGACCACTCCCACGATCGATCTCGAACCCGCGGCGCGGCAGATCGCCGGCCTGCTCGACGGCATCGACGAGCAGCAGCTGGACGGTCCGACGCCCTGTCCCGACTATGCGGTACGCGAACTGCTCGCCCACGTGGTCGGGCTGAGCACGGCATTCCGTGACGCGGCACGCAAGAACTTCGGCCCGACGACCGACACCGCTCCGGACGCAAAGCTTCCGGTCCTTCCCGGCAACTGGCGCGAAGCGCTGCCGCCGCTGCTGGAAGAGCTGGTGGCGGCCTGGCGCGATCCTGCCGCCCGGCAGGGGATGACCAGGGCGGGCGGCGTGGATCTGCCGGGTGAGGTGGCGCTGCTGGTCGTGCTGGACGAGCTGGTGATCCACGGCTGGGACCTGGCCCGGTCGACCGGTCAGAGGTACGAGGCGGACGAGGCGGGCCTGCGCATCGCGCTGGACATGCTGACCCCCGGTGACGGCAAGCCCCGGGCGGAGACCGTCTTCGGCCCGCCGGTTCCGGTGCCGGACGACGCGCCCCTCGTCGACCGGGCCATTGCGATGAGCGGCCGCCGCCCGGACTGGAAGCCCGGGGACTGAGCCGGGCCACGCGCACGGGAGGGCGGCGCGGCGGCGCGCCTCCGCGTGGTGGCGGCCGGGCCGGATCAGGCGCAGGTCAGGTCAGTTCTCGGGCGCCCTCGCGGGCCTGCTCCCGCAGCCGTTCGTCGGCCCGGGGCCGTCCCCGTCCCCGGGCCCGAGGCCCGCACCCGCAGGTCCTGTTCGGCCAGGGCGTCCTGCGGCGGTGACGGTCCGGGCCGAGGGCGGCGGGACCGGGTGCGACGAGGACCTCCAGCGCGGTCACCGCGTCGTCGTCCCGCTCCGCGGCGTCCAGGAGCAGCGCGGCCGTGCGGGGGCCGTCGAGGCACTCGGGCGCGATCGCGCGCGGAGGGCCAGCACCACCGACGGAACGTGCACCCGGTCGTCGAGCAGCCCCTCCGGCGCGGGAACCGACGGCCGGGCCGCCCCGCCGATGCGGGCCGCCGTCGGCGCGGCACGGCCCGGCGTCCGGCGCGTCCACGTCGGCTCCGCCTCCGCGAGCACTCCGGCCGGCACCGGCGCCGCTTCCTCCGGGTCACCGGTGATCCGGCACAGGGCCCCGGCGATCTCCACGTCGGCGTCCAGCTGCGGGAAGTTGCGCCCTCCCTCGGCACCGCCGAGCGCGGACCGCGGCGCGGGCACCGGGCGGGCCGTCTCCGGGCCCAGCTGCCCGGCGGGACGTGCGGCCTCCCGCACCGCCGCATCGCCGGGGGCGAGCCGGTCGGCGACGGCCGCCGACAGCGGGCCCGTGTCCCCGGTCAGCTCGCGCACCGCCACGGCGAGCCGGCCGTCCACCGGGCCGGTGCGGGCCGCGGCGGTGAGGATCTCCGCGGTCGCCTCCCGGTGCTCCGGCCGGCCCCGGACGGGCTTCGGCCGCCCCTCAGCCGGTGAAGAACTCCGTGATCTGGTGGGCGACCTGGTCGGGGTGGATCTCGTGCACCCGGTGGCCGCCCCCGATGGTGATCAGCCGGCAGTCCGGGACGAGCGAGGCCATGTCCTGCAACCGTCCCTGCGGCATGGTGGATTCCGGGCCGCCCGAGATGATCAGCGTCGGCGCGACGATCTCACCGAGCCCGGCCGCCCACGCGGGGTCGGGGTCGGCGATCTCGGCCCGGATCGGCGCGACGACGGCGGGGTCGTAATCCACCGGCCCCTCCGGTGCGGCGGCGGGCTTCACCTCGCTCGGGAACGGCGGCGGGGTCTCCACCAGCACCAGCCGCTCGACCCGGTCCGCGTGTTCCTGGGCGAGCAGATGGGCGACGACGCCGCCCATGGAGTGGCCGACCAGACCGACCCGGTCGAGCTCGCACTCGTCCAGGAAGCCGAGTACGTCGTCGCGCATCAGCTCGCAGGAGTACTCGTCCGGCCAGTCGCTCTCGCCGTGACCGCGCAGGTCGAGGGCGTACACCCGCCACTCCTCACCGAGCAGGGCGGCGGCCGCCTCCCAGCTCGCGGCGGAGCCGCCGAGGCCGTGCAGCAGGACCACGGGCGAGCCGAAGGGGTCGCCCCAGGTCCGGTACGACAGCCGTACGTCACCGACATCCACTACTGACTGATCTTCCATGCCCATGACGCTACAGGCGCATGGGCGCCCGGCGCGCACCCGCCGGTGCCAACCGCTTCCGGGCCGGTCAAACCCGTGACCGGCGGGCGCGGGAAGCGTCCGCCCCGCTGCCGCGCACGCCGGTGCACACGTCATACGGCCTGCGCCTTCACTGCTGCTCGAAGACCGGCCCGGACCCGTGACCCGCTCGTCGGCGACCCCGTTGGGGCTGGCGGACGGCTCACGCCGACGTGGGCCGGATCACGGAGGAGAAACGCGCATGATGAAGAAGATGATGCTGGCCGCGATGGTGCTGACCGCCGGTCTCGGACTGGCCGTGAGCCCCGCCGCCCAGGCCGCGCAGAGCCCCGTCGCCGCACAGGCCGCGAAGGCGCCCGCGGCGGTCTGCACCGTCAACGACAACGGGGTGAACTTCCGCGGCGGACCGGGCACCGAATACCCGGTCCTGGGTCAGGTGAACCGCGGTCAGAACCTCGACGCCCGCGGCCAGCAGGGCAACTGGGTCATGGGCGACCTGTGGGGCGGCCCCACCGGCGTCTGGATCCACGTGGCCTACCTCAACTGCTGAGGCCGGCCCGGCCCGTTCCCCGCCTCTCGTCGCGGACCCGCACCCGTCCCGTACCGGCCCCGCATCGCGCTTTCGGCGCGGTGCGGGGCCGCCGCGTTCCGGGAGAACTTCTCAACTCCCCCGTGCCGGAGGGGTGTACGGCCCCCTCCCACTCTGATAGGAAAGCTTCCTAACAGACCGATGGAACGAAGAACTCCCCTTGGAGGACTGGTGCACGCTCCCCATAAGCGCGCCGCACGTCGCAGTACCCGCCCCGTGCGCATCACGGTCATCGCGGTCGGACTGGCCCTCACGGCGATTCCCGTCGCCGCCTACGCCGGTAGCCCCACGCACCAGCCGGCGCAGCAGCCGGCGGCAGCGGCCCCGAAGGCCGTCGCCGCGACCGGGCTGGACGATCCGGCGAAGAAGGAGATCGCCATGAAACTGGTCTCCAGCGCCGAGAACTCCTCCCTCGACTGGAAGTCCCAGTACAAGTACATCGAGGACATCGACGACGACCGCGGCTACACCGCGGGCATCATCGGGTTCTGTTCCGGCACCGGCGACATGCTCGACCTCGTCGAGCTGTACACCGAGCGCAAGCCCGGCAACGTCCTCGCGAAGTACCTCCCCGCGCTGCGGAAGGTCAACGGCACCCCTTCGCACAGCGGTCTCGACCCGAACTTCACCAAGGACTGGGTGAAGGCCGCGTCCGACTCGGCGTTCCAGCAGGCGCAGAACGACGAGCGGGACCGGGTGTACTTCAACCCGGCCGTCAAGCAGGGCAAGGCCGACGGCATCGGCACGCTGGGCCAGTTCGCGTACTACGACGCCATCGTCATGCACGGCGACGGCGGCGACAGCACCGGCTTCAGCGCCATCCGCAAGCGGGCCCTGAGCAAGGCGAAGCCGCCGTCCCAGGGCGGCAACGAGGTCACGTACCTCAACGCCTTCCTGGACGCCCGCGTCTGGGCGATGAAGCAGGAGGAGGCCCACGAGGACACCAGCCGGGTGGACACCGCCCAGCGGGTCTTCCTGAAGAAGGGCAACCTGAACCTGGACCCGCCGCTCGACTGGAAGGTGTACGGCGACAGCTACCACATCGGCTGACGCACCCGATGGCACGGCCGTGGCGCGTACGGCAGCACCCGCGAGGGTCGCCGTACGCGCCACAGCTCCGTTGCGGCCCTGTGCCGCTCCGGACCGGATCGGGTCAGTGCGCGGCCACCGGGTCCGCGACCGCCGGGCTCTGCTCCCGCTCCGACGGTTCCGGATCCGGCTTCCTCCCCAGGTGGTTGAAGGCCAGGTTGAGCACGATCGCCACCACGCAGCCGGTCGAGATACCGGAGTCGAGCACCACCAGCAGGTCCTTCGGGAACGCGTGGTAGAACTCCGGCGCGGCGATCGGGATCAGGCCGACGCCCACGGCCGCGGCCACGATCAGCGCGTTCTCGCCCTTCTCCAGCGCGGCGGTCGCCAGGGTCTGGATGCCGCTCGCGGCGACCGAGCCGAAGAGCACGATGCCCGCGCCGCCGAGTACCGGCAGCGGGACGATCGCGATGACGGACGCGGCGACCGGGACCAGCCCGAGCACGATCAGGATGCCGCCGCCCGCGGCCACCACGAAGCGGCTGCGGACCTTCGTCATCGCGACCAGGCCGATGTTCTGGGCGAAGGCACTGCACATGAAGCCGTTGAAGAGCGGGCTGATGGCACTGCCCAGGGTGTCGGCGCGCAGGCCGCCCTCGATGGTCCGCTCGTCCGCCGGCCGGCCGACGATCCGGCCGAGCGCCAGCATGTCCGCGGTGGACTCGGTCATGCAGACCAGCATCACGATGCTCATCGAGACGATCGCGGCGATCTCGAACTGCGGCGCCCCGAAGTGGAAGGGCGTCGGGAAGCCGATCAGGTCGGCGTCCTTGATGGCTCCGAAGTCGGTGATGCCGACCGGTATCGCGATCAGTGTGCCGACGATCAGACCGAGCAGGATCGCGATCTGCTGGAGGAAGCCGCGCAGCAGTTTGCGCAGTGCGAGGACGATCACCAGGGTGACGGCGGCCATGGTGATGTTGGTCGTGGAACCGTAGTCGGCGGCCTTGGCGTTGCCGCCCTGGGACCAGTTGAAGGCGACCGGAAGCAGCGAGACACCGATCAGGGTGATCACGGTGCCGGTGACCACCGGCGGGAAGAAGCGGACCAGTTTGCAGAAGTACGGGGCCAGCAGGAAGCCGAGCAGGCTGGCGACGATGATCGCGCCGAAGATGACGGCGATGCCGTCGTGCCCGCGGTCCTTGCCGATCGCCACCATCGGGGTGACCCCGGCGAACGAGACGCCGTTGACGAACGGCAGCCGGGCGCCGATGCGCCAGAAGCCGAGGGTCTGGAGCAGGGTGGCGATGCCCGCGGTGAACAGGCTCGCCCCCATCAGGAAGGCGGTCTCCTTGGCGGTGAGGCCCACGGCGGGCCCCACGATCATCGGCGGGGCCACCACGCCCGCGTACATCGCGGCCACGTGCTGGAGGCCGCTGGTGAACATCTTCAGTGGGGGGAGCGTCTCGTCGACCGGATGCTTCCGGCCGGCCGGGGCCGGGTCGGGAAGTGATCCGGAATCGGATGCTGCGTCTGCGTCGTCGCGAAACCTGGGCGTAGCTGCCACGGCGGTTCCTCCGGTCGGGTACACGTCTGCGGTGACGTGGGTGTCAGGGAGGTGGTGCAAGTGGTGCGTTGGTGCAGGTGGGGCAGGTCGAGCAGCTGGTGCGGCAGCTTCGGTCACCGGTGCGGGGGGCGCGTGCGTCCAGGCACGCGCCCCCCGCACCGGTTGCCGCGGACCCCGCTCGGGTCCACGGCGACCGGCCGAGGGCCGTCCCCCTCGGCCGGCCGGTTCCGGGGAGCGTCAGGCTCCGGCGGCGATCTGCGCGAGGCGGCGGGCCTCGTCGCGGGTGGCGCGGGCGATGGCGTCCTCGTCCGCGGTGATCAGGTGGTTGTCCTCGACGACCGGCTTGCCGTTGACGAGGGAGAGGGTGACGGGGGCCGCCGCGCCGAAGACGAGGGCGGTCACCGGGTCGGCGATGGAGGCGTGGGCGAGGGTGTCGAGCTTCCAGAGCACCAGGTCGGCGAGCTTGCCGCGTTCCAGGGAGCCGATCTGGTCGGCGCGGCCGAGCACCTGGGCGCCGCCGTACGTTCCCAGGCGCAGGGCCTGACGTGCGTTCAGGGCCTTCTCGCGATGGGCACCGAGGCGATTGATGAGGAGGGCGTTGCGCAGCTCGGTGTGGAGTTCGCCGGACTCGTTGGAGGCGGTGCCGTCGACACCGAGGCCGACCGGGACGCCGGCCGCGAGCATGTCGGGGACCCGGGCGATGCCCGCGGCGAGCCGGGCGTTGGACGAGGGGCAGTGCGCGACGCCGGTTCCGGTGCGGGCGAAGGCGGCGATGTCGGAGTCGTTCATGTGGACGCAGTGCGCCATCCACACGTCCTCGCCGAGCCAGCCGGTGGACTCGAAGTAGTCGGTCGGCCCCATCCCGAACAGCTCGTGGCAGAACTTCTCCTCCTCCACGGTCTCCGAGCCGTGGGTGTGCATGCGCACTCCCTTGCGGCGGGCCAGCTCGGCGCCCTGTCGCAGCAGTTCGGTGGAGATGGAGAACGGGGAGCAGGGCGCGGCCGCGACCTGGGTCATCGAGTCGAACGACGCGTCGTGGTGTGCGTCGATGGTCGCCTCGGTGCCGGCGAGCGCGCCGTCGAGGGTCTCCACGGCGAAGTCCGGCGGCAGCCCGCCGTCCTTGACGCTGCGGTCCATGGACCCACGGGCGAGGGTGAACCGTACGCCCATGTCGCGGGCGGCCCCGATGATGGCGCCGGACAGATCTCCGGAGCCCTGCGGGTAGACGTAGTGGTGGTCCATGGCGGTGGTGACGCCGCCGCGGGCCATCATGGCGAGCGAGCCCTGGGCGGCGGCGCGGACCATCGGCTCGTCGATGCGGGCCCACGTCGGGTAGAGGGCGACCAGCCAGTCGAACAGGTTGTGGTCGGTGGCCAGGCCGCGGGTGATCCACTGGTAGAAGTGGTGGTGCGTGTTGACCAGGCCGGGGGTGACCAGATGCCCGGTGCCGTCGATGCGGCGTACGACGTTCTCCAGGCCCTCGGGGGCCCGGCCGGCGCCGATGGATTCGATCCTGTTGCCCGCGACGACGAGATGGCCGGAGGCGTACTCGGTGTCGTGGGCGTCGACCGTGGCGATGGCCACGTTCTCGATGACGATGCGGGATACGGGGTCTGCCGAAGGTGCCATGGTGCTTCCTTCCGGAGGGAGTGGCGATACGGGCACGGCAGGACCCTAGGAGGATTTGAGTGCCGCGGCGGAGGTGCCGCCACGGGTGCCGAGATGGTGGAAGAACAGGTTCAGCGACACGGCGACCAGGGCGCCCGCGCTGATGCCGGAGCCGAGCACGGTCTGCGCCCAGGCCGGGAAGTCGGCGTAGAAGGTGGGCGCGGCGAGCGGGATGATGCCCGCGCCGAGCGAGACGGCGACCAGGATGATGTTGGAGCTGTCGTCTAGGCCGGCCTCCGAGAGCGTACGGATGCCGCTGACCGCGATGGAGCCGAAGAGGACGATGCCCGCACCGCCGAGGACCGGCATCGGCACCGTGGAGACCACCGCGCCGAGCACCGGGAAGACGCCGAGGACCAGGAGTGCGCCTCCCGCCGCCGCGACGACGTAGCGGCTGCGGACCTTGGTCAGTGAGACGACGCCGACGTTCTGGGCGAAGGCGGAGGTGGGGAAGCCGCCGAAGACGGGCCCGAGGAGGGTGGCGATGCCGTCGGTGCGCAGGCCCCGGGTGATGGTCCTGCCGTCGGTCTCGCGCCCGCAGATCTCGCCGATGGCGAGCATTCCGGCGCTGGACTCCGTCATCAGGACGAGCGTCACCAGGCAGAGCGAGATGATCGCGGCGGGCTGGAATGCGGGTGCGCCGAACGCGAAGGGCGTCGGCAACGCGGCGACCGGGGCCGAGCCGAGCGTGCCGAAGTCCGCCATGCCGAAGGGGATCGCCGCCAGGGTTCCGATCAACAGGCCCAGAAGCAGGGCTACTTGCTTGACGAAGCCGCGGCCGAAGCGCTGGATCAGCAGGATGACGACGAGCGTGAAGGCGGCGAGCGCCAGGTACTTCATGTCCCCGAAGTCGGCGGCGGTCCTGTCGCCGCCCTGTGCCCAGGCGACCGGTACCGGCATCAGCGTCACCCCGATGAGGGTGATGACGACGCCGGTGACGAGCGGCGGGAAGAAGCGCAGGAGCCTGCCGAAGAACGGCCCGATGGCGAGACAGAAGACACCCGCGACCATCACCGCGCCGTAGATGGCGGGGAGCTGGTCACCCGTGGCGTTGGTCTCGGCGATGGCGAGCATCGGCGCGATTCCGGCCGAGGAGGCGGCGTTGACGAAGGGCAGCCGGTTGCCGACGAAGCCCTTGACCCCGAGGGTCTGCAGGAGGGTGGCCACACCGGCGATGAGCAGACTCGCGGCGATGAGCCGGGTCTGTCCCGCGGTGTCGAGGCGGACGGCCTGGCCGATGATGAGCGGGGGCGTGACCACTCCCGCGTACATGGCGGCGATGTGCTGGAGCGCGGCGGGGACGAGCCGCGAGGGGTGGAGCTTCTGGTCGACCGGGTGGACCTCGGGTCCTTCCGGTGCGGTGGAACACGGGCCTTCTGCCGGCCCTCGTGCAGGCGTTGCCATGGCTGGTTGTTCCCTCCGGTGTGGCGCATCCCCGCCGACTGCGGGCGGCGGGGATGCGCGCCCCGCGTCAGAGGTTGGTCATGTCGACCGGGATGTGCGGCTCGCAGCCGTCGCGCAGGATGGTGGCCTCGATCAGGCCGTAGGGGCGGTCGGCGGCGTAGTACACGGCGCCGTCCTTGGCTTCGTTCTCCAGGCCGAAGGCGGAGAGGTCCTGCCGGAAGTGGTGCTTGTTGGGGGCGGAGAAGCGGATCTCGTCGATCTCGCTGCGGTTGTTGATGACCCGCGAACCCATCTGGTACAGCGTCTGCTGGAGCGAGAGCGAGTACGTCTCCACGAAGGCGTGCAGGATGTGCTTCTTGGCCTGCTCGTAGGACTTCTCCCACTGCGGCATGCGCTGCTCGTCACTGGTCCAGTTGTGCCGCCACCACGTCGACAGGGACGTGGCCAGGATCCGGTCGTAGTCCTCCTGGAGCGTCGTGTACTTGTCCTTGATGTAGCCCCAGAACTCGGAGTTCGTGGAGTTCATCACGGTCAGGTCCTTGAGCCCGGACAGGACCTCGAACTTCTCGCCGTCGTAGGTGATCTGCGCGAGGCGGGTCTCCTGCCCCTTGCGGACGAAGGAGTGCTTGACCTCGTCGGCGCCGATGAACTTGGAGTTGCCGTCGGAGCCGGAGATCCGCTCCCAGGAGTACTCCTCGATGCGGATGCGCGCGCGGTGGATCGAGGGCTGGCTGTCCACGAAGTGCCGGGCGAGGTGGATGCCGTACTGCTCGGCCGACTCGATGCCGTGTTCCTTGGCGAACGCGAAGCAGGTGTTCTTCGTGGTGTCCGTCGGGAGGCAGTTGGCGTTCGAGCCGTTGTAGTGGACGTCGTCCAGCTCGCCGGAGAGGGCGACGGAGACGTTCAGGTCCTTGATGTGGTGGGTGTCGCCGTCCCTCGTGATCTTTACGACGCGGTTCTCTGCTTTGCCGTACTGGTTCTGGCCGAGAATCGTGGGCATGTCTGCTAGCTCCCTCGGTATACGGAGTAGCCGAACGGGTTGAGCAGCAGCGGTACGTGATAGTGCTCGCCCGGTACGACGGCGAAGGTGATCGCCACTTCCGGGAAGAACGCACCGCTGTCCCTTACGCGGGGGGCGTCCTGCTGCGCCTCGGCTTGCTTCTTGGCTGCGAAGTACGCCTCGGTCTCGAAGTCGAGACGTACATGGGTGGTGCCCTCCGGCAGAGCCGGCAGGTCCTTGCATCGCCCGTCCGCGTCGGTGGCGGATCCGCCGAGCGTCGCCCAGGGCGCGCCGGCGCCGCTGCGGGCGGCGAGCGTGATGGCGACGGCCGCGGCGGGGCGGCCGATGCTGGTGTCCAGGATGTGGGTGGACACCGATGCGGTGGTGTCGGTGCTCAAGACCGTCACTCTCCTTCGGTCACGAGACGGGTCAGCCGGATACGGTTGATCTTGCCCAGTTCGGTGCGCACGATCCCGCGCTCCTGCTCGGGCGAGTTCCCGATCCGGGACTTCACCGCGTCGCGCATCTGCTCACCGGTGGCTCCGGTGGCGCAGATCAGGAAGACATGTCCGAACCGCTCCTGGTAGGCCAGGTTCAGTTCGAGCATCTCGGCCTTGAGTTCCTCGGTGGCGCCCGCCATCCCCCGCTGTTCGCGGGAGGAGGTCGGGTCTCCGGGCTTCGGGCGGCCGATCGGCGGGTGACCGGCCATCGCGTCGGCCAGATCCTCCGGTGTCAGTGCGGCCGTGGCGGCGTCACTGGCGAGAAGGAGGGCTTGCGCGGTGGCGTACGGGCGTCGGGAGAGGATCGCTCTTCCCCATGCCGCACTGGCACACACCTCGTGCAACGCGGTGGTGGCCTCGTCGTCCGCCAGGGTGTTGAACCGGGCGAGGCCCGGCGTGGAGCTCGAAGTCACGGGAGCCTCCGTGGCTGTGTTTCGCTGTGCGTTCTTCGCTTCGCGTCGGTCGGGCTGCGGATAGCTAACGCCCTCCACAACACCACGTCAACACTTTGTTGAAATTACGCGAATGTAAAAAGCCGTCGCCCGGTTCCCCGGACGACGGCCCCGCACGGTCTTCCACCGCGTTCGCTCGGCTACGGCCTCAACTACTCGCCTTTGGCGGCATTTTCCCTGTTCAGGTAGTTGTAGACGGTGAAGCGGCTGACCCCCAGCGCACCCGCCACCGTCTCCACTCCGTGCCGCACCGAGAAGGCACCACGTGCCTCCAGGGTCCGCACCACCGACTGCTTGGTCCTGCGGTCCAGCTCGGCGAGCGGCATCCCGTGCCGGCGTTCCATGGCGGCCAGGATGTGATCGAGCGACTCCGAGAGCTGGGGCAGCCGTACGGCTATGACGTCCTCGCCCTCCCAGGCCAGCACGACGTCGTCGGGCTGGGCCTGCTCGGGCCCGAGCAGCTCGGCGCCCATGGCATCGACGAGCGGCTTGACCGCGGTGACGAGCGGGTGGTCCGCCGGTTCGGTCACTTGGAGTCCTCCCCGATCACATTGACCTGGAGGGACACCCGGGTGGCACCCGATGCCAGGGCCCGGCGGAGCAATGAGTCCACCGCGGTCAGCACCTCGTCCGCGCCGCCCTCCGCCGTGTTGCCGAAGGGGCCGACGTCCACCGCGTCCAGGTCGGCCGACTGGATGACCTCGCGGGCCACGACCGCGTGGGCGGGCGCCTCGTCGAGATCGAAGGGCTCGGTGGTGAACTCCACTCTCAAGCGCACTGTGCCTCCCTCATGCGTTCGCCACGCGGCCGTGAAACCCGCGGCTCGCGCCTGACCCTAACGGACGTGCGCCGGGGCCGTCGGGCGCCGGATCGGCCCTCGGTGCCCGGCCGGGCGCGCTCCCGGGTACGGCAGTACGCAGACGGCGACCGGGGCGGAGAAGGCCTGACCGGTGCGGGTCAGTCCGCCGTCGCGGGCGTCGACCCGGAAGGCGGTCACCGTGCTCGACCGCTGGTTGGCCGCGAAGAGCAGTTTCCCGTCGGGCGAGAAGGCGATCTGCCGGGGGAAGTCGCCGCCGACGGGCACGGTGTCGAGCAGCCGCAGCGCCGCCCCGTCGTCCTCGACGGCGTAACGCGTCAGGCTGTTGTGCCCCCGGTTGGCGAGGTAGGCGAAGCGGCCGTCGGCGGTGACCAGGAACTGCGCGGGATAGCTGGTTCCGCCGCCGGTGCCGGTGGACTGCGGGGCACCCGGGGAGAGCGTGCCGGTGGCCGGGTCGTAGCCGCAGACGACCGCGGTGTTGTCGACCTCGCAGGCCAGGTAGGCGAAGCGGCCGCCGGGGTGAAAGGTGATGTGGCGGGGGCCGGCCCCGGGGCGCAGCGCCGCGTAGGAGACCGGGCCGAGCGTGCCGCGCTCCTCGTCGAGCCGGTAGGTGTACACGGTGTCGTTGCCGAGGTCCACGGCGAGGACGTGGCCGCCGTCGGGGGTGGTGACGATCTGGTGGGCGTGGGGTCCGTCCTGGCCGGGTCCGGGCGGCGGGGTGGTGTGGGCGACCAGGTCGGTGCGCTCCCCCAGCGATCCGTCGCCCCCGATGGGGTGCACCGCGACGCTGCCCGAGGTGTAGTTCGCGGTGAGCAGCCACCGGCCCGTGGGGTGCACGGACAGGTGGGTGGGCCCGGCGCCGCCCGTGCCGCGCGTTCCGAGTACACGGTGGCCGCCGTCCGGGGTCAGGGCCACCGCCGTGACACCGCCCGGGTCCTGTTCGTCGACCGCGTAGACGGTGGCGCCGGAGGGGTGCGCGGCCAGGTACGAGGGGTTGGCCACGCCGGTGATCACGGGGCCGTCGGCCATCGCCCCGGTGACCGGGTCGTAGGCCGCCGTGCCGATTCCCGTGCCACCGCCCTCGGCCGAGGTGTACGTACCGATCAGCAGCCGCGGGGTGGTGCGCGGGCGCGGACCGACCGCGGGCGACCGGTCCGGCGCGGGCCGCGGGGAGCCGGGCGCCGCGGGGGCCGCCGAGAGGGCGGCGCCGGCGAGCAGCGCTCCGAGGACGGTCCGCCGGCTGGTGGCGTGGTTCATGCGGGGCACCTCGTACGGGGTCGGCGGCATCGGACGCACCGGCAACCCTGGCGCGCCCCGGACCCCGTCCGCAACCGGACCATTTACGGGCCCACCTTGCGCAACCCGCGCGAAAGGCCCGGGACCGAATTCCGGGCACCCCCTTGACAGCTTCCGCAGCTCCGGGCAATCTTCCGTTACGTAGAAACTAACTTCCGCAATACGGAAGGAGCGCCGAACCCTCATGGGCTACCCGGACCAGCGCTTCGATGTGAACCTTTCGATCCTCTTCACGGAACTCCCGCTCCTGGAGCGTCCCGCGGCAGCGGCCGCGGCCGGCTTCACGGCGGTCGAGCTGTGGTGGCCCTGGATCGAGACCCCCACTCCGCCGCAGGCCGAGCTCGACGCCCTCAAGAAGGCGCTCGACGACGCGGGCACGCAGTTGGTGGGACTGAACTTCTACGCCGGACAGCTGCCCGGCCCCGACCGCGGCGCGCTCTCCGTGCCGGGCACGGAGTCGGACCGCTTCCGCGCCAATATCGACGTGGCGGCCGACTTCGCCGCCTCGGTCGGCTGCAAGGCGCTCAACGCGCTCTACGGCAACCGCGTCGACGGCGTGGACCCGGCCGTGCAGGACGGACTCGCCCTGGAGAATCTGGTGCTCGCCGCCCGCGCGGCCGACCGGATCGGGGCGGTGCTCCTGATCGAGACCCTCAACAAGCCGGAATCGCCGCGCTACCCCCTGGTGAGCGCCCCGGCCGGGGTCGAGATCGTCGACAAGGTCAACGCGGCGACCGGACTCGGGAACGCGAAGTTCCTGCTGGACCTGTACCACCTGTCGATGAACGGCGAGGACCTCGGCCAGGTCATCACGGCGTACGCCGAGAAGACCGGCCACGTCCAGATCGCCGACAACCCGGGGCGCGGCGCCCCCGGCACCGGCTCGCTCCCGCTGGAGCAGCTCCTCGACGAGCTGACGAAGGCCGGTTACGACGGCTGGGTCGGCCTGGAGTACAAGCCGGGCGACCGGCCGAGCGCCGAGGCCTTCGAGTGGCTCCCGGCCACCGCGCGGGCCGCCCGCTGAGGGCGGCGGACTCCCCCTCGTACACACGCTTATCGGAAGGCACCCTCATGAGCAACAACCTCCCCAAGGTTGCGTGGATCGGACTCGGCATCATGGGCTCCCCCATGTCCGAGAACCTGATCAAGGCCGGGTACGACGTCACCGGTCACACCCTGGAGCAGGCCAAGATCGACCGGCTGGTCGCGGCCGGCGGCACCGGCGCGGCCTCGATCGCCGAGGCGGTCCGGGACGCCGATGTCGTCATCACGATGGTGCCCGCCTCCCCGCAGGTCGAGGCCATCGCCTACGGCCCCGACGGCATCCTGGAGAACACGAAGCCCGGCGCGCTGCTGATCGACATGTCGTCGATCACCCCGCAGACCTCCGTGGACCTCGCGAAGAACGCGAAGGACAAGGGCATCCGGGTGCTCGACGCCCCGGTCTCCGGCGGTGAGGCCGGTGCCGTCGAGGCGGTGCTGTCGATCATGGTCGGCGGCGAGCAGGCCGACTTCGACGCGGCCCAGCCGATCCTCCAGGCCCTCGGCAGGACCATCGTGCTGTGCGGCCCGCACGGCTCCGGCCAGACGGTGAAGGCCGCCAACCAGCTGATCGTCGCGGTCAACATCCAGGCGTGCGCCGAGGCCGTCGTCTTCCTGGAGAAGTCCGGCGTGGACCTCTCCGCCGCACTGGACGTCCTCAACGGCGGACTGGCCGGCTCGACCGTCCTGACCCGCAAGAAGGACAACTTCCTCAAGCGGGACTTCGCCCCGGGCTTCCGGATCGACCTGCACCACAAGGACATGGGCATCGTCACGGACGCCGCCCGCAACGTCGGTGCCGCACTGCCCGTCGGTGCCGTGGTCGCCCAGCTCGTCGCCTCGCTGCGCGCGCAGGGCGACGGCGGCCTGGACCACTCGGCACTGCTGCGCTCGGTCGAGCGCCTGTCGGGGCAGCCCGTCCAGGCCTGACCGGCCCGGCAACCCCAGAGACTTCCGGACGGCGTCGGCGCTGACACCTGTCCTGTCGCGCCCAGGCGTCGGCGCCGTCCGGAACACCACTCATCAAATTCAACAAACTGTTGACGCCGGGTTCGGGGCGTACTTACGCTCCTGGAGCCCCGAGCCGTCGCAGTCCAGCAGCTCAGCAGCTCCCGTACGGAAGGTCGCCCCGACACCATGACGCAGCGTGTGCTTACGACCGAGTCAGGCGCCCCGGTCGCCGACAACCAGAACTCCGCCACCGCCGGCGTCGGTGGCCCGATCCTCCTCCAGGACCAGCACCTGCTGGAGAAGCTGGCCCGCTTCAACCGGGAGCGCATTCCGGAGCGCGTGGTCCACGCCCGCGGCTCCGGCGCGTACGGCTACTTCGAAGTCACCGACGACATCACCGCCTTCACCCGGGCCGGTTTCCTCTCCGAGGTCGGCAAGCGCACCGAGACGTTCATCCGCTTCTCGACCGTCGCCGACTCGCTGGGCGGCGCGGACGCGGTGCGCGACCCCCGCGGCTTCGCCCTCAAGTTCTATACGGACGAGGGCAATTACGACCTGGTCGGCAACAACACCCCGGTGTTCTTCATCAAGGACCCGATCAAGTTCCCCGACTTCATCCACTCGCAGAAGCGCGACCCCTTCACGGGCCGTCAGGAGCCGGACAACGTCTGGGACTTCTGGGCCCACGCGCCCGAGGCCACCCACCAGGTCACCTGGCTGATGGGTGACCGCGGCATCCCCGCCTCGTACCGTCACATGAACGGCTACGGCTCGCACACCTACCAGTGGACGAACGCCGAGGGCGAGGCCTTCTTCGTCAAGTACCACTTCAAGACGAACCAGGGTGTGCGCTCCCTCTCCAGCGAGCAGGCCGCGGAACTCGCGGGCAAGGACGGCAACTCGCACCAGACGGACCTGCTCCAGGCCATCGAGCGCGGGGTGAACCCGTCCTGGACCCTGTACGTGCAGGTCATGCCGGCCGCCGAGGCCGCGGGCTACCGCTTCAACCCCTTCGACCTGACCAAGGTGTGGCCGCACAGCGACTACCCGCTCCAGCGGGTGGGCCGGCTGGTCCTGGACCGCAACCCGGACAATGTCTTCGCCGAGGTCGAGCAGGCCGCGTTCTCCCCGAACAACTTCGTGCCCGGCATCGGCCCTTCGCCGGACAAGATGCTCCAGGGCCGGCTGTTCGCCTACGCGGACGCGCACCGCTACCGGCTGGGCGTCAACCACACCCAGCTCCCGGTGAACGCACCGCGCGCCGCGGTCGTCGACAACTACGGCCGCGACGGGCTGCACGCCACCCGCAACGGCTCGCGCCACGACAAGAACTACGAGCCCAACTCGTACGCGGGCCCCGCCCAGACCGACGCGGCGCTCTCCGCCCCGCTCGCGATCCACGGCTGGACCGGCACCCACGCCGCGCCCGCCCACACCAAGGACGACGACTTCTTCCAGGCGGGCGAGCTGTACCGGCTCATGTCCGCGGAGGAGAAGGGGCGTCTGGTCGCCAACATCGCCGGGGGCCTTTCCCAGGTGACCCGTGACGACGTGATCGAGAAGAACCTCGCACACTTCCACGCCGCCGACGCCGACTACGGCAAGCGCGTGGAGGAGGCGGTCCGCGCCCTGCGCGAGGACTGAGCCTCCCTCCGAGCCCTGCTCGCGCCGCGCACCCGGATGAGGGGTGTCGCGTGGCGCGGGCAGGACGAGGCCGCGGCGGTCGTGCGACGCCAGTGCGGTGGTGAGGGCCGGGTGTGCCTCCTCGTCCTCTGACCTGAAGAGGACGAGCTCTCCCGGCCCGATCGCCGCCGCCGCGGCCCCTGTCATCCCCTCCGACCAGGGCGTGGAGCACGGATACGGTCCCGTGCTCCACGCCCTTCCCGGCGTTCCGGGCCCGTCACCCGGCCAGCAGCTCGTTCAGCGCCGCCTGCGCCGCGAGGGTGCTCGGGTGCTCCTCGCCCAGGACGCTCGCACGGTCAGCCCGAACCGCACGCATCGCCTCGACGGCGGCGGCCACGTCCCCCAGCTGTGCCGTGACCAGGGCCCGTCCGTACGAGGTCGTGATCACCTCGGCGTGCAGGGGATTGCGGTAGCGCGCGAGCCGGTCCCGGTGGAGGTCGTCCAGCTCCGTCAGAGCGGTGCCGGGGTCGCCCAGCTCGGCCTTCAGCATGGCCATGTTGTACCGGGAGATCAGCACGGTCGGATGATCCGCGCCGTTGACGCGCCGCTGGTCCTCGATCAGCACCTCGTGCAGGGCCAACGAGGCTTCCGGATCGCCCAGTTCCCATGTGTAGCGGGCGATGTTCAGCCGCACCAGCAGTGTGTTGGGGTGGTCCTCGCCACGGATGCGCGCGACGTCCGGAAGCAGGGCCCGGTACGCGTCGAGCGACTCCTGGCGCCGTCCCGCCTCTGCCAGGAACCTGCAGATGTTCATCCGGCTGAAGACGACCTGCGGGTGCTCCGCGCCGAAGACGGCCAGCCGGTCGCGCAGCAGCTCGTCATGGAGGGCGAGCGCCTGGAGGGGCCGCCCGAGGACGCCGTGCCAGTACGCGACGTAGTGACGGCTCTCCAGAACGTCCTGGTCCGTCGCGCCGAGGATCCGTCGCTGATGCTCCAGCAACTCCTCGTGCAGCCGCAGTCCGCCTGTCATGTCGCCGCCCCGGCCGGTCCAGTACGCGATGTGGTGCCGGGTGGCCAGGGTGCGCCGGTCGTCCGGGCCCAGGACCCGCGTCTGACCGGCGAGCACCGCGCGGTGCAGCTCGACCGCCGTGCGGAAGTCACCGGTCTCGCCGCGCTCAGCAGCACCGGCGTCTTCCATCTGGGTCAGGTGGCCGCCTACCTCGACGACGAGTCGGTGCGCGAAGGGGCGATCGAGTCGGTCCTGTCCCGGGTGACGGCGGACACCAGGGCGGTGATGGCCCACTCGCTCGGCACGGTCGTCGCCTACGAGGCCCTGCACCGGCTCGGCCGGCCGCTGCCGCTGCTCGTCACCTTCGGTTCGCCGCTGGGCCTGCGCTCGATCATCCGGGCACGGCTGCGTCCCCAGCCGCTGCGCACCCCGGACGGGCTCGGGCGCTGGGTGAATGTCGCCGACCGCGACGACTACATCGTCTCCACCCTCCGGCTCAGGAAGCTGTTCCCGAAAACGGATGAAGTGCTGGAGCGCACACATCTGGTGAAGAACGCCAACGCCGATCCCCATGCCGCGCCGGAGTACCTCAAGCACTGGGAGACGGTGGCACCGCTCGCGCGGGTGCTCTGACCGCTCCGGGGACACCGTGTTCGCGTGTTCCCCGCCCCGGGAGCCCGGGGCGGGGAACACGGACCGGCCGGCGGGCCGTCAGGATGCCGCGAGCGGGCGGATCGCGGTCGGCGCGTGGGACGGCTCCGTCGCGATGTCCTCGAACTCGTTGACGGAAGCGATGTCCGTACCGCTCATCGCGATGTTCGTGACGCGCTCCAGGATCGCCTCGACCACCACCGGCACCCGGAACTCCGCGGCCAGCTTCTTCGCCTCCTCGAAGGCCGGCAGCAGCTGGTCCGGCTCGGTGACCCGGATCGCCTTGCAGCCCAGGCCCTCGACGACCTTGACGTGGTCGACGCCGTAGACGCCGATCTCCGGCGAGTTGAGGTTCTCGAACTCCAGGTTGACCTGGAAGTCGATGTCGAAGTTGCGCTGCGCCTGGCGGATCAGCCCCAGGTAGGAGTTGTTCACCAGGACGTGGACGTACGGGATGCGGTGCTGCGCCCCGACGGCCAGCTCCTCCAGCATGAACTGGAAGTCGTAGTCGCCGGAGAGCGCGACGACGGAGCCGTCCGGGTCGGCCGTGGCGACGCCCAGCGCGGCCGGGATGGTCCAGCCGAGCGGACCCGCCTGGCCGCAGTTGATCCAGTGGCGCGGCCGGTAGACGTGCAGCATCTGCGCGCCGGCGATCTGGGAGAGGCCGATCGTGGTGACGTACCGGGTCTCGGGGCCGAACGCCCGGTTCATCTCCTCGTACACCCGCTGCGGCTTCAGCGGCACGTTGTCGAAGTGGGTGCGCCGCTGGAGGGTCGCCCTGCGCTCCTGCGTGGACGCGGCCCACTCGGAGCGGTCCTTGAGCCGGCCGGCCGCCTTCAGCTCGCGCGCCACCTCGACGAACAGCTCCAGCGCCGCCTTGGCGTCGGAGGCGATGCCGAGGTCGGGGGCGAAGATCTTGCCGATCTGGGTGGGCTCGATGTCCACGTGGACGAAGGTGCGGCCCTGTGTGTAGACGTCCAGCTTGCCGGTGTGGCGGTTGGCCCAGCGGTTGCCGATGCCGAGGACGAAGTCGGACTCCAGGAAGTTCGCGTTGCCGTAGCGGTGCGAGGTCTGCAGGCCGACCATGCCCGCGTTCAGCTCGTGGTCGTCGGCGATGACGCCCCAGCCCATCAGGGTCGGGACGACCGGGACGCCGGTCAGTTCGGCGAACTCGACGAGGAGTTCGCAGGCGTCGGCGTTGATGATGCCGCCGCCCGCGACGAGCAGCGGACGCTCGGAGGCGTTCAGCATCTCCAGGGCCCGCTCGATCTGCTTGCGGGTCGCGGCGGGCTTGTGCACCGGCAGCGGCTCGTACAGGTCGGGGTCGAACTCGATCTCGGTGAGCTGGACGTCGATGGGCAGGTCGATGAGGACCGGACCGGGGCGGCCGGTGCGCATCAGATGGAAGGCCCGCTGGAAGACGCCGGGGACCTGCGCGGCTTCGAGGACGGTCGTCGCGGCCTTGGTGACGGGCGCCGCGATCGAGGCGATGTCGACCGCCTGGAAGTCCTCCTTGTGGAGCACGGCGGTCGGGGCCTGGCCGGTGATGCAGAGGATCGGGATGGAGTCGGCGATGGCGGAGTACAGGCCGGTGATCATGTCGGTGCCGGCCGGTCCCGACGTACCGATGCAGACGCCGATGTTCCCCGGGCGCGCCCGGGTGTATCCCTCCGCCATGTGGGAGGCGCCTTCGACGTGGCGGGCGAGCGTGTGATGAACCCCGCCGGAGGCCTTGAGGGCCGCGTAGAAGGGGTTGATCGCCGCGCCCGGCACACCGAACGCGTTGCTGACGCCTTCGCGCTTGAGGATCTCAACTGCCGCTCGGGCAGCGGTCATTCGAGGCATTGAGTGCTCCTGCTCGGACCTGGTGGATTCGGGCTCTGTCGCGCCACCTGAGAGCACCAATTCCGCATTACGGAAACTTGATTCTGTTATACGGAAGTCAATCTAAGGCGAGCCCCGGCGACCGTCAAGAGACGGCGCACTCGGCCGCCGGTCAGGCCCTGGTGCGCGCGCCGGTCCACGAAGTACGCCAACTCCTCCCCCGGGACCTCCCGCCTGGTGGACGATGGGGGTTCGGAGCGGAGCCGGAGGGCGATCATGGTGGAGTCGGTGCCGGTACGCTGCCCGGCCTGCGGCCGCGACCACGCGTACAGCCCGCCGGCCTACCCCTGCCCGTGCGGGGCGCCGACCGCCCCGCCCGTGCTGCGCGGCGTCCCGGTCTCCCCGGTCACCCACCGCACCTGGAACGACGACTGGGTGGCGGTGCGCTGCCCCGCCTGCGGGCGGCTGGACCAGTGGCCGCAGCCGGAGCTGTGCTGCCCGTGCGGGACGGTGCTGCGCGTCCCGGTCCGGCCCGCGGCGGACGACGGCGACCCCGCGCCCGAGGACGGCTCCCGGCCCGCCGGGCCCTCGCACATCCCGCTGCCGCGCACGGCACCGGCGCCCCGGCCCGCGTTCCGGGCCGTCGCCATCCGCAGCGCGGGCGACGCGCTCGCGACCGCGGCACGCTATCTGAGCTGGCTGGGCTACCGCGACGTGGTGCGGCCCCCGGAGCCCTCCCCCGCCCGGATAGACCTGCGGGCCGCCGGGCTGGTGGCCCGGGTCGACACGGCCACCCGCCCGACCACCCCGCGCGACGTCGAGTGCCTCTGGCTGCACGCGCTCAGCGCCTCGGTCACCGGCGTCCTCTTCTCGCTCCCGGGGTACGCGCCGGACGCCGCGGCACGCGCGGACGGTCTGGGCATGCCGCTCTTCGCGCTGGACCCGGCGGGAACGCCGCGGCCGGTCAACAGCCCGGCCGACGAGCTGCTCAGCACCGGGGCCTGAGCGGCGCCCCGGAGCGACATACTGGCCGTATGCGCATCCGTACCGCCCGCCGCACCGACCTTCCCATGCTCCAGGACATCGAGCGCGCCGCCGGCGAACCGTTCCGCACCCTCGGCATGTCCGCGATCGCGGACGACGACCCGCCGCCGCTCGGCCTGCTGGAGGAGTACCGCAGGGGCGGACGCGCCTGGGTGGCCGCGGACCCCGAGGACCACCCGGTCGGCTATCTGATCGCGGACCGGGTCGACGGCGCCGCCCACATCGAGCAGGTATCCGTGCATCCGTCCGCCGCTCGGCGCGGCATCGGCAGCACGCTCATCGACCACCTCGCCGGCTGGGCGGGCGAACAGGGGCTGGGCGCACTGACGCTCACGACCTTCTCCCACGTCCCCTGGAACGCGCCGTACTACGCCCGCCTCGGCTTCCGCACCCTCGACGAATCCGAACTCACCGACGGGCTGCGGAAGATCAGGGCGCAGGAGGCCGAACACGGCCTGGACCACTGGCCGAGGGTCTGCATGCGACGCGAAATCCCGCACACCGGGCACCCCCGGCAGCTCACCGGAGCCGACCGGCAACAGTGAGTGCAATCGGTCACGTTCGGGCCAGGGGGCCACAAATGTTCGGCCACTGTCAGTGGCGGGCCTTAAGGTTGTGGTCATGGCTTTAACTCCACGGCACACCCCATCCGACACCCGGCCGCGCACGTCCCGGCCGGCACCCTCGTCCGCCGCCCGGGCGAACGAGGCGATCCGGGCGTTCGTGGACGCGCAGGCCGGCCAGGACTGGTCCTCCGTGGAGTCCGCCGCCTACGAGGTGCTGCTGATCGAATGGGCGGCCGCGACCCGGGGCGTCGCCGGCGACATCATCGAGGCCGCCTGACGACGCCCGGGGCGATCGGGTCCTACTGCCCGTAGCCCTCCCGCAGTTCGATCTTCCGGACCTTCCCGCTGACCGTCATCGGGAAGGCCTCCAGGATCCGCAGCTGCCGGGGGATCTTGTAGTGCGCCAACTGCTCGTGGCAGAAGGCCGTCACCTCGTCCAGGGTGGGCGGGTCCGCCGGATCCCTCGGGATGACGCAGGCCAGGATCTCCTCGCCGTAGGTGTCGTCGGCCACGCCCACCACCTGCACATCGGCGATCTTCGGGTGGCTGTAGAGGAATTCCTCGATCTCCCGCGGATAGACGTTCTCGCCACCGCGGATGATCATGTCCTTGATCCGGCCGACTATCTGTACATAGCCGTCCTCGCGCATCACCGCGAGGTCGCCGGTGTGCATCCAGCGGCCGGCGTCGATGACCTCGGCGGTCCGCTCGGGCTGCTCCCAGTAGCCGAGCATCACGCTGTAGCCACGGGTGCGGAGTTCGCCCGGCACACCGCGCTCCAGGGTCACCCCGGTCACCGGGTCGACGACCTTGACCTCGATGTGCG
Source organism: Streptomyces sp. NPDC048295 (assembly GCF_040652135.1). Lineage (NCBI taxonomy): Bacteria > Bacillati > Actinomycetota > Actinomycetes > Kitasatosporales > Streptomycetaceae > Streptomyces > Streptomyces sp. NPDC048295. The sequence continues at coordinate 133,252 of NZ_JBEZLL010000023.1, forward strand.
GCATCACGCGGCCGACGGTGCCGGTGCGGCGCTCCAGGTCGTCGTCGCGGCGGGTCTGGGTGGAGACCGGTGAGGTCTCCGTCATGCCGTAGCAGATCGACACCTCGTCCATGTGCATCTCGGCGACGACCCGCTTCATCACCTCGGCCGGGCAGGGCGATCCGGCCATGATTCCGGTGCGCAGCGAGGAGAGGTCGTACGAGGCGAAGTCGGGGAGGTTCAGCTCCGCGATGAACATGGTCGGGACGCCGTAGAGCGAGGTGCAGCGCTCCTGCTGCACGGCGGCGAGCACGGCGGCGGCCTCGAAGGCGGGGGCCGGGATCACGATGCAGGCGCCGTGCGAGGTGGCTCCCAGGTTTCCCATGACCATGCCGAAGCAGTGGTAGAAGGGGACGGGCAGACAGATCCGGTCCTGTTCCGTGTAGGCGATCTGCTCCCCCACGAAGTACCCGTTGTTGAGGATGTTGTGGTGGGAGAGGGTGGCGCCCTTGGGGAAGCCGGTGGTGCCGGAGGTGTACTGGATGTTGATCGGGTCGTCGCAGGACAGCTCGGCCTCCCGCGCTGCGAGCTGTTCCCGCGTCACCGATCCCGCGACGGACAGCAGTTCGTCCCAGGACGGGTCGCCGATGTAGTGCACGGCGCGCAAAGCGGGGCAGTCGGCACCGACCTGGCCGACCAGGGCGCGGTAGTCGCTGGTGCGGTGCGAGAGCGAGGAGACCAGGAGCGAGATCCCGGCCTGCTTCAGTACGTACGCCAGCTCGTGCGACCGGTACGCCGGGTTGATGTTGACCATGACGGCGCCGATGCGGGCGGTGGCGTACTGCACGAGCACCCACTCCGGGCAGTTGACCGCCCAGATCCCGACCCGGTCCCCCTTGGCCACGCCCGATGCCATCAGGGCGCGGGCCAGCTCGTCGACCGCCGCGCCGAATTCGGTGTAGGTCCAGCGCCGCCCCGACGCGACGTCCACGAGCGCCTCGCGGTCGCCGAACGCCTCGATCGCGCGGTCCAGATTGCGTCCGATGGTGTCGCCGAGCAGAGGCGTGGTGCCGGTGCCGTGCGCGTAGGAGAGATCGCTCATCGCAGATCACCCTCGTCGTACTCGGTGCCGGCGCCCTGGGCCGTGCGCTCGCGCAGTTCGATGCGGCGGATCTTGCCGGAGACGGTCTTGGGCAGCTCGGCGAACTCCAGCTTGCGGACCCGCTTGTACGGGGCGAGGACCGACCGGGAGTGCTCGAAGAGCGCCTTCGCCGTGTCCGGTCCGGGCTCCCAGCCCTCGGCGAGCACGATGTACGCCTTGGGGACGGCGAGCCGGACCGGGTCGGGAGCGGGGACGACGGCGGCCTCGGCGACCGCCTCGTGCTCCAGCAGGGCGCTCTCCAGCTCGAAGGGGCTGATCTTGTAGTCGCTCGCCTTGAAGACGTCGTCCGCGCGCCCGACGTAGGTGATGTAGCCGTCCGCGTCGCGCGAGCCGATGTCGCCGGTGCGGTAGTAGCCGCCGGCCATGGCCTCGGCCGTGCGGTCCGGGTCGCCGTGGTAGCCGGTCATCAGGCCGACCGGGCGGCCGGAGAGATCGAGGGAGATCTCGCCCTCGGCCGCGCCGGGCTCACCGGTGACCGGGTCCAGGAGCTCGACCTTGAAGCCGGGGCTGGGCCGCCCCATCGAACCGGCCTTCAGCAGCTGGCCCGGGGTGTTGGCGACCTGGACGGCGGTCTCGGTCTGGCCGAAGCCGTCCCGGATGGTGACGCCCCAGGTGCGCCGCACCGTCTCGATGACCTCCGGATTCAGCGGCTCACCGGCCGCGACGACCTCGCGCGGCGGGGTCTTCAGCTGGGAGAGGTCGGCCTGGATCAGCATCCGCCAGACGGTGGGCGGGGCACAGAAGCTGGTGACGCCCGAGCGGTCCATCTCGGCCATCAGCCGGCCCGCGTCGAAGCGGGTGTAGTTGAAGATGAAGACGGTCGCCTCGGCGCTCCAGGGCGCGAAGAGGTTCGACCAGGCGTGCTTGGCCCAGCCGGGCGAGGAGATGTTGAGGTGGACGTCCCCGGGCTTGAGGCCGATCCAGTACATCGTCGACAAGTGGCCCACGGGGTAGGAGACATGGGTGTGCTCGACGAGCTTGGGGCTGGCGGTCGTGCCGGAGGTGAAGTAGAGCATCAGCGGCTCGTCGGCGTCGGTCTCCCGGTCCGCCGCGAAGGTCTCCGGCTGCTCGTCGGCCCCGGCGTACGACAGCCAGCCGGGCACGTCCGCACCGACGGCGAACCGGGAGTAGCCGCCGGGCACCTCGTCGAACTTCGCGGCGTCGGTGTCCCGGACCAGGACGTGCCGGACCCGGCCGCGCTCCACCCGGTCGCACAGGTCGACCGGGCCGAGCAGCGGGGTGGCGGGGATGACCACGGCGCGCAGCTTCATCGCGGCGAGGGCGGTCTCCCACAGCTCGACCTGGTTGCCGAGCATGACGAGGATGCGGTCCCCGGCGCGCACGCCCTGGGCACGCAGCCAGTTCGCGGCCTGGTTGGACCGGGCGGACATCCGGGCGAAGGACACCTCGGTGCGGCCGCCGTCCTCCTCCACGATGTGCAGGGCGGTGCGGTCGTTGTTCTCCGCGATGACGTCGAACCAGTCGAGCGCCCAGTTGAAATGGTCGGTCCTGGGCCAGCTGAAGCCCTCGTAGGCCGCGTGGTAGTCCTCGCGGTGCTTCAGCAGAAAGTCCCGGGCGGCCCGGAACGTTTCCGTCGCGCTGGTTGCCGACATGTGTCCTCCTCATTGCGGACCGGACCGGTCACTTAACATCATGTAAACAGTGACCCAGGTCTCACCACCCCCGAACGGGGGTGCTGCGAAGGGGTGGCCGAGCCGCCCCCGGAGCCGGGCAGGAAAGGCAACAGCGTGCCGGAATCCGTCGATGCGGTCGAGATGCAGACAGCGCTGCTGCGGCTGCGCCGGACCAGTGGGCTGCCGGTGGCCTTCGGCGGGCTGCTCGCCGATGCCCGGCATGCCCGGATCGCCGAGCTGAACGGGGCGCAGACCTCCGCTCTGCGCGGGCTCGTCATCTCGGCGGGCAGCGGGCTCGGCGGCAAGGCGATCGCGCTGTCCCGGCCGTGCGCGGTGACCGACTACCACTCCTCGCGCCACATCAGCCACGAGTACGACCTGGCGGTCGCGGCGGAGGGCCTGCGCTCGGTGGTCGCGGTCCCGGTCGTGGTGCGGCGCAAGGTGCGCGGGGTGGTGTACGGGGCGCTGCGCGAGCCGATCACGCTCGGGGACCGTACGTTCGACGCCGCGGTCGCCGCCGCCCGCGATGTGGAGCAGGCCCTGGTGGTGCGGGACGAGGTGCGGCAGCTGCTGGCGGTGACCCGGGAGCAGGTCACCGATCCGAGGGCGGCCCCCGAGGCGTGGGAGGACGTCCGCGAGGCCCACCGCGAGCTGCGGGCCCTGGTCCCGAAGGTCGTCGACCCGGCGTTGCGGGACGAGCTGCTCGCGGTGTGCGGGCGGCTCGCCTCGGCGGCCGGTTCCCGCTCGCCGAAGCCCTGCGAGGTGCAGCTGGCACCGCGCGAGCTGGACGTGCTGGCCTGCGTGGCGGCGGGGGCGACGAACGCGGTGGCGGCTGCGCGGCTCGGGGTACGGCCGGAGACGGTGAAGGGCTATCTGCGTTCGGCGATGCGCAAGCTGGGGGCGCACACCCGTCTGGAGGCGGTGGTGGCGGCCCGGCGCGCGGGGCTGCTGCCGTAGGAGGGCCGCTCGCTCCCCGGAGCCGGTGGGGGCTCACTCCCCGAAGTCGACGAAGGAAGCGAACCGGATGTCGTGGCCTCCGGTGCCGCCTGCTGCCGTCCTCATGACCGCGAGCATCCGTACGGCCTCCTCCGTGACCGCGTCGCGTTCCGGCCGGCCGAGCCTGCCCAGCGGCTGCACGGTGAGCGACGCCGTCCCGGGACCCGGACGTCCGTCGCCGTCGCCCAGCCGCCAGACCGCCGCGAGGAACCCGTCGACGAGCACCGTGCCGTACGCCTGGTTGCCGTTGCCGTTGCGCCCGTGGAACCGCGGCGGGATCACCCGGGTGCGGTCGGCATGGCCGAGCAGCACATTGTCGAACTCGGGCAGGAAGCGCGGCGGGGCCGGGGTGTCCTCGTGCGGGCGCGGCGCATCCGGAAGGTCGAAGAGTTCGGCCCCGTTCTCGTCCCGGAAGGTGACCAGCTCCGGCCGCAGCCGCTCGAACACCTCCCGCAGCCGGGTCAGCCCGGCCCATGTCTGCATGTCCTTCACCGAGGCCGGCCCGAAGGCGGCGAGATAGCGCAGCACCGCGGCATCGGGCGCGGGAACCGGCCCGGACGGGGCGCCCAGCCAGTGCTCGGCGGTGGTCAGCGCGACCCGGCCGCTCCTCCCCCACACCCCGCGCGGGGTCACCTGGACCAGCGGCAGCAGGCAGCGGGCGGCCACACCCAGGGCCTGCGGGTCGGCGTCCGGCCACTCGGCGAGCAGCTCCTCGCGGATCTCCTTGGGCGTGCGGGGCCGCTCCTCGACGAATGTCCTGCTCATCGAGGTGAGCCGGTCCAGGTCCACCCCGGCCAGCCCCTTGCGGAAGATGTGCAGCTCCCGGTCGCGCGCCGCCTGGACGAGCGGGCGCAGGGTGAGCGCGTCGGCAGCGGTGTGCGTATGGATGGTGGACCGCAAGGTGACGATACGGACCACCTCGCGGGACTCCATCAGCCCGGCGAGCTCCGCCGGATCGAAGCCGTCGAGGCGGGCGCAGAGCTGGTAGTAGGGCGGCTTGGTGTTCTGTGCCTGAAGCCCGACCAGGTGCTCCACGGCGTCCTTCGCGGACATCGCGCTCCGGCGCAGCAGCAGCTGGCGCTCCAGCGTGGCGCGGTTCAGGGCGCGGGGGGAGAGCACGGCGGGTGCGGCGGGGTTCCTCGTGACGGCCATGGACGCACGCTATGCGCCGTCGCGGACAGCTTCGGTCCGCATCGGGAATCGTGCCCCGGCCCGTATTGGGGAATCGCCCGTATCGGGAATCGTGCCCCGGTCCGCAGGGGGAATCGCCCGCATCGCGGGGATCGTGCCCCGGCCCGTATCGGGGATCGTGCCCCGGTCCGTACGCCCCGCCATGCCGCCGTGGCGCGGGACCCGGGATCGCGGGGCGCCCGCCCGCATCATGGGGCGGTGATCAGTGTCCTGTTCGCCATCCTCACCGCGCTCAGCAACGGCACCGCCTCCGTGCTCCAGCGCCGGGCCGCCCGCACCGTCCCCGAGAGCGAGGCGATGCGTCTGTCGCTGATCGGGCATCTGCTGCGCCAGCGGCTGTGGCTCGCCGGGATCGGCCTGGTGGTGGTCGCGGCCGTCTGCCAGGCCGTGGCGCTGGCCACCGGACCGATCGCCGTGGTGCAGCCGATCTTCGTCATCGAACTGCCCGCCACACTGCTGATGGCGGCGTTCGTGATGCGCGTCCGGCTGCCCCGGCGGGTCTGGTACGGAGTGGTGGCCGTGACCGTCGGGCTGGCCCTGGGCATGGCCTCGGCGGCCCCCGGCGGCGGCAGCACCTCCGTGCAGGGGGCGGCCTGGGTCCCCGCGCTGATCCTGACCGGACTCTTCGAGGCGGCTCTGATCGCCTCGGCCCTGAAGAGCCGCGGCAATACCCGGGGGGCGCTGCTCGGCCTCGCCGCCGCCTGCGGGTACGCCCTGACCGCGGCGCTCATGAAGGATGCCATGGCACGGCTCGAAGGGGGCGGTGGAGCGGTGGCGCTGATGACGTCCTGGCAGCTGTACGCCACCGCGGCGGCCGGGGTCGGCGCGCTGTTCCTGCTCCAGAACGCCCTCCAGGCCGGCACGCTGGTCGCCGTCCAGCCGATGCTGACCCTCGGGGACGCGCTGATCAGCGTGGCGTACGGGGTGACGCTGTTCGGCGAGGAGCTGCGTACCGGCTGGTGGGTGCTGCCCGAGCTGGTCGCGCTCGCCCTCATCGCTGCCGGCTGCGTGGAACTGGCCCGTTCCCCGCTGGCGGCCGGGAACGCGGCCCCGCCCACGCGCCGGGTCAGATGAGCCGGCCCGGTCCGGGAAGGGGTGGTTGCTCCCGACCGGGTCGCGCCGCCCGGCACTCGACGCTATCCTCCGGTCGAGCCATGTGTGGCGTACGGGCAAGGGGCCCGGAACTTTTTTTGGGGGTTGGTGTGGTTTCTGGTCGCGTGGTGCGGTTCGACGGAGCTCGGGGATACGGTTTCATCGCGCCCGAACACGGAGGTGAGGACGTCTTCCTCCATGTGAACGACATGCTGATCCCCGAGTCCTATGTACACACGGGTACGGCGGTCGAGTTCGAGATCGAGGACGGCGACCGCGGGCTGAAGGCGTCGTCCGTCCGGCTCGCCGAGGGGTCCGACGGGAAACCGCTGACCCCTCCGAGGACCTCGGGCATCGGCGTTTCCGGAGCACCGGACGACGACGACACCCTGTGCGACGTGCTCAGCGCGGCCGAGTACACCAGGGACGTCACCGATGTGCTGCTGGAGTCCGCACCGTCGCTGACGGGTGCGCAGATCCTCCAGATCCGGCGCGGGCTGCTGCAGTTCGCAAAGAACCACGGCTGGACCGAGGGCTGACGCCCCCGGGGACGTGTCCTTGAGGCTCTGGAGCCGGGCCGGCCGCCCGTTCAGCCGCTCGGCTCCCGTACCACCAGCGGGGTGCCGAGACTCTGGTGTCCGCCGGTGGCCAGCATGCGCACCTCGCCCCGGTCACTGATCTCCGCGCGCACGATTCCGGTCTCGTCCTCGTAGATCGGGTACCCGCCGGCTCCCGACTGTTCCGTGCGCCGGACGGTCACTGTGTCGTCCTCCACGGCGGACGCCTGAAATACCAACTGGTAGCTCTCCGGGTAATCCATGGCCGTTCTCCGATGCGGATGGGGCAGGGCGTGTTCCTCCCGCACCTTCCATGGTCCCTCCGACCGGCCCTCGGCGCCCGAGCAGCGGCCCACGGCTGCGGACTCGTGCCCGGCCCACTTATCCTGAACCCATACGGGCGGTTCAACAGCACTCGGGTGCATACCGCATGAATAGCCCCCCTTTCTCCCGAGTCGTGTGCGCGGCATGCACGCCCGGGATCCCCGAGACCGGGAAGGGACACACCATGATGGATGCCGACAGGGGAGACGATGTCTACCAGCCCCAGCAGCCGGAGGCCTCGGACCTCGCCGAGCAGCTCGATGTCCAGGACACCCTGGACAACCGGGGGCTGACCGACGCACTCGACGAGGGCTACTCCCCGCCCGAGCGCCCATGGGTGGTGGAGGACCGGGGCACCACCGCCGCCGAACAGCACGACGGCGAGTCGCTGGACGGCCGGCTGGCCCGTGAGCTCCCCGAATCCCCCGAATCCGACGGGGTCGGCGACGGCGTGGGGGATCTGCCCGGCGGTGACGGCGAGCTCTGGGACGCGGAGGTCGGTACGGTGCGCGCCGGCCGGCTCACCCGGCAGCTGGACATCGACGAGCCGGACACCATGGCGGGCGAGGACGTCGGGATCGACGGGGCCGGCGCATCCGCCGAGGAGGCGGCCATGCACGTGGTGTCGGACGGACAGGTCTGAGACGACAGCCTCCGGCACCGCTCGCACCCCGCGCGAACCGCACTCCCCGCACCGCTCGCACGCCCCCGCGCGAACCGCACTCCCCCGCCCGGACCATGACTTCCGAGGTAATCGACGCCTCTGACCCCGTCGGACATCGTGTTCCTCACGAGCCCACGAGGGCCCGGCCCGAAGGCCGGGACGCGAGGAGAGGAACAGCCCGATGGCCGCGTACGAGAACGCCGTGCAGCACTACTTCGCCGCCTGGAACACGACCACCCCCGAGGAGCTGGAGAAGGCCGTCGCCGCCGCCTTCACCGAGAGGGCCACGTACACCGACCCGCTGGCCGATGTGCGCGGTCACGAGGAGCTCGCCGCTGCGATCAGCGGCGTCCACCAGCAGTTCCCCGGCTTCGAGTTCCGGATCACCGGCGCGCCCGACGGGCACCACGACATCGTGCGCTTCAGCTGGGAACTGGTCTCCACCGCCGACGGTTCTGCGCCGGTCGCCGGGTCGGACGTGGCCACCCTCGCCGAGGACGGACGCATCTCCTCGGTCAGCGGCTTCCTCGACCGGGTCCCCGGCGCCTGAAAGTCCGCCGGGATGCCTGGGGCGGGCCCGGCACCACCCGCCTCAGGCCGGCTCGTCGAGGAACCTGCCGCCCTCCAGAAGGGTCTTGAGCGTCGAGAGGATCGCCACCCAGCCGCCGCTGACGCCCTCCAGCATCCTGCTGTCGGGGCTGTCGAACCCGTCATGGGTGAGCGTCAGTCTGATCCCCAGCTCGGGTTCCTCGGCCGGCTCGATGTCGAAGGCGACCTTCGACCGTTCCTGGACGGCCCTGTCCCACTCCTCGTCCGAGGCGAAGTCGAACATCTGGCGGTGCATGGGCTGGAGGGTGTGCCAGGTGTACGAGAGCCGCCTGCCGGGCTCCGCCTCCAGGACCCGCTGGCCGACCTCTTCGAACTCGCCGTCCGGGTCCATCTTCCAGCGGACCGGCGCACCGGGTTCCCAGGTCGAGTCGGGGCCGTAACCACCCATGTAGATCTTGATGAGCTCCGGGTCGGTCAGCGCGTGGTAGAGCCTCTCGGCACTGGTCTGGATGTAGAGGGCGTAGACGAACTCGGGCCTGTCCATGACGGTTCCTTCCTACGGGGTGTCGGCGTAGTCCGCTCCGGCCGGTGACCGCGACGCCCGTGACTGCGCCGGGAGCGCCGACGGTCCGGGCGCCGGCTCCAGCGGGCGGTCGGTGAAGAACCGGGCCGCGAGGTCCGCGACGTCGTCGGGGCGCTCCAGGACGACCCAGTGGTCGGACTCCCCGATCGTGAGGAATCTGCTTCCCTCGATGGTGGCGGCGAACTCCCGCTGCCGCTCGGGCGAGGTCACCGTGTCGTGCTCGCCCGCGAAGACCAGGGCGGGCACGCCGGTCAGTCCGCCGGAGAAGTCCGGCCGGTGGCACAGAGCCCGGTGCAGCGACTGCGCGGCGTGCGGGGAATGAGTGAGGGCGTACAGGAACGAGCGCCGCACATAGCGCCGGGCCAACTCGCCCCGGTGGACCGTGCGTTCGGGGTCCTGACACATCAGCACCCCGGCGGCCAGGCCTGCCAGCCCCTCCAGGTCGCCGGTCTCCAGCCGGTCGACGGCGCGGCTCCACCGCGCCCGCTGGTCCTCGGTGATGTGGGCGGGCACTCCGCCCAGCATGAGCCGGGCGATCCGGCCGGGATGCTGCTGCGCGCAGCCGAAGGCGATCGAGGTGCCGTAGGAGAAACCGAAGAGGTTGGCCCTCGGCACGTCCAGATCGTCGATGATCCCGGTGACGGCGGCGTGCAGGACGTCGTCGCCCGCACCGGGCGGCAGCGGGTCCGCGCCGCCCATGCCGGGCAGGTCCGCGGTGACCACGGAGGCGAGCGGCCCCAGGTGGTCGTCCATCTGCGGCCAGCCGTACATCCCCTGGAGCGCGCCGCCGAGCACGATGACCGGCTCGGTGCGCGGCGAGGGCTGCCTCAGGACCCGGTAGCCGTAGCGCAGCCCGTCCACCGACAGGGTCCGGATGATCTCGTCGGCCATGGTTCGGTGCCTCTTGGTTTCCGGGTCAGGCCCTGGTGAGAACGAGTGCGGCGTTGTGTCCGCCGAAACCGAGCGAGGTCTTGACGGCCGCGTCGAACGCTCCCGGCCGGGCCTCCTTGCTCACCACTTCGATGGGGATCGCGGGGTCGGGGGCGTCGAGATTCACGGTGGGCGGTACGAGCCGGTGCTGGAGCGCCAGCACGGTCAGCGCGGTCTCGATGCCGCCGGCGGCGCCCAGGGTGTGTCCGGTCATCGCCTTCGTCGAGGTGACCAGGGGGTGCTCGCCGAGGACCCGGCGCAGCACGGTCGCCTCGATGAGGTCGTTGGAGACCGTCGAGGTGCCGTGGGCGTTGACATGGCCGATGTCCCGGGCCCCGATCCCGGCGTCCGCGAGCGCGGAGCGCAAGGCCCGTTCGATGCCCAGGCCCTCGGGGTCGGGGGCGACGGCGGAGTAGGCGTCGCTGGAGGCGCCGTATCCCGCGATGAGCGCGCGGACGGTGGCGCCGCGGGCCCGGGCGTGCTCCGGCCGTTCCAGCACCAGGAGCCCGGCGCCCTCGCCCACGACGAAGCCGTCCCGGTGGGTGTCGAACGGGCGGCAGGCCGCCTCGGGATCGTCGCGCCGGGTGGAGACGGCCTTGAGCTGGCAGGCGCTGGCGATCAGCAGCCGGGAGCAGACCGATTCGGCGCCGCCCGCGACGACGATGTCGCAGGCCCCGGTGCGGAGCATCTGATGGGCGGTGCCGATGGCGACGGTGCCGGAGGAGCAGGCGGTGGAGACGGCCTGGCTCGGGCCGAGGGCGCCGAGGTCGGTGGCGACGCTGCTGGCCGCGCCGTTGACGACGGTGAGCGGGGCGAGTTTCGGGGAGACCCGGCGCGCGCCGCGCTCGGCGAGGAGGTTGTGCTGTTCGTCGTAGAACGGCAGTCCGCCGTGGGCGGAGCCGATGACGACGGCGACCCGTCCGCCGTCCCAGACCGAGGGGTCGAGGCCGGCGTCGGCGACGGCCTCGCGGGCCGCGATGACGGCCAGCTGCGAGAAGCGGTCCATCAGCCGCGCGGTCGCCACCCCGAGCAGCGCCCGCGGGTCGAGGCCGGTGATGGTGTACATGAAGTCGCAGGGCAGGCCGTGGAGTTCGGGCCGGTGCGGGACCGACGGCGCGGTCGACGCCTCGCAGACCGTGCGCCAGCTCGCCTCGGCCCCGACGCCCGCGGCGGTGACCATGCCGATCCCGGTGACGGCGGCGGCGAACGGCTCGGGGCGGTACGGGCGGCCCGTCACGCGGCGGCCTTGCGGTGCACCGCGTCGACGAGGTGGCCGACGGTGTCCCGCGAGCTCAGCTGGACGTCGTCCAGATCGACGCCCATCCGGTCCTCGATGAGCAGCCGCAGTTCCTCCAGCGCCAGTGAGTCCAGGCTGAGGTGACGGAGCGACACCTCCGGCCGGATGGCGAGCGGATCGGTGCCGAAGTTCGCCACCAGCAAGGTGTTGATCTCATCTGCCGTGCTCATGCGGCGCTCCTGCGCTCTCGTACGCGGTGACGCCCTGCCGCGTGAGGGGTGCGTGCCATCGTGGGACGCCGGCTGGTCCGGAGGAACCATATATACGCCTTCGCGAAGGTGATTCCGATCCGCTTTCCCCCGTGCGGTGGGCGGGCGTCCAGGTGTGCGAATTCAGTGGTTCGCGGCGGGCAACGGGCCTCCCGCCGCCGACGACCGGCCCGTACACTCCGCGATCATGACGATCGACATGACCGGGGCCGACGGGCCCGCGCTCTTCCCGACGATGTCCACCATGCGCGCGATGCGCCGCCTGAAGCCGGAACCGGTGCCGGACGAGACACTGGAGCAGCTCATACAGGCCGCCGTCTGGGGTCCCAGCGGCGGCAACATGCAGTGCTACGAGTACGTGGTGGTGACCGACCGCGAGGTGATGGCGGGCCTGGCACCGCTGTGGAAGCGGTGCGTGGACGCCTACCTGGCGACGACCGGGAAGTACGCGCCCGAGGGAATGGACGACGCGGCGTACGGCCGGATGGTCGCCGCGATCGAGTACCAGCGCGACCACTTCGCCGACACCCCGGCACTGATCGTGCCCTGCTACCGGTTCCCGGAGCCGCGCCTGGACGAGGAGGGGCTGCTGGCCTCCGCACAGGCGCTCGGCCCGGCCGCGACCGAGCAGATGATGAACACCCAGGCGCGCTTCCAGGCGCTCGCCGAGGGCTCCTGCGTCTACCCCGGCGTACAGAACATCCTGCTCGCCGCGCGGGCCCTGGGGCTCGCCGCGAACATCACCATCTGGCACCTGATGCTGGAGCAGGAGTGGAAGGAAGCGCTCGGCATCCCCGAGGACATGCACACCTATGCCGCCATTCCGGTCGGGTGGCCGCTGGGCAACTTCGGGCCGGTGCGTCGCCGCCCGGTGGCGGACGTCGTCCACCGCGACCGCTGGTAGCCCCGGGGGTCCACCGGCGGCCCGCCCGTTCACCGGGCGGGCCGCCGCCCTGCACCTCAACTCCGTTGGAGTGAAAGGTGGTTCGACACACCGCAGAAGATGATTGTCATGCCCTGAACAGATGGATACCCTGAGCGGGCTTCGCGGCCCCCGGCCCACCCCACTCGGGCCCGGGGGCCGCTCTTCTCTCCCCGCCCCCCACCGAGCAGGAGCAGGTATGCCCAGCCGCGCCGCCGCCCACACAAAGGGCCGCGCATCCGTCCTGGCGGCCCTCACCGCCACCGTCCTCACCGTGACCGGCTCGCCGGCCCTCGCCGCCACGGACGGCGGCCACCCGATGAATCAGGCGTTCGCGCGGGCCGCCGCGCAGTTCGACGTGCCGCGCGATCTGCTCGCCGCCATCGGTTACGGCGAGACCCGGCTCGACGGCCACTCCGGGCGCCCCAGCCAGGCAGGCGGCTACGGCGTGATGCATCTGGTGAGCAACCCCACGAACCGGTCCCTGGAACAGGCTGCGGCCCTCACCGGCAAGCCCCTCGCCGAGCTCCGCACCGACACCGCGGCCAACATCCTGGGCGGCGCCGCGGTGCTGCGCAGCTACGCCGACAAGCTCGGCCTCGACGCCCGGGACCGTGACGACATCGACGCCTGGTACCCGGCCGTCGCCCGGTACGGCGGCGCGCAGGGGACGACCGCGGCCCTGTACGCCGACACCGTCTACACCTTCCTGGCCGACGGGCTGAAGGCGTTCGTCCCCGGCGGCGAGCGGATCTCGGTGACGAGCCGTCCGGTCTCCCCGCACAAGGGGGCGCTCGCCGCCGCCGACGTACGCACCCAGAGCCCTGACTACCCCTCGGCGCTGTGGGTTCCGGCCAACCCGGGCAACTACGCGACGGGCCGCTCGGCGAAGATCGACAAGGTGGTCGTCCATGTCACGCAGGGCTCGTACGCGGGCTCCATCAGCTGGTTCCAGAACCCGGCCTCGGAGGTGAGCGCCCATTACGTGGTGCGCTCCTCCGACGGCGAGATCACCCAGATGGTGCGCGACAGCGACACCGCGTACCACGCCAGGAGCGCCAACGCCTCGGCGCTCGGCATCGAGCACGAGGGGTTCATCGACGACCCGTCCTGGTTCACGGACACGATGTACCGGTCGTCGGCGGCGCTGACCAAGTACCTGTGCGACCGCTACGGGATCCCGAAGGACCGGGCGCACATCATCGGGCACAGCGAGGCACCGGGCAACGACCACACCGACCCGGGGCCCTACTGGGACTGGACCCGCTACATGCAGCTGGTCGGCGGGGACACCGGCGGCGGGCAAGGCGCCGACGGGCTGAGCTTCACCTCGTACGCGACCCAGCAGAGCGGCTCGTCGGGCGCCCAGGTCAAGGCGGTCCAGCAGCTGCTGAACGAGCAGGGCTACGACGCCGGCGCGGTGGACGGCAGCTTCGGCCCGGCCACGAGCTCCGCGGTGACGGCGTACCAGGCGGCGCGCGGGCTGAACGCCGACGGTGTGGTGGGGGCCAGGACCTGGACCGCGCTGCTCTCGGCCGGTGCGACGCCGAGCCTCCAGCAGGGCGCGTCGGGCGACGGGGTGAAGCGGCTCCAGCGCTCGCTGACCGCGGCGCTCGGCTCGACGGTCGGCATCGACGGCAGCTTCGGCCCGGCGACCGCGACCGCGGTGCGCGACTACCAGACGAACCGGGGACTGACGGCCGACGGCATCGTGGGACCGGACACCTGGTCGGCGCTGCAGACAGGTCGCTGACCCGCCGTCCCCACGAGCGGGGCGGGCGCGTGAGGGCCGCGCCGCCCCGCTCCGGGGAGTCATGTCACGTTCAGGTAACCTGCCGGAAACCCTTGACGTTTCTCCTGGCGCGTTCTTAATCTCACTCCGTAGTTCGCATTCCTTTCAGTTCACGTGCTGCGGCGCTTTCCGCAGTGTTTTGACAGGCACAGACATAGACCACCTGTCGGTGGTTTCGTCATGCCTGTTTTTTTGTGCTCCCCGTGCCGCCGATGGGTCTTCCTCGAAGGCGGATTCATGGCACAACGTCCGAGCGTCAAAGGCGTCGCCGACGTCGTTGCGCTCATCGATGGGCTGGGAAAGATCACCGGCCGGGCGCAGGTCATCTGGTTTCTCGTGTTCGGCGGGCTGTTCCTCGACGCCTATTCGAACGCCGCGCTGAGCGCCGGTCTGGGGCCGATGACGACCCAGATGGAACTCACCAGCACCCAGGTCTCGATCCTCACGGCCACCGCTCCGGCCCTGGCGATCATCTTCAACCCGGTCGGCGGCTGGCTGGCCACCCGGATCGGCCGCGTGCCCCCGCTGCTCATCGCCAAGGTGTTCGCCATCGCGGGCGCTCTGCTGGCAGCGTTCGCCGGTGATTTCACCGTCGTCTGGCTGGGCCGGGTCCTGGTGGGTGTCGCGTACGGCATCGACTTCGCCGTGGCCATGGCGCTGCTCGCCGAGTACACCCCCGCGAAGCTGGGCGGCCGGCTGAACCTGTGGCAGGCCGTCTGGTACGTCGCCACCACCAGCAACCTCGTGCTCGCCCTGGTCTTCTTCAACCTGGACGTCGGCGCGGACATCTGGCGCTGGTCGGTCGGCTCGGCCGCGGTCGTCGCCGCCGCCCTGCTGCTGGGTCAGTGGCTGATGCTGCGGGAGAGCCCCACCTGGCTGGCGAGCAAGGGCCGGCTGGACGAGGCCGTCGTCAACCTGGAGAAGATCTACCGGATCGAGGCCGTCGCCGGGAAGCCCGACGAGGCGACCCGCGCCGCCGCCGAGGCGCCCGCCATCGGCTTCCGCCAGGCCGGGCTGCTCTTCAAGGGCGAGTACCTGCCGCGCACGGTCCTCTCCTCGGTCATCTCGCTCGGGCAGTCGATGCAGTACTTCGCGGTCGGCTGGTACCTCCCGCTGATCAGCCTGACGATCTTCGGAGAGAGCTTCGAGAAGGCGACGATCGGCTCGATGGTCTTCAACGCCTTCGGTATCGCGGGCGGGCTCCTCTCCGCCTACTTCGGCCGTCGGCTGGGACTGCGGCTCAGCTCCGCCGCCGGGTTCGCCGGTGTCTTCGTGGCACTGCTCGCGATGGGGCTGACCTTCGAGAAGGTGCCCACGGCCGTGGCGTTCCTGCTGCCGGTGCTGTTCATCCTCTGCCACTCCGCGGGCCCCGGCGCCAACGGCAAGTCCATCGCCGCGCTCTCGTACAGCAGCGACGTCCGGGCGCTCGGCACCGGTGTCACCGGGATGGTCGGCAGCTTCGGCAGTGTCGTCGGGCTGTACGTCTTCCCGCAGATCAAGGACTCGCTGGGGCTCGCCGACACCTTCCTGGTGCTCTCCGTCGTGCCGCTGCTCGGCCTGATCACCTGCCTGGCGATCAAGTGGGACCCGACGAAGGCCGCCTCCCCCGACGAGGCCGCCGGCCAGGACCGGACCGCCGTCGCGCAGACGGGTCCGTCGGAATCCGCGGAGTCCCTGACCGCGCGCTGACCGGCCGCCGGGCCTGTCGCACCACACGATGGTCCCCTCCCCTCTCCCCCTCCGTACAGCTCGCTCGCGATGCTCGCAATGAAAGGGCTGCAATGACGCAGACGCTCCCCGGCGCCGCCCCACGGCGCGGTGTGCTGTCCATCGACGAGGGCACCACCGGCACCCGGGCCGGAGTCGTCCTCGACTCCGGCGCCGCCCACGAGGTGTTCTACCGGTCGATCAAGGTCAGCCATCCGGACGACCTCTCGGTCGAGCAGGACCCGATGGAGATCTGGACCGCCACCGTCGAGGTGGCGCGCCGGGCCGTCGGCCGGGCCCGCGAGGAGGGCATCGCGATCACCGCGGTGGCGCTCTCCACCCAACGGGCGACCGCGATGCTGTGGGACCGGGTGACCGGGCGGCCGCTGCTGCCCGCGGTGGTGTGGCAGGACCGGCGGTACGCGGCCGAACTCACCGCGTACGAGACGGAGTGGGACGCCGCCCTGCTGGCCCGCCAGGGCCGGCCGGTCGGCGCCCGCGCACCGTTCCTCTGGGCCGCCCGGCAGATCGCCGCGCACCCGGAGGTGGCCGCCGCGCACCGCGAGGGCCGGCTGCTCTTCGGCACCGTCGACACCTGGCTGATCTGGCGGCTCACCGGCGGCGCCGTGCACGCCACGACGCCGACGAACGCCGCCTCCACCGGCGGCTACCTGCTGGAGCGGCATGCCTGGGACGAGGAGTGGATCGGCCACCTGGGCTTCCCGCTCGACCTGCTCCCGGAACTCCGCTCCGACGACGCCGGATTCGGTACGACCGACCCGGCCGCCCTCGGGATCGCCGTCCCGCTGGCCGCCTCCATGGGCGACCAGCACGCCGCGCTCGTCGCACTCGGCGGCCTCGCCGCCGGGCAGGGCATGTGCGTGTACGGGACCGGCGCCTTCGTCGACGCGGCGACCGGCACCACGCCCGCCCTGCCCCGGCCGGACATCTCCGGGGTGCTCGCCCAGCCCGGCCGGCGGCAGGGCGACATCAGCCACTACAGCCTGGAGGCGTACACCTCCACGGCGGGTTCGGCGCTGCGCTGGCTCTGCGACGACCTGGGCCTGTTCGCGTCGCCGAAGGAGCTCGGTGAGGAGGCGGGCCGGGTCCCCACCCGGCCGGGCCGCACCCCGCGTTTCGTCCCGGCGCTCGCCGGGGTCCGTACGCCGGTCTGGCACCCGGAGGCCACCGCCTCCCTCACCGGGCTCACCCTCGCCACCACCCGCGCCGATCTCGCCCGCGCCGTCCTCGACGGGATCGCGCACTCGGTGTGCGACCTGATCGACGGGGTCGCCGACACGATGGGCACGCCGTTCACCCGGCTCCGGGTCGGCGGCGGTGTTTCCGGCAGCGACCCGCTGATGCGGATCCAGGCCGACCTGACCGGTCTGCCGCTGGAGCGGGTCTCCGACTCCGCCACCGCCAGCCTGCGGGGCACCGCGTATCTCGCCGGTGTCGCCCAGGGCCTGTGGTCCTCGCTCGAAGAGGTCGTCGAGGCACAGCCGCTCGGCCGGATCTTCGAGCCCTCGATCACGGCGGCCGAGCGCACCGCGCAGCGGTCCGCCTGGCGCGACGTCCTCATCGCCCACCTGAACGACCCCGCCCTGCTCCCCCTGAAGGACCCCGAACCCCACACCCCCCACTGACGGCCCCCCGACCGTCACCCGGCGGCCGGTACCGACCACACGGCCGCCGCACCGAAACACCAGGAGTTGATGTTGTGATCACCATGCCCGCCCGGAAGCCGCGGCGCAGCGCCGCGGCGACCCGCCGAACGCCCCTGCTGCTCGACCGGGCAGCCCTCAAGCGCCGGCTGGCCGACGACACGTACGACGTGCTCGTCATAGGCGGCGGCATCACCGGGGCGTACGCCGTGCTCGACGCGGCCTCGCGCGGGCTGCGCGCAGCGCTGGTCGAGAAGGACGACTTCGCCTCCGGTACGTCGTCGAAGTCCTCGAAGATGGTGCACGGCGGCCTGCGCTACATCGAGCAGGGCAATGTCAACCTGGTCCGCCACTCGCTCCTGGAGCGGCACCGCTTCCGCAAGAACGCCCCGCACCTGGTGCACCGGCTGCCGTTCCTCTTCCCGATCCTGGAGAAGGAAGGCATCTTCGACGCCCGTCTCGCCAAGGGCTTCGAGGGTCTGCTGTGGACGTACGACCTGGTGGGCGGCTGGCGGATCGGCAAGCTGCACCAGCGGCTCACCGTCCCCGAGGTCCTCGCGCAGGCGCCGACGCTGCGCGCGGAGAACCTCAAGGGCGGGCTGATGTACTTCGACGCCCGCACCGACGACGCCCGCCTCGTGCTGACCATCGTGCGGACCGCGGCGGCGCTCGGTGCGACGATCCTCAACGGCGCCCGGGCCGAGGGTCTGCTGATGCAGACGGGCAAGGTCTCCGGCGCCCGGGTCTCGGCGGACGGCGACACCTTCGACATCCGGGCGCGGGCCGTCGTCAACGCCACCGGCGTATGGACCGACGAGCTCGACGCGAAGGCGGACGACGGCCACAAGCCGCAGGTCAGGCCCGCCAAGGGCGTCCACATCGTGGTGCCGTGGGACAAGGTGCGGATCAACTGCACGGTCACCGTGCCGATCCCCGGCCGGGCCCGCCGCGCGACCTGCACCCGCTGGGGCAACAGCGTCGTGCTCGGCACCACCGACGAGGATTACCAGGGCTCCCCCGACGATGTGCACTGCACCCGGGAGGAGATGGACTTCCTGCTGGAGGGCGCCAACACCGCCTTCGAGGGGAAGCTCACCCCGGACGACGTGGTCGGCTCCATCGGCGGTCTGCGCCCGCTGGTCGGCGGCAAGGAGGGCGCGACCCTCGACATGCGCCGCGACCACCACATCACCATCGGCCGCACCGGCATGGTGACGGTGACCGGCGGCAAGCTCACCACCAGCCGGCACATGGGCGAACTCGTCATCGACAAGGTGATGACCGTCCTCGGCCGCAAGGGGCGGAGCCGCACCAGCGACCTCCCGCTGCTCGGCGGTGCCGGTTACGACGCCGAGGCCGTCGCGGCCTCCGGGGGCATCGCCGCGCACCTCGGTGAGCGCTTCGGCACCGAGGCCCGGTTCGTCGGCGACCTGATCCAGGACGACCCGTCACTGGCCGAGCCGATCGTCGCGGGACTCCCGTACACCAAGGCGGAGGTCGTCTACGCGGCCCGCGCCGAACTGGCCCGCTCGGTCGACGACGTGCTCTCCCGCCGGATGCGCGCCCGGCTGTTCGCCCGGGACGCTTCCGCCGAAGCCGCCGGGGCCGTGGGCGCGATCCTCGGCCGGGAACTGAACCTCACTCAGGCCGAGGTGGAGCGTTCGGTCTCCGAGTACCTCGCGGCCGTCCGTCACGAAAAGTCCGTACTCCTCGAAGGGGCAGCAGCATGATCAGCCGTCAGACCATCACCCACCCGTTCAACCGGGGCAACTACACGATCGGCGCCCCCAGTTTCGCCAAGTGGGCGCAGAACACCCCGATCGGGGACGGCGAGGCCGCCCTCCAGGTGAACCCGGTCGAGGTGCCCGAGAGCGTGATCGAGGCGCTGCGCGAGGCCGCGCACGCGGTGCACACCGCCCGCGAGGAGGTCGTCACCCGGACCCGTGACTGGTGGGCCGGCTCGATGATCGGCGAGACCGAGGGCCGTCCCGCGACGCCGGACGCCGTGATCGTCGAGGCGGCCGACGCGGACCAGGTCGCGGCCGTGCTGCGGATCTGCCACGAGGCCGGCATCCCCGTCACGCCGTCCGCGGGCCGCTCCAATGTCACCGGTGCGGCGCTCCCTGTCTTCGGCGGCGTCGTCCTGGACGTCTGCGGGCTGAACCGGATCACCGGCTTCGACGCCGAGTCCAACATCGTGGACGTCCAGGCCGGCATGTTCGGCGACCTCTTCGAGAAGCAGCTCCAGGAGGAGTACGGCGTCACCACCGGCCACTGGCCGTCCGCGTTCGCCGTCTCGACGGTCGGCGGCTGGATCGCCTGCCGCGGCGCCGGTCAGCTCTCCACCCGCTACGGCAAGATCGAGGACATGGTCGTCGGCGTGGACGTGGTGCACGCCGACGGCACCCGGGCCACGTACGGCGACTACGCGCGCGCCGCGGTCGGCCCGGACCTGCGTCAGCTGTTCGTCGGCTCCGAGGGCACCCTCGGCGTCATCGTCTCGGCCCGGCTGCGGGTGCACCCGCTGCCGGAGTACGCCAACGCCGTGGCCTACGGCTTCAAGACCTTCGCCCAGGGCCTGGACGCCTGCCGGAAGATCATGCAGCGCGGTGCGACCCCGGCCGTCCTGCGGCTGTACGACACCCTGGAGTCGGGCACCCACTTCGGCCACCCGGACACCAACCTGCTGCTCGTCGCCGACGAGGGCGACCCGGCCATCGTCGACGCCTCGATCAAGGTGGCGGCCGAGGTCTGCGAGGAGTACGGCCCCGAGCTGGACAGCAAGGCGGTCTTCGAGCGCTGGCTGGACGAGCGGATGCTGGTCGGCAAGTCCGCCGACGGCTTCAAGCCCGGCCCCGGCTTCGTCGCCGACACCCTGGAGATGGCCGCGTCCTGGACCGATCTTCCGGTGATCTACGACGAGGTGGTCGCCGCGATCCAGTCGGTGCCCGGCACCCTGGCGGCCTCCGCCCACCAGTCCCACGCCTACACCGACGGCGCCTGCGTCTACTTCTCGCTGCGCGGCGATGTGGCTCCCGAGTCGCGCCGCGACTGGTACCGCTCGGTGTGGGACGCGGCCAACGCCGTACTGATCAAGCACGCGGCGGCGCTCAGCCACCACCACGGCTGCGGTCTGCTGCGCGGCCCCTACCTGGAGGAATCCCTCGGGGCGGGCTTCGCGACCTTCGTCGCGGTGAAGAAGGCCCTGGACCCGGCCGGCATTCTCAACCCTGGCAAACTGGGCCTTCCCAGCCGATTCGGTACGTCTCCGCTGAACTGACGCCAGGGTCTTTCGTTCGGATCAGGTCGGATCAGGAAGCGGGGTCCGGTGCGTGCGATCGCAAGGCGCAGGAGGGAGTCGGGGCGGAGCCCCGGCGACCGACGACAACGCGGCGAGCGTGCGTGCCGGACCCCGCGACCCCGGCCCGATCCGGACGAGAGGCCCCGGGCCGACAGCAGCCACGAACCCCTCCTTCCCCAGGCAGGCCCTTGCCATGACCCCTTCCCCCTCCCGGTCCGGTGCCCCGCTCGACCCCCGGCTCACCGCGGCGTTCGCCGAGGTGCCGGTCGTCGCGTCGGTCGTCGGGACCCAGCCGCTGCGGCAGTTCCTGACCGCACCGGCCAAGGTGTGCATCCTCGCCTCCTTCGCGGTGGGGCAGCTGCCCCAGGTCGTGCCGGCGCTGGGCCGGGCGGGGAAGACCGTGTTCGTGAACGTGGACAGCAGCCCCGGTCTGGCCCAGGACCGGGGCGCGCTGGAGTTCATCAAGAACATGGGCGCGCACGGCGTGGTCAGCACCCGGCTCTCCCTCATAGAGAAGGGCCGTCCGCTCGGCCTGCTGACGATGATGAAGGTGTTCGTCACCGACCGGTCCAATCTGCGCCGCTCCACGGACGCGATCTCGCGCGGGGCGCCGGACCTGGTCGAGATCATGCCCGCCCCGATCATCGGCCGGATGAGCGCGCAGGCACAGCGCGCGATGTCCCCGTCGGTGGCCGCGGGCTTCGTGGAGAGCCCCGCGGACGTCGCGCTGGCGCTGGCCCTCGGGTCGGCCGCCGCCGCCACGTCCGACCCCCGCCTCTGGACTCTGCGCCGGGACCAGCTGCCGCCGGTCCCGCCCACCGCCCTGAAGAGGCCCGCCCCACCCCAGGAGTAACCCCCATGACGTATGTGGTCGTAGCCCGCTACCGCACCAGGGCCGGTGAGGAGAACACCGTCCTGCCCCTGCTCGACACGATGGCCGCCGCCTCCCGCGAGGAGTCCGGCAACCTCGCCTACCGGGTCCACCAGGGCACCGAGGACCCCCGCGCGATCGTGCTCTACGAGGAGTACGCCTCCGAGGCCGACTTCACCGCGCACTGCGCCACCCCGCACTTCCAGGAGATCGTGCTCGGCAAGGTCGTGCCGCTGCTGGAGAGCCGGGACGTACTGCGCTGCGAGCCGCGTCCGGAGGTGGCGGCGTGAAGACCCGTGCGGCGGTGCTGCGCGGGATATCGACGGCCCGCCCCTACTCCGCGACCCGTCCGGTCGAGGTGGAGGAGCTGGAGCTGGGCGCCCCGCGCGAGGGCGAGGTGCTGGTCCGGATCGCGGCCGCCTCGCTCTGCCACTCGGACCTCTCGGTGGTCAACGGCGACCGGGTCCGCCCGCTGCCGATGGCCCTGGGCCACGAGGCGGTGGGCGTCGTCCAGGAGACCGGGCCGGGCGTCGGCCGGGTCTCCCCCGGCGACCATGTCGCACTGGTCTTCGTGCCGAGCTGCGGCTTCTGCGGCGACTGCGCGGCGGGCCGGCCGGCCCTGTGCGCGCAGGCCGCGGCGGCCAACGGCTCGGGGGCGCTGCTGCACGGCCCGTCGCTGCTCACCGACGCCGCCGGCAACCCGGTCCACCACCAGCTGGGCGTCTCCGCGTTCTCCGAACACGCGGTGCTGGCCCAGGAGTCGGTGGTGCCGATCCCCAAGGACGTTCCGTTCACCGTGGCGTCGATGTTCGGCTGCGCGGTGCTGACGGGCGCGGGCGCGGTGATCAACACGGCGGCCCTGCGTCCGGGGCAGTCGACGGTGGTCTACGGGCTGGGCGGGGTGGGCCTCGCCGCGGTGCTGGGCGCCCGCGCCGCGGGGGCGTGTCCGATCATCGCGGTCGACCCGGTCCAGGAGAAGCGCGAGCTGGCTCTCCGACTGGGTGCGACACACGCCTGCGCCCCCGACGACGCGCTGCGACAGATCCGTGAAATCACCGGTGGTGGAGCGGAGTTGGCGGTGGAGGCGGTGGGCAGCCCGAAGGTGATGGCGCAGTGCCTGGCGGCCGTGGCACGGGGCGGCAAGGTCGTCTCGGTGGGCCTGCCCGCACCGGACCGGGTGCTGGAGGTACCGGCCCTGGCGTTCGCGGGCGAGGGCAAGTCGCTGCTGGGCTCGTACATGGGTGACGCGGTGCCGCGCCGCGACATCCCGAGGTTCCTGGACCTGTGGCGGGCCGGCCTGATGCCGGTGGAGCAGATGCACACGGGCACGCTGCCGCTGAGCGACATCAACGCGGCGATGGAGGAGCTGGCTTCGGGCCGGGCGATCCGTCAGGTCATCGACACCTCGGGAATGCTGGACGGCTGACGCCCGGGCCGCGGCCCGGCCGGCGGCGCCCCCGGATGTCCGAGGGGCGCCGCCGGCCGCCGGCCGTCAGCTGTCGGCCTCCTCGGTCTCCGGCGCGGCCGCGGGCGTGAAGTGCAGGGTGATCCTGCGCCGGCTGATGCGCCATCCCCGCTCGCCGCGCACGATCACGTCCTCGTAGGTCACGCTTCCGCACTGACCGTCCGCGCCGGCACCGATCCCCTTGGACCGCGCGTGGACCCGGCCGTCCCCGGTCTCGGTGAGGACGATGTTGGTGACATGGTGGCCGACGGGTGCGCCCGGCTTGCCCGCCCGCTCCCGCGCCATGTCCCGGAAGGCGGCCAGCCCGCGCAGCTCCCCGTGCCCGAGGTTCGAGGTTTCGTAGACGATGTCGTCGGTGAACAGCTCGTCCAGCCGGTCCAGTTCGTCGTTGTCGACCAAGTGCCCGTGCAGGGCGAGCAATTCGGAGATGTCCAGGCGGTCCTCGACACTGAGCGTCATCGCCGGTCCTTTCGTGAGAGCTCTCGCGACGGTGCGGCAGTTATACGGGGAGGGCTCCCCGTACGACCCGGCACAGCACCGGTCGCACACCGTCGTGGCCCGGGGAGTTCATTCCGCTGGAGCAACCGCGCGGCGTTCGTAACGGAGCAGCACGACCCCGTTGCCGAATTCCCTGGTTCCGGCCGGACGGAGGCCGGTCCGCACCGCCGAGTCCGGAAACAGGGGTTTGCCCCGGCCGATGAGGACCGGATGGACGTAGACGCGGTACTCGTCGACCAGGTCGAGCCGCATGAAGGTCGCGGCGAGATCGGCGCCCCCGAGACACAGGTCCCCGCCGGGCTGCGCCTTCAGTGCCCTGATCTCCTCCGCGTCGACCTCCCGTTTGATCGTGGTGTTCCGGCCGGCCCGTTCCAGGGTCCGGGAGAACACGGTCTTGGGCATGTCCCGCCAGATGCCGGCGAACTCCGCCACGGGTTCGGTGGCGGAGGGATCGGAGTCGGCGGTCGGCCAGAAGTCCGCCATGAGCTGATGGGTCACCCGTCCTTCCAGGAAGCCGCCCATGGTCCTGAGCTGCTCGTTGAAGTGACGGTGCAGTTCGTCGTCGACCAGGTGCCAGTCGATCTCACGGTCCGGCCCCTCGATGAAGCCGTCGAGGGACACCTGGGCCATCAGGACGATCTTCCTCATCGCAATCCTCTCCGCCGGAGGCGTCGCGCCACACGGTCGCCCGGCGCCAGAACAGTTGACGCCCCGGCCGCGCACCCGGCAACGAATGACACGCCTCGCGGGCGCTCCACGGCACAGTTCCCCGCGGCACGGCACGGCGGGACCGGCCTACGGTGATGGCGCCGGAGCGGCGTCGCTCCGGCCGCTGCGTCGTCGCGGCCCGGAAAGAGGTTCGGTATGAGAGTCGGTACGGCCCGATCGGCCGCGGTCCAGTGGATCACCGAGCACGCCCGGCCCGATCCCGGTTTCCGCGGCGCCTATTTCAGCGGTTCCACGGTGGGCCTGCCGGACGACGCCGAACTGTCCCCGTTCTCGGACGTGGACGTGGTGGTCGTCACCGACGCGCCGGACCTGCCGGCCGGGCCCGGCAAGTTCCGCTTCCGGGGTGCGCTGCTGGAGGTCAGCCATCTGCCGCGGGAGGAGCTCGCCTCGGCGGACGGGGTGCTCTCCTCGTACCACCTGGCGGGGAGCTTCCGCCGCGACACCGTCATCGAGGACCCGACGGGGCGGCTGCGCGAGCTGCGGGTCGACGTGTCCCGCCGGTTCGCCGAGCGGGACTGGGTGCGCCGCAGATGCCTGGACGCCGAGCGCCGGATCGAGACCCGCCTCGCGGCCTTCGACGCCTCGGCCCCGTTCCACGGACAGGTGACGTCCTGGCTGTTCCCGACCGGGGTGACCACGCATGTCCTGTTGGTCGCCGCCCTGCGCAACCCCACGGTCCGGCTGCGGTATCCGGCGGTCCGTGAGGTCCTCGACGCGTACGGGCAGTCGCAGCTGTACCCGGAGCTGCTGGAACTGCTCGGGTGCGCACGGCTGTCCGCGCCCAGGACGGGGCACCACCTGGACGAGCTGGCCCGCACCTTCGACGCCACCGCGGAGGTCGCCCGTACGCCGTTCTTCTTCAGCGGCGACATCACCGCCGGGGCGCGGCCGGTCGCCATCGACGGCAGCAGGCACCTCATCGAGCGGGGCGACCACCGCGAAGCGGTGTTCTGGATCATCGCGACCTTCGCGCGCTGTCACAGCGTACTGGCCGTGGACGCACCCGAACTGCACCGCGCACGGCTCCCGGCCTTCCGGGAGGCCGTCGCCGACCTCGGCATCACGTCCACCGACGACCTTCTCCGTCGGGGCGAGGAGGTCATCGCCTTCCTCCCCGGACTCCGGCGGGCCGCCGGACGGATCATGGCGGCCAATGCGGACATCACCGGCACCACCGGATGACGCGGGCGGCGGACACCGTGCGGCAGGACGGACCTCAGTAGTGACCCGTCCTGCCGTCCAGGATCTCCCTGATGGCGTCCAGGTGGCCCGCGTGCCGGGCGGTCTCCTCGATCATGTGGAGCATGATCCAGCGCAGGCTCGCGGCCGAGACCTCGAAGTCCGGGTGCCGGCCCACGTCGTCGAGCGAGCCCGCCGCGATGATCTCGTTCGACGCCGCGACCTGCCGGTCGTAGTCGTCCAGCAGCTTCCCGAGCGGAACGCCCTCGACCATCATGCTGGCGTCCTTCGGCCCGTCGAAGATGGGCCCCACCGCCGGGCGGCCCAGCAGGACGACCTCGAACCAGAGGTGCTCGGCCCAGCGGAGGTGCGACATGACACCCGCCATCGTCATGAGCGGCGAGGACGGCAGGACGGGGCGGTGCGCGTCCGCCTCCGAGAGTCCTTCGCACTTCCAGCGGGCGGTCGCGCGTTGTGTGTCGAGCCAGCCGACGAGCTGGGTCCGCTCGTCTGCGTCATAGGCGGGGCGCTCACGGGAGGGGTACAGGGAGGACGACATGGACATCGAACCTACCCGAGGCGAGATCACGGCTCGCAACGCTTTTCGGCCGATGCGGTGCCGAACTCCCCCTCCACCCGCGCCGGTCGCCCTGATAGCTTGGCCGGCATGTTCCTCTTCCGTGCGTAGGACCCCGCACTGACCGCACCCCGCTTCCGGGTGCGGCACTCCGGTGTCCCCGCATGCCCGCAGCGCCCTGCACCGCGCTGCCCTCACGAGGAACGCATCCATGCCGTCGCCGTCACCCGTGCCTTCACGCACGCCTTCGTACGCCACCGTCCTGCGTACGCCTCACGCCGCCCGTACCTTCGGTGCCGCCCTGCTGGGCCGGCTCTCGTACGGGATGATCTCCCTCTCCCTGATGCTGGCGGTGAACTCCTCCACCGGCTCGTACTCCGTCGCCGGTGCCGTCATGGCCCTGTTCGGGGCGACCAGCGTCTTCCTCTCCCCCGCCCGTGCCGCGCTGATCGACCGGTACGGGCCGCGCCGGGTCCTGCCGCCGATGGCCGGCCTCTACGCGCTGCTGCTCGCCGCGCTGGCGTACGCCACCTGGCGGCCGGGGACCTCGGCGTTCCTGCTGGGGGCGCTGACCGCTGCGGCGGGAGCCTCCACTCCACCGCTGGGGCCGGTGATGCGGACCCTGTGGAGCGACCTCGTCACCGACCGGGAACTGTTGCGACGCGCCTACAGCCTGGACGGCGTCGCCGAGGAACTCCTCTTCGTCAGCGGTCCGTTGCTGGTGGGGGTGGTCGTGAAGTCCGCCCCGCCCGCAGCCGGTGTCGCGATCAGCGCCGCGCTGGTGCTCGTGGGCACAGCGGCGCTGCTCTCCTCACCGGTCGTGCGGGGTCGGGGCGCGGCACCGTCCGACGGCCCGGCAGCCGGCCCGGACGTCCCGCCCGCCGGACGGCGGCTGCTCGGCATCGCCGGGCTGCGGCACGCCGTGCTGGTGACGGCGGCCGTGGGGCTGTGCCTGGGGGGCCTGGATCTGCTGGTGGTGGCGTTCACCGAGCAGCGTCACCAGGGCGCGGCGGTGTCGTGGGTGCTCGCCGCGCTCTCGGCCGGAAGCGCGGTCGGGGGGCTGGCCTACGGCGCCGTCTCCTGGCGGGCGTCGAACCGGGTGCGGCTGCCGCTGCTGGCGGTCGGCCTGGGCGCCGCCATGGCCGGGGCGGGGCTGTCGCCGAATGTGTACGTCCTGGCCGTCGTCGCCGCGGTGGCCGGGCTGTTCGTCGCGCCCGCCCTGACCACCGCGTACCTCATCGCGGACGAGTCCGTGGGCGCGGGCAGCCGTACGCAGGCGGGTGCCTGGGTGAACACCGCGGTCAACGCGGGGTCGTCGGTGGGGGTCGCGGTGGTGGGTCTGCTGGTGGACCGCATGTCCCCGGCCGTCTGCTTCGCGGTCGCGGCGGTCCCCGCGCTGTTGTGTGCGACCGCGGTGGCTCGCGCCGGGGTGGCGCCAGGTCCGATGGGCAGCGATTCGGCGGACAGTGGCGCGGTGGACAGCGGTCCGGCGGACAACGGCGGGACGGCTCGCGGCGCGGTGGACAGCGGTCCGGTGAACAGCGCTTCGGTGAACAGCGGTTCGGCGGACAGCGGCGGGACGGCTCGCGGCGCGGTCAGCCGTTCCTGACCGGGGGGTCCGGCGTTCCGGTGCCGCCCGGTGCGCGCCAGTCCTCCCAGACCTCGGCCAGGTCCGCCTCGATCGCCGGCGCCACCGTGTCCAGCAGCCGTATCTGCGCCCCCGGCCCCGCCAGTGCCGTCCGGTACGGGTGGGGCCGGCCGCCCGGATCGGCGCCGAGGGCCGTGACCGAGCCGATGACACGGTTGGGGCCCAGGATTCCGGGGAGCTCACGCAGGTCCGGGTCCATGAGGTCCAGGTCCTCGACCAGCAGCTCGCAGCCGTCGTACGAGGCCCGCGTCATCGCCCTGACCCCGCCGCCCCGCTCCCCGGACCGCCCCAGGACCAGGGTGTCGCGCCACAGCATCCGCGCCCCGGCCGCCAGCGAGACCTCCATGGAGCGCTCGACCCGGGCCCCCGAGGAGATCACGAACGGCCGGGCGTCCCAGTGCAGTTCGCCGCCCTCCGCCACATCGACGCGGGCCCGCCACCGCGACGTGCCGCCCCGGTGGTCGTACGCCACCAGGCCGGACGGCTCGACCAGCTCCAGCCGGGCGCCGGGTCCGACCGAGATGTCCAGCAGCAGATCGTCGCCCGCGAGCAGGCCCGCCCGGGTGCCGACCAGAGCGATCCGCAGACGGTCGGCGGACGGCAGCAGGGGCCGGGGCGCGAGGAAGGAGCCCGGGCGCAGTTCGCGGGCGAGGTGGCGGCCCGGACCGTCGCGCTCCACGGCGACGACGGTGGGCTCGGCGGATTCCCCGGTCACGCGTCGTCGTGGCTGTGGCTGTGGCTGTGGCTGTGGCTGTGGCTGTGGCTGTGGGGTGCCATCGGTCCCGGGTCGGTGGGGACATGGGTGCCGGAGCGGTGGCGTTCGAGCATCTCCCGCACCCAGTCGGCCAGTCGGGCGACCGAGACCGGGTCGTTCTTGGAGAGCGCGAGGACCGGCAGACCGTCACGCGCACCCGACGCGTCGGCGACCATCGCGTCCACGTCGACCTCCACGTAGGGCGCGAGGTCGGTCTTGTTGATGATCAGGAGGTCGGCACCGGTGATGCCGGGGCCGCCCTTGCGGGCGACGTCGCCGCCGCCCGCGACGTCGATGCAGAACAGCTGGGCATCGACGAGGGCCGGGCTGAAGGTGGCGGTGAGGTTGTCACCGCCGCTCTCGACGAGCACCAGGTCGAGCGGACCGTACGCCTCCTCCAGATCCTCCACGGCATCGAGGTTGGCGCTGATGTCGTCCCGGATCGCGGTGTGCGGGCAGGCGCCGGTCTCGACGGCCCGGATGCGCTCGGTGGGGAGCACACCGGCCGAGCGGAGGAAGCGGGCGTCCTCGTCGGTGTAGATGTCGTTGGTGACGACACCCATGGCGAGTTCGCCGGCCAGCTCGCGGCACAGGGTGGCGAGGATCGAGCTCTTGCCGGTGCCGACCGGGCCGGCGACGCCGAGGCGCAGAGCGCGCGGCTGGTGGGGGTGCCGGTCGGGCGTGGGGGCGAGGCGCTGGTCAGGCAAGGAAGAGTCTCCGTTCTCGTTGTGCGTGTTCGAGCGCCCACTGTTCGGTGAGCGGGGGTGTACGGGCGGGCAGTTCGGCCGGGGTGCGTACCGCGAGGGCCTCGGCCACCGCGGCCGCCGCGTGCGGCTCGGCGTCGAGGATCCAGGCGACCGAGTCCAGCGGGTCGCCGGGCAGCAGTTTGAGCGCCGCCGAGGTGATGGTCTGGAGTTCGTCGTAGACGACGCCCCGCGCCAGCTCCTCCTCCGACACCTTCATGACGGCCCCGAGCGCACCGAGTGCCACCGGCCGCAGCGGACGGGGGCGAAGCCCGGTCAGTGCGGTGACCGCCGGATGGCCGGGGGCCAGCCGGCGCGCCAAGCGCTGTACACCGCGGCCGAGCGTCGCCGATGCCTCGCGCAGGGGTGCGGCCGGGGTCCGGGCGGCGAGCGCCTGTTGTACGGGGCCGTACTCCACCGGGTCCCGGCCGGCGGCCCGCAGGGCGAGTACCGCGGCGGCGGCCTCGGTGACGGCCGCGGTGTGCAGCCGGGCCCTCAGCAGCGCGGGGATCCGGTCGCGGGTGAGGCCCGCCGCGACGGCCGGTTCGAGTCCCGCGCTGTAGGTGTACGCGCCGACCGGGAGCCGTCCGTCGCCGAGCAGCAGGGGTGCCAGGCCGGCCATCAGAACATGGAGTACCGCTGGGCCAGCGGCAGTTCGGTGGCGGGGGCGGGCTCCACGAGCTCTCCGTCGATCCGGATGGCGAAGGTCTCCGGATCGACCTCGATGTCCGGGAGCGCCGTGTTGTTCGGCAGGTCCGCCTTGGTGAGGTGACGGGTGGGCCGCACGGCGACCAACTCCCGTACCAGACCGAGGCGTTCGGCGAGTCCGTCGGCCAGGGCCGACGGGGCCACGAAGCTGACCGAGAGGTGCGGGGCGGCCCCGGCGGCGGCGGTGGGGCGCAGGAGGACGGGCTGGGTGGTGGGGATCGCGGCGTTGGCGTCGCCGAGCGGCGCGTACACCACCATGCCGCCCTTGATCACGGCGGCGGGCCGGATGCCGAAGAAGGCGGGGTCCCACAGCACCAGGTCGGCGAGCTTGCCCGGTTCGACGGAACCGACGACATGGTCGATGCCGTGGGCGACCGCCGGGCAGATCGTGTACTTGGCGATGTAGCGGCGGGCGCGTTCGTTGTCGGCGGGCAGTGCGCTGCCCCGGTCCCCGAAGCGCTGCTTCATCGTGTGCGCGACCTGCCAGGTGCGGCAGATGACCTCGCCGATGCGCCCCATGGCCTGGGCGTCCGAGGAGGTGATGGAGAGCGCGCCGATGTCGTGCAGGACGTCCTCTGCGGCGATCGTGGTGGCGCGGATGCGGGACTCGGCGAAGGCGAGGTCCTCGGGGACGCGCGGGTTGAGGTGGTGGCAGACCATCAGCATGTCGAGGTGTTCGGCGACGGTGTTGACGGTGTGCGGGAGCGTGGGGTTGGTGGACGCCGGGAGGATGTTGGGGTGGGAGGCGACGGTGATGATGTCGGGTGCGTGGCCGCCGCCCGCGCCTTCGGCGTGGAAGACATGGATGCCGCGTCCGCCGATGGCGTCCAGGGTTCCTTCGACGTAGCCGGCCTCGTTGAGGCTGTCGGCGTGCAGGGCGACCTGGAGGCCGTGTTCGTCGGCGGCCTTCAGTGCCGCGTCGATGGCGGCGGGGGTGGCGCCCCAGTCCTCGTGGACCTTGTAGCCGCCCGCTCCGCCGAGTGCCGCCTCGCGCAGGGCCTCCTCGCCGACGGTGGAGCCCTTGGCGAACAGCATGACGTTGAGCGGGACCCGGTCCAGGGACCGGTGCATCATCGCGAGGTTCCAGGCACCCGGGGTGACCGTGGTGGCCTTGGATCCCTCGGTGGCGCCGGTGCCGCCGCCGATGACGGTGGTGGTGCCGGTGGCGAGCGCCTCGTGGAGGGTCTCCGGCATGAGGAAGTGGACGTGGGTGTCGATGGCTCCGGCGGTGAGGATGCGGCCCTCGCCGGAGACCACGTCGGTGCCGGGTCCGATCACCAGGCCGGGGTGGACGCCGTCGCTGATGTCGGGGTTGCCGGAGCGGCCGAGGGCGACGATCCTTCCGGACCGTACGCCGACGTCGGTCTTGACGATGCCCCAGTGGTCGAGGACGACGACATTGGTGATGACGAGGTCGAGGGCGCCGTCGGCGCGTGCGGCGGTGGACTGGGCCATGGATTCGCGGATGGACTTGCCGCCGCCGAAGACGGCCTCGTCGCCGCCGAAGCAGCGGTCCTCCTCGACCTCGATCCAGAGGTCGGTGTCGGCGAGGCGGACGCGGTCGCCGGTGGTGGGGCCGTACAGCGACGCGTAGGCGTCACGGGTCATTCGTGCCATGTCACACGCCATCCGTTCCTGCGGCCCGGGAGCCGTCCGTTCGCGCCGCCTCCGGTCCGTCCGTCCGCGCGGCCCGGCTGCCCGGGACGACGATGCCGGGCACCTTTCGACGGCCTCCCAGTTCGACGAGGGTGACCTCGGCGCCGACTCCGGGTTCGAAGCGCAGCGAAGTACCGGAAGGAATGTCGAGCCGGAATCCCACGGTCGGGGCGCGGTCGAAAGAAAGCGCGGGATTCGCGTCGGGGAAATGCAGATGCGAGCCTATTTGAATGGGGCGGTCACCGTCGTTCACCACGGTCACACGCAATTGTGTACGGGTGTCATTGATTTTCAGTTCGCCGGCCCCGGTCCGGATCTCGCCGGGGATCACGGGATCGGCGAGGTGATCGTGACGAGCTTGCGCCCGTCCGGGAAGGTTGCCTCGACCTGGACGTCATGCAGCATCTCGGGCACACCTTCCAGCACGTCAGCACGGGTGAGGACATTCCTCCCCGCGGTCATCAGGTCGGTGACGCGGGCGCCCTCGCGGGCGCGTTCCATGGCCCAGCAGGAGAGCAGTGCGACCGCCTCGGGGTAGTTGAGCCGTACGCCCCGCTCCCGCCTGTCGCGAGCGACCATTCCGGCGACGCTCAGCAGCAATTTCTCCGTGTCGGACGGAGTGAGAAACATTGGGA
This sequence comes from Streptomyces sp. NPDC048295, assembly GCF_040652135.1. Taxonomy (NCBI): domain Bacteria; kingdom Bacillati; phylum Actinomycetota; class Actinomycetes; order Kitasatosporales; family Streptomycetaceae; genus Streptomyces; species Streptomyces sp. NPDC048295. Next base: position 165,268 of record NZ_JBEZLL010000023.1, read on the forward strand.
AACCTCCATGGCGGCATTCCCCGGAATTCCCGGAATCGCCTCGGCCACGCTCCTCTTATAAGCCTCCCGGCCTCACCGTGGCAACTTGCACCGTGCCGCGATAAGTCCCTTTCTGGCCTTATCGACCACCATATACGGGCAAAGTAGACAAATTTTATCCATCAAGAAACAGTAAAGAGAGGCGGTCGCGCACCCCCGTCGGGGAGTCCAGCAGTGCCTTGAGGGCCGCGCCCGCCTTCCGCTTGGAGCGGGCCTCGAAGTAGCGTCCGGCCAGGATGAAGGCGGTGAC